>QEVR01000004.1 GCA_003576745.1 Candidatus Uhrbacteria bacterium | reverse complement strand
GCATTTAGCATCCGACGTTTCAATTCTTCCTTCCCGAGAAGCGCCGCAGGCGTGACGAGGGATCCCTGTCGAGACGTGAACGTCTTTTTCTCTCAGGGATCGGTACAAGCAAAGACGTTCAAGTCGAGAGAGGGATCCTTCATCCCGGTTTCACCGGGATTCAGGAAAGGACAAAAAAACCGCTCAAGTATTTCAGAGCTCATCCAACCCTAAAACTCTACAACTCTAGAACCCTAAAACGGTTCCCTATCCCACTCCCTACTCCCTCCCCTTCATGTACACTACCCTTTGCGGAAGAGGCATTTCTATGCCTTCTTTATCAAAAGCGATTTTGAGCCGCTTTCGGAGTTCGCCCGTCACCTCCCATTGCTTGAGCGGAGCCACGTCGCCGAGAATTTTTATCTGAATGCTCGATTCCCCAAAATCATTGACGCGTAAAAATTGCGGAGCTTTTTTGATGGACTCCCGGAATGCGGGGTCAAGCGCAAGCGTATTCCCGACGCGATTCACCACCTGAATAACGTGATCCAAGTCTGAACCGTATCCCACGCCGACGTTCAAATTGACGCGCGCGAAATCTTTGGACAGATTCGATGTTTTTTTGATTTCCCCGTTCGGAATATGGTGGACGACCCCGTCCAAATCCCGAAGCGTCGTAATGCGCAGATTCACGTCTTCAACCGCGCCGCAGGTTCCGTCGATACAAATGACGTCTCCGACCCGAAACTGATTCTCCAATATAATAAACAGCCCGGTGATAATATCGCGGATAAGATACTGCGCGCCAAAGCCGAATGCGAGACCCGCAATACCCGCCCCGGCAAGCAATGGGCCTATGTTCAGTCCGAATTCAGAGAGCAGCAGTAAAAACGCCATGAGCCAGAGGGCGACGCTGAACGTGCCGGACAATACGCGAATGAGCGTATCCTCCCGCTTCTGTTCCGCTTGCTTGCTCGCATAAAAATTGGGTTTCACTAGCTTTCGGATAATGCGCGAGATAAAAAGTTTTACGGCGCGATCGATGAGATATGCTCCCGCAAGAATGATGACGACGCGAAAGCCGTTTGTCGAAAGCCAAAGTTGCAAGGATGCGAGGAAATTCATATCGAAACATTACGTCGATATGAACGAGGTGTAAAGCCGAAGATGATCGCGAAGCAGGCGCGGAACAAGATATTGCTCGCGCACGGATGCTTTTGCGCGGCGTCCAATGGCTGCGCGAAGGCGAGGACGCCCAAGGAGCATTTCAATGCGGCGGGCAACGGCCCGGGAGGTGTGTTCGATATATCCGTTTTCTCCATGCTGAATCTGCAAGCGAATTCCGGCGCCCGATCCGCCGATCACGGCCGCGCCCTTCCACATGGCCTCCGTAACCGTGAGTCCGAATCCTTCGCGCGTGGAAAGCTGGAGAACGATATCCGCGCCGCATTGGATGGCATTCACGAAACGGTCATTCGTAATGCCGCGAAGCTGTTTGATATCTGAAAAAAGATGGATGTCAGGATCCCCTTTCGACGCCTTCTTCACCTCGCGGAACACGGACGACGCCTCCGGATCATCGCTTGCGGCCATAATGCCCGCCAGAACGAGCTGGATATCGGGCATGCGCCGCTTGGCCAAACGATAGGCTTCGAGAACGCCCAAGGGATTTTTCCAGGGATCAAAGCGGGAAACTTGAGCGAGCAAGGGACGTTTCGGATGAATGCCGAGCCGCGCCAACAGGCGCCGGGCATATGCCCGGGTCATGTCGCGATGTTTGGGTGACAGAGGATCAATGGCAGGCTGAATCACGGAGACAATCGATCGGGGCAGGCCCAGACGGCATTCCGGACGGCTTACGACAACGCGGTCATATGCGCGCGCATACGGATAAAGAAGGCGCCGGACGCGAGCATCCATGTGCGAACAGTCGATATGCAGGCGCGAAATCATGGGCCTGTCGTGAACGGAGGCGATGACAGCCATGGGCTGGGGATCATGAATCACGGCGATATCGAACGGAAGGCGGGCAAGACGCGAAGCGAGTTTTACATTCACGGATCGGTAATATTCGATATCGGCGGATGGGAGCCTAAACTGTTTTCCCTGCACCGCATTATGGATTTCTTTCGTGATGCGGAAAAACCGCGCCGGGGCTTCCATTGCATGCCAAGAGGAGCAAAGGCCCATGCCGCATTCGAGCGGCACGAGCGAAGACAGCATTTCCGCCACTCCTCCCCCTTTCGGCGTGGCGTTCACATGAAGAATACGAATGCCTTTGAGAACGGCCGCAGCGCCTTGAAGATCCCGCCGCTCCGCCGCAGTTATATACGGATCATAGGCGCGCGGGGATGCGTGCCGAGTGCGTACGCGAAGAAGATGAGTCATGCCGCTCTCGCCTTGGATCTGCGCCGTTCATGCGCGCGTTTCAATAGGGACAGGTTGTCCAGAATCATGGCATCCACGTCTTCCGGCAGGCAGGACCCATTGATGCAGTTATGCTGGAAGGCTCGGACAAATCCTTCAAGCTCCTCCTCCCGCATGGGAAAAATAAGGTCGGGATGCGCGCGCTGGATTTCCTGAATGCGCGTGCGAAGCCGCGCTTTGGACGCTTCATGCACGGACGGCTGTTCCAGCGCATTCGTGACGGCGCTCTTTACGTTTTCCTGCGCCGTTTCCGACAGCGATTTCTGCACGGTGCCGGATATCTCTGGCGCCAGCTTCATTTCATTCATAGGCGTATGGACGGTTATTTCATGGCATCGAGAAACGCCTGATATTCCTCGGGCGCGCTCATATTTTTCATGCGAATGACGCGGGCAATATTCGACGCGTCAATATTCGGATAGCGCGGCGAAAGCTCGGCGAGCAGGGCGGCGCGGCGCTCCCCGACGGCCTGGGACACAATGCGCCGAAGATCATCGATGCTTGCGAGCACGCGATCGGCATCCACCGTCATGGTCGCACGAGGATTCGCCGGATCCTCGACGATAAGATCGAATCCTTGCGCCTCCTTGCGCTGTTTCACGGCGAATTGCCGGATATTGAGTCCGTTCACCTGCGCGAGGAATGGCGCTTGCTCTTCGCTCGGAAGGTCGGCAATGGCGAGCCGCAGATTGCGGACGCCAGACTCGATATTCTTGGCCAGCTCCGATCCTTGTTCCGCGAGCTTCTGCGCGGCCAAATGTTCGCGCCTTATCTGTGTATCATCGCCGGATGACCGCCGTTCGCTGCCGGCGACCACGGTCTCCACCACGCGAGAGTTGGTGGCCCGCCGGAGTTCCATAAGGAACGCGTCATCGACGAGCGAGCTGTCCATGGCAATGGCCGCCTCGTCTCCGCCCACGAGCATGAGCGGTGTTTCTCCCCCGGTGAGGTTTCGGTATGCCTCGGTAATCTTTGCGCGGAATTCGCGCATATTGCGCGTGGTCTCGTCGCCGGCGATGAGCGATGCTTCCGCAAAGCTCATATCGCCGCGCTCCACCTGCTGGAGCAGGCGGTCGAATTCCTGCAGCAGCTTCGGCCCTACGTCCAGCACGTCCATATTGAGATAGGTGCAGTTCGGAATGTCGAGCGCGCGGGAATGGAATTCAATGGATGACGTGCAGGTGCGGTCCTTGCCTTCCTGCTTAATGCGTCCGGCAATACGTTCGCGGTCTTCCGGCGCAAGCGCCCCGCCGGCGCGGAGCTTGTCGACGAGCGTATTCGTTTCCGTAACCTGTGCAGAGAGCGTTTCATCCGTTCCGTATACGGGAGAGCCGGACAACTCCTCATGCGTATATGGTTTCAGCACATCCAGAATATTTATCCGCTCCATGTAATCCCTGATATCGCGAAGCGTTTCCGCCTGATCGGCATTGAGCGGCTTGAATTTCCCCTTTCGCACATCCCGAATCACGTCCAAATTCAGCTGCTTGGTTCCGTCCGCGAGCATTTCAAAGATAACGAAAGAGCGCCCGTTCGCATCCACGATTTCTTTTTTCTCGGAAAGCGCTTCTCTTAGCTCGCGAGCGAATTCAAGAATCCGTTCGGGGCTCGCGGCCGTGAATTCCTGCCCATATGACGGATGCTCGCGGCCGAGTTTGGCGCCTTTGAGCGCATCGCCTACAGCTTTTTCGATATATGTATAATCCCCTTCCCCCGCGGCCTCCCCGGCCAGCGCCATACCGAAACTGCCGCGATAGCCGCCAGAAGTTTTGAGCTCTTCTTGGAATGCGCGCAGCGCTTCGCGGCGCGCATTCCCGGGCATGGCCACCTCCCGTTCCGCGACCGAAGCGATAAAGGCGGTAATGTCCGCATTGGCTTTTGTCATGACGCCGGCAAGACGCTCCATAACGGCCCGTCGTTTTTCTTCCGTATCAACCTGATCGGCCGGAAGGGTGAAATACCCGTCCTTGAAACTCTGGGAAAGCTCCTCCAGGCCAGCTTCCTTTAAGGAATTCGACAGAATATTCCGCCGCTCGATAATAATGTCGTCCGTCCGCTGCATTCCGAACAAATTGTCATTAAAATTCTTGATGCTGAACGCGTCGCCGCTCGGCGCAAGCGTGGCAATGACTGCTTGGCCCGGCCGAACCTGATTGAACAGCTTGTGCCATCCGCGATGTTCGAGCATGCCGGCGAGCTGACGACGTTCCTGTTCGATAAGCTCTCCTCCCTGTTCGAGTTTCGTAACCGTTTCGGCAAGCTCAAGGTCGCGATTCAAGCGTTCCAGCGCAGGATCCACCTGTTCCCGTTGCTCCTGCGCTTCCGATGCCGCCTGCTCGGGCACGCTTGGAACAGCAGGCACCGCTTCTTCCGCGACAGAAATCGGGGTTTCGACGATGTGTTCCATCTCCTGTTCCGCTTGGCGTTCCAAAACCTCCATTTCTCGTCCAATGGATGTAAGCGCCTGCCGCGCTTCTGCCGGCAGGGTCGGCATTTCCAAAGCCTGCTTGCCGCGATTGATGGCCTCCAGGGTGCGCCGGCGCATGTCTGCTTTCCGCGCGCCCGCAAAACTCCGGAGCTCCGCTACGGTTTCCATGCCGCGTTCCTGCGGTGCCGGAATTTGTTCCTGCTTTGGATCGTTTTCTTCTATCGCGGGATTCGCCATATGTCCGATTATTGCCCAAGCCGGCGTCGGATGTCGGCCAGCTTCTCTTCATCCTCCTGTTTCACAGCGTCCTCAATAATAGCATCCTGGCGCTTCTCGAGAGGGAAGAGACTGGCCATAAACCGTTTATAAGTATTCATGATCATCCTGACTCGCTTGTGTATTTCCCCATTCGGCATAAAAGACCATCTTATTGTATAGGCAATGCAACGGTCTGTCGTGAGACTGCCTTACGAAAATATATGAATGACGAAAACTGCCTTAAGAATAAAAATATCCAGTCACCGCGAGTCTAGTAGACTTGACAAAATCTTTAATATTCTGTAAGTTTGTATGTTTTAAACTTTCACCAAATAAAAGGAGAGAAACATGTCCGGTACAATCGCCGTCCTCGCTATGAGCGTCCAAATGCTCGTCGTGCTTATGGGGTATCCGCTCCAAATCAGAGAACTGAAAAACGTCCCTGTCTGCGTCGGCATCCCCGTGGCGAAATGGCTCATCATCGATCTCGCGCATCTGCTCTGGATGACGCACAGTGTGCTCCAAAAAGACTGGGCATTATTCCTTCCAAACATTCCCGGCTTCCTGTTCGCGATGTGGATTACGGTCCTCATCATGAAGAAGTCCCCCTCAAAGGCCCTGTGATAGGGGCCTTTGCCGTGTCGAACAACAGAACTTGAAAAAATTCCTCCACTCGTCTAAGACATCTTCATCAAACGACAGACGTCCCAAAAGGAGAGTCTCGGATGGCAACGATCGAAAAATGGGTTGTTTGCACGACATTTGTCCTGAGCGTCCTGGCAAGCATTTATTCCTTTCACGAGAGACGTGGGAGGAAAACCGTGAAAGCGTTCTCTTGGAAGGATTGGTTTCTCACGACCATGCCCTTTCTCGTGTACCTTTGCTATGCGATATATATCGTCGCAACATACCGCTGAACACATCCCCACGCCACGTTTTCGAACGCCGTGGGGATTTTACACATTGACGGAATATTCCTACGGCACTCGAGAACATCCGCGTATTGCCGGACATTTCGATCACCGTGAATGCTTTCACAGATATGCTCGAGGCGCTCGAACGCGGACACGTTGCAAAACATCCTGGTCACCACACGGCCATCAAGCCCGCCACGACGCCGATCCGTGCCTTCATCCCCGTGCTCTGAAATTGACGTAACAGACAAAAAGAGCGCCGGGATTGCGGCGCCCATTCCGTGGCGGAGAGGGTGGGATTCGAACCCACGGTAACCTTGCGGCTACACCTGATTTCGAGTCAGGCGCTTTCGACCACTCAGCCACCTCTCCAGTTATGCCGCCGAACGAGGCACCGTCCAGCAGACATTCGGTGCGAGGGTACGGTTGAACAAGCGCGCCGTCAAGCGCGCATGCGCGCCACGACATGATCCTTCGCGCCGGAATTGCAGATGAGGCGGGACGGGGCTATAGTTGAAAAATCTATGGCGAATACCGAACAACTGAAAGCACTCTGCTATGACGACAGCGGCAATCCGAAATCCAAACCCGACTGCCGCGCCGCGCTCATTAACCATTTAATTCTCGATGAAATGATGGACGTGGACGATGCGGAAGAGCTCACGGAAAAAACGCTCGATGAGCTGAACCTTTGGATTGATGAAGCTCCGCCCGTACAGGGCGAACAGACTTCGCCGTAAAGAAGTTATCCACGGAGAGATATTGACTCTTTGTATCGCGCAACGTAAAAATCTCTCATGCTCCGATACAGCATCCTCGCCGCCGCAAGTTCCGACGTTCTGCACGACGGACGGTAGAGGCAACACCCGCACCAGCGGGTTTCTTTATTTCGCCTGCCTGCTCTGCCTCCGTTTCCCGATACGTCGGGCTACGTGGGCAGAGCGGCCAGACGAACAGCTGGCCACTGATGTTTCGCCTCGATTCGCCGCTCCCATGCTTCGCGACGAATTGGGACAAGCACTGCGATCCCCCTCGTGCTCTTGAGCTTGGAGAGAAGCTCGGAAGCGCGAGGGGGATGTTTTTTTTGGCCTTGGGCCGTGAGCCATGAGCCATGGCCCTGAGAAAGACGGTTATCTTGATAGTGACCGGTGGTATCGCTAGAGTTGCCGCGAAATACGATCGATGGTACGCAAGAGCTCATTCCAAATCTCTGAATTCGCAAAACCTAATTCCCTGCACAAGATGATCTGGGATTCCAATTCCGCAGCAGAGCCAAGGGTGATACGGACATACTGGGCCTCTTCTTTGCGGCCTTTCCGGCTGCCTTCGGCAAGATTCGACATAATAGAAACCGCTGCTCTCCTCATCTGTGATGCGACCTCATATTGATGCTGCCGCGGAAATGAATCCGCCACCATCACAATGCGCTTCGCAAGAGAGAGCGATTCTTTCCATACTGTAAGATTTTGATATCCGGGCATATATTCCATTTAGTGACGGGTATCGTTCCTCCTGTCAAATAGATACAATACGCCCGATGATGAGCTCCTCAACGGCCCAAAGCTCATGGCCCAAGGCCCACGGCCTGTTCCCTTTCGCCCTCCTCTTGTGGTTCGCCCTCATGACCCCCTGGGGGACATTCCCGGATCCGGATGCGTTTTATCATGCGCATATCGCAAAGCTCATGTTGGATTCCGGACCGCTTCAGGCATTTCCCTGGCTTGATCTGACCACGCTCGGAACGCAATTCGCGGACCATCACTATCTCTTCCATCTCATTCTCGGACCGGCGATTTTTTTCTTCGGTGAATTTTGGGGAACCCAGCTCATGGCCCCCGTGCTGGCAACCATAACAGCTCTCGCGCTCTGGGGTCTTTTGAGGCGAATGAACGCGCCGTATGCGGCGATATTTGTTTTCCTCACCCTTTTGTCCCCGAATTTCACCCAGCGCCTGTTGCTCGCCAAGGCCTCCCCGCTCGCCATCGGATTTTTTCTCGTCATCATCGGAGCCTTTCTGTTCCGAAAACCTGTATTGATGTTTGTTGCCGCCATGCTTTTTGCCCTGTCGCATGGGGGCTGGATTCTGTCCGTCGTTGTCACGGGTCTCTTGTCGGCCGGAATGCTGGTGAGCCGGGTCATGCTTGATGAATGGACATGGAAACGGTCGTTGAAGGACCTCCCGTGGAAAACCCTTGCCGCTCTTCCGCTCGGCATCGCCGTCGGGCTCCTCGTCCACCCGAATCGAATGGAGATACTGCGTTTTCTCTGGCTGCAAGTGGTACAGGTTAGCATCTTCTCGACCGGCGCGGTCCTGAACCAGGGACGCGAATGGAATCCTTCGACCATCGGGGATGTGGTACAGGACGCAGCGCCGCTCGTGATCGTCGCGATCATGATCGGCGCGGGTCTCCTCTTTGCCGCACGGCGAATAGCGCAAGACGATGCCGATCCGGCTCTCCCGGGCGCGCATGGCGAATTCCGAGCAACGATCAAGCGCGCTCTTCTTCTGGCGCTCCCCGTGGCCCTTACGCTGGCCATGACGCTAAACAGTCGGCGATACGCAGAATTTTTCGTGCCGAGTCTTGCCCTCTGGCTCGCCAGCCTGTCTGCGCTTATCGATGCAAACCGTTTTCGCGCATGGATGCAAAGCCTGAAACGTCGCGCGTTCACGGGAGCGTTCGTCCGAATGTTCCCCATTCTTGTCGCCGCTCTTGCCGCGCATCACGCTTTTGCCTCGTGGAGGGTTCTGCATGCCGAGTATTTTCGTTTCGATACATTTCGGACCACGATGGCCGCCATATCGGACCGCGCGGAACCAGGCGACCGCGTCTTCCAAAGCAACTGGGACGAATTCCCCATGCTCTGGGCCGCGGATGACCGATTGAAATACCTCTTCGGCCTTGACCCTGCCTTTCTGTATGCAAAAAATCCGGAGCTTTCCAAAGCCCAATTTGAGCTTGTCACGGGACAGGCAAGCTCCACGCTTTGGGAGGTGATTGTGGAACGAACAGGATCCCGCTTTGTCTTCGAAACGCCTGTAAGACACCCCAATTTCGACCGACTTCTGCGCGAGGACCCCCGCTTTCGTGAGATTGCGCGTGATGCCGTTTCTGCGGCATTCGAGGTTGTATCGGAATCAGGAAATACAAAATAGCCGCTTCACAGAGCCAAAAATGCATATGAACAAAATAGCCAAGAATACTTGACAAAATGGCTATTTTATGATATAAAAATTTCTCATCTTCGTGCCCAAACAGGCCCGGAGATATGTCATTTCGACAATTCAGAACACATTCAACCTCCCTTCGGGGATACACCCCCGCGGGGGAAGGAGTACATCATGGCTATTGCGGACATCAGAGACGAAATCGCCAAAGTTGCCGGCGAGCAGTTCGGACGCAAGTTCGGCAATCGCATTGGCGGGTTGGCGCCATTGCAGAAAATCGGCGACGGACTCCGCGCCATGCTGGGCGACGACCAAATCGCCCACTACGGATTTTCCGCCGGCGGCATTATTGCCGCGGCCCTGCTCCACGCCCCCGACGAACTCGCGGCGCGATTCACGGAGATGGGATACGACGGCACGAAGATTCAGCACTGGCTGAATGAGTCCATCGACGCGGCCGTGCTCTCCGCCACCTCGGTCATCGAACGCGGCGGCAATCGCGGCGACGCCCTCCAGCAAGCCGTCGCAAAATCCTTCGACGAAAAGAAGGATGCCTTCGAGGAGATTTTCAAATCGGAGTGCATCATCAATTCGTACGATCGGACCATTCACCACCTGCATTGCCCCATGTGCTGGCGCGGAGACCGCGAACAGGGCAAGGGCGACCAAAAGAAGAAGTTCACCAACTTCCTCGAGGGATGCAGAAAAGTGCCGCTGGACTGGGCCATGAAAAACGGCTATGCGGCGACCACCGGCGCCTGTTGCGGGAAGTCCGCCGCGGACATTGTGGAAAAGTACGCCAAGCCGGCGCTCACCTTTCATGAAGCCGTCATGAACATCGAAAAGACGTTCAAGGACGACGCCGAGAAGGTGGCGCTCATTGACGAGTACTTCGGGTGGCTCACCAGCGCCACACGGTCGGAGCAGAAACAGCTTCACGACATGCAGGCGAGCAAACAATGGAGTCCGGAAATCGCCGTGCGCGTGCTCCAGACCGTACATAGCACGCCAGCACCGGCGCCCGGCGATCAACCGGCGACCAAGGCCTCCCGGCTCATCACGATTCTGAAAAGTTTCGTGAAGGAGAAGGAAGAGGCCATTGCCGTGCGCGGCGCAAAAGCGTTGCAGAACTTTTTCACGGGCGAGGAAGATCCGAATGCGGAACGCATCCGCGGCCAGATCCTCGCATTCGCGAAGGAACGCGAAACTGCGGCATACGAACGCGATACACGGCGCCTTCGGGCGCAGACGGAACAGCCGCGGACGGGATTTCGCCTGCCGAACTGGCTGGCGAAAATCCGGAGCTGGCTCTGATACAAACCCGCCCCTCCCCGCCTCTTACGCGGTGGGGAGGGCACAGCTGTTTCACAGGAGAACACCATGGATATTCTCGGTTTTCTGGCTCTTCTCACGGCCTTCGGGCTCGCACCGCGTTTTGGCGTGGATGAGGCCATTCTCCAGACGCTTCGCGATGCAAAAAGTCAGGGCCGCAATGCGTACGAACGCACGCGGCTCCTGTACAGCGGGCTCGCCGTAGGTCCGACGCAGATAATGCTGGTTCTGGCGGTAATTGTGCAAGTTGTCATTGCCGCCTTCGGCCTTGCCGCGCTCGATCAGAACAATGCTGCCTGGCAGGGCATGAACTGGTTCCCGATGACCATCGGGATCTTCACGGTCGCCGTCATGGCGCTCGAACTCCTCGAAGCCATTGCCATTGGCGCGGCGCGGCCCCGATACCACAATGTGCCGAGGACGAATGCGCAAGGCGCCTTCCTCGACGCCGCCGGAAACGTCGTCCCAGATGCGAATCAGGCGGCTATCGTAGAGGAACTGGAGCGGTACGTGGGCTATCGGCCGGAACGATTCCACCTGCGGCGATGCCTCGCCTATGCGGTGCTCGCCTTCGTGGGCCTCGGCATTGGCTGGGGCTACGCGGGCATCATGACGGAAAGCCGTTTTCTCACGGCGCTCGGCGCTTTCTCGTTCTACGCCGCGCTGGCAGCCATACGGCTCATGGCAGGCTTCATCGCCTGGGCGGTGGAAAAGGGCGCGAAACTCCTCGAAAAAGTCGCAACCGTCATCACGAGGCAGGCGCTCTTTGCTCTGCCGAACATTACCCGCGAAAATATCGAGCAGCATTTGCCCTTCGGCGTGAACATTATCGAAGAGGAGGCCGCGGCCGCGCGCATTCGGAATGCCGCGACCGCGCTCGCCGTCTTTATCACGCCATTCGCCATGCTCATGACGGCCTACCCGCACCCGATCACGGCCGTGCTCGCAGGAGCATTCTTCTTCATTACCGGCCTTGCCGGCTGGTATTTGTCGAAGAACGGCGGCGAACTCGAAGTGCAGAGCATGCGCTACACGTTTGCCAGGATCATGTTTTACGGCGTTCCGGCCGTCACCGTGGCGCTCCTCTGCGTGCGCCACGTAGTACCGCTCCTTCCCGAGGGCTTCCAAGCCTTCTGGATCGATCAGTATCACGGCCTGCTCCGATTCGGATCAGGGCAGTCGGGCATGGGTTTTCTCCGGAGCTGGTGGCAGAACCTGCTTATCAGCGTGCTCACAGGAACCTTGTTCCTGATCGTTCTTGCGCTCGCCCTCGGGCTTCGACCCAATGCGCGAGACGGGAAGCCGGGATTCCTGCATCGCGGAGCATTCTACGCGCTCGCAAGCATCGCGGCCGTGTTCCTCGCGGTATCGCTTTGGTCCGGCGCCGGGCTCGCCGCGAATATCGCAGGGAAGAACGAGGTGCGTCTGCCCGTGGTCACATCGGCCTCGCCCGATCTTTCTCCGGCATCGACGATAGCGACGGCATCGACGATAGCGACGGCATCGAGTAAAAAGACGCCGTCGATCGATACTCCGGCAAAGGAAGAGGGCAAGGAAAAGCCAAAGCCGGCGCCGGAGATCCTGCCAAAGCATCCCAAAAAGACGCCCCCATCGCGCGTCGCAAGCACAGAACCCCAAAAGGACTGTGACCCCGTCCAGATTACTCAAGACGAGGCGGAGTTCTTCACGAAGTTCGGTGCGCGCACGCCGTAACTTCACTCGGTCTTCGGACCAACAGACGCCTGTTTCGCAAAAAGCGGAATGGGCGTCTTTTTTTGTAGCAATTGGGAATTGGTTATTCGTTATTGGTTATTTGTTGGTAATTATCTGTTTTTGGCTCAATACAGCGAAAAAATAAAGATAGCTTTACGGACAAAGAATCTGACAAGAAGGCTTGACAAAATAGAAGTTTTGTGATATAAAATATTTTCGTCCGGAGTGTCTCCGGCGACGGAATTTCGACAGAAGAAGACTTCAATCCCATCAGGGAAAACCTCCCGATGGGAGGAGAAAGGTTCGTCATGAAAATCCCTCTCATCGCGACCGGCCTTGTCGTGTTCCTGATCTCCGCAGGAGGATGCGGCAATCATGCGTTCAGCGCGGATGCCAAGTCCCCGGTGCAGGAAACCAAGCACGACGTCAAAACAGGGCCGTATAGATCGCACTCGAACAGCGAGACAACGACAACGAGCGACTACCAGGACTGTCTCGCCGAGCTCAACGGATTCCCCGACAAGGAAGACTACTGCCGGCGAAAGGTCTGGGGCGGACGTCCAGGACAATTCGCTCCCCTGTACTACTACGGTTATTCCCCCTACTAAGGAGAACGCAATGACCAGGTTCATCATTCTCGTACTCGCAGTATCACTGCTCCTCCTTGCGGGGTGCGGTACGTATACGCGCACGACCACCGTTCGCGATGCCTCGGGCGAGCGGACGGTGAAGGACAATGCGGGACCGTATTCCTCGGATCATTCCGAGGTCATCGTGACCGACAAGGCATTCCGCGAATGCCGCGCGTACAATGCGCCGACCATGGGTTCGTCCCAGGCCGATGCGTACTGCAGGAACGTCACCTCCGGTGGCAGAGCCTTCGTTCCAGGCTACGGCGGTTCTATGGGATACGGCCCTGCGTCCTACGTGATGCCGGCTCCCCCGGGTCCCAACGAGTACAGCGGAAGCTTTCTCATGGTAGGCGAAGCGGATCCGACGCAAGCCGGATACGCGCGCTACAGTCAGGCAGCTCCCCCGCTCGTGTCCCGCGATGAATATCAAAAGGACATAGGAACGGTCGCTAAGCGGGTGCACAAAAACACGCGCGCAATCGGATGTTTGACCGCCCGTAGGGGCGGAGCATGCTCCGCCCCGCAGGGCGGCGACGCCAAGGACAAAAACCCCAAGGCGACGGCAGCAGATGAAACGCCGTCCGAATGACAAATACCGGTAGGGGCGCAGCTGCGCCCCTACCGCGCCCCAACCGCGCCCCAACAAACATCAACGTCCCCGACCAACGGGCAACAAAACGCCCCAACGGGGGAGGCAGGGACGCGATGCGTCGCGTCTTCCAGACAAGGAGTTCCAGATGAACAAGATTCTCATGATCGTATGCGTTTCGTGCATCGCCTTCGGCGCCTTCGGATGCGCATCCGGACCGTCACGCGACGAGACGGCCCGTTACATCCAAAAGATCGAGAGCCAGGCGCGCGACAATGAGCGCCTAAAACTCGAGAACGAAAAGCTCGAGCGGCTGGCGGCCGAACCTCGGCCAGACCTGGTGGCGGCGGCACAGGCGCGCGCCGAAGCCGAAGGAAGGACGGAAGCGGCGCCTGCCGACGGCGGACGCCAACTGCTCGGCCTCACGCGCGGAGCCCCCGGCACGACCGTGCTCGGAACCTTCGCCCCGGCACCCATTGCCGGAAGTGTTGGACCGTCCGTGGGATACCTGAACCGGGATCCCATGGACGGCCAGCCCTGCGGAGGCATGTGTCTCGCCATCAAAAATCAAAGTCCGTACTGGGCGCATGTCATCATCGACGGGCGCGAGATGGTACGGCTCTATAACGGCTTTCAGGGACTGCTCGCTCCCACGAATGCCGCAAAGATCGGCGGAGGACGCCAAGCGAGCCTTCTCCCTCTCGTCCCTCCGGGCGAAATGGTAAAGACCGTCTTGGACGGGAACGGGAAACACAGTATCCGCGTGGTGCTGTACAACCGCATTCCCGGGCAGCCGTATCTTCAGCCCGTCGGTATGTGGGAAGACCGCATCGGTTTCCCCTACCGCGAAGGCCCAACGGCCTATGCCTGGGGAGCCGTCCGCACCGTGTACAACGCAACACGGGGCATCGAGACCTACTAGCCTCGAGACCCCAACACGCCTTCTTCGGAAGCCAAACCTCAACCCTTACCCGTCCGTCTTGGAGAAATCTGAGACGGGCGGTTTCGTTATAAAGTAAATAGTAAACAGTAAATGGCAAATTGGTTTTGAATCAACTCTATAATGACTGAATAAACCCATACAACAAACGAAGAACGAGGTTTAATTTTTCTTGTACGTGTTCCAGCTTTGGGTCGGGGAAGCTTCCAAGAGCCTCAAGCGAACAAAGCTGTGTTTCGAGCTCCATCGCAGAGCCAAAAGAAATCCGGCAGAAGCGCCTTAGTTCAGCGCGTGATGAACGGCCATATCCTTCTGCAATGTTAGAAGCAATGGAAAGGGAAGCTCTCTGCATTTGGTCGGCATAGACAAAACGAAGACGGGACGGCAATGCGCCGGACATTTGAAAAACCAATGTGTTCAGCTGTATCGCCTCTCTCCATACGATCAAATCTTTATATCCTGATCTCATATTCTATTCCGTCTCAAACAAAAGCACGGACGTCAACTGTGCATAAACTGAAGCACCAGCCCATATTTTACTATTTGCTATTCACTATTTACTTCACCATTTACTATGTACTCGTGTTCGAAATACAAACACCCCCGGGACAAGCCCGGGAGTGCCTTCGCTGCGCAGCGAATGTTACTGGGTGACGTTGATGAGCGAATTCAACACGAAGTTGGAAATCGCAAATGCCGCCACAATCACGATGAGGCCGATGACCGAATTGGTGATGTACTGTTTTGCTTTTTTCACCTGGTCTTCATTGCCGCCGGCCGTCATCCACAAAAACCCTGCATAGAGAACGAGGACGAGCAGAATGATTCCCAAAAAACCGAGGATCACATTGATAATGCGTCCCACGATCACGGGGAGCTCCTGCTGCTGGCCCACATTCGCCGACTGCGCCACATTCCCCACGAGGTTTTGCGCCTGTTGAAACGGATTCTGCGCCAAAACCGCGAACGGGAGCGTGAGGCTTCCGGTGGCCGCGATTGCGGAGGTTAAAAATTTGAATGTATTCTTCATAAGCTGGATTAAGGTGACGTTTGCGCGCCACCGCCGCCTGTCGTTGCGCCCGTGATAGCGCCTAATACGAAATTCGCAATGGCGAATGACGCCGCCACGATCACGAGGCCGACGACGGAATTGGTAATCATCGCTTTCGCCTTTTTCACTTGGTCCACGTTTCCTCCCGCCGTCATCCACAAAAATCCTGCATACAGGAGCACGCCCAGCAAGACAACGCCAACGAATCCGAGCGCCGCATTAATGAGATTGCCGATAAGGACCTCGAGCGGCGCCGACTGGGTGAGGCCTGCGGGAGCGCCTGCGGTATTTACCCCGCTACGGATTCTGTCCACAAAGCTCTTCCCCTGGGCAAGAGCCGCACGCGGAAGAAAAAAGAGGGGTGTGCCGAACAGGATTGCTCGTTGGAGAGCGGCTTTCATACGGTTAGGGGCTCGTTTGCGCGCCTGTTTCTGCGCCTCCTCCGCCCCCGGTGGCGCTGGAGATGGTCGTGAGAACAAAGTTCGCAATGGCGTAAGATGCGGCCACGATGATCATGCCGAGAACGGCGTTGATAATGGTCTGTTTTGCCTTCTTGATACGGTCAGGTTCCCCTTGGGCGAACATATACTGCACGCCTCCCCATAAAATAAGGACCAGGAAAAGCGCGCCGAAAATGCCGAGAAGAGCGTTCACCGCGGTCCCGATGAAGAATGGAATGCATCCACCGGGTTCGGTGCGACATGGAAGCTGGGTGTTAAATCCGGCCTTCTGCCCCGCTTCGACAAGCCCCGTATCTTTGGATTCGAACCCCTGTGCCTGCACCAAAGCGGTGCCGCCCGCAATGGGCGCCATGCTGAGTGCAAGGCCGAGGAGAACGGCCGCGAATCGAAAAGGCTTCATGGAAGAGTGCCCGGCGCCCCACGCAGAGGCATGAGGCGCGTTCTGTATTTACGGAGTATCTGCCGTCGCCGAGATGAGCCGAGAAATAACGAAGCTCGTAATTGCCCATGCGGACAAGATGATGGCCAAACCGATAATGCCGGATACGATGAGTTTCCGCGCTTCGGCCGTCTTTTCCTCATTGCCGCCGGAGAGCATGTATTTGAATCCGCCGACCAGTACGATAAGAACGGCGATAATGCCAAGGAATCCGAGCGCGACGTTAATAAGGCGGGCCGCTGTTTGACGGACGTCTCCCGCGCCGAGTTTAATATCGCTCTGGATGGCGCCGACGCCGAGATCATTGGAATTCAGGGTTCCCTGAGCCAATGCGACACCTGGGAGCGCAATCGAAGCCGCGAGCGCAACGGAAGCCGCGAAACTCGCGATCTTCTTTGTTGTGTGCGTCATGCCAATGTGTCACCTCCTTTCTGTTTCATGATGCCTTCTATTGTACATTTTTTCTTCTTACGGGTCGAGAAAGGCCGTCAAGATGGGGTTGCGTAGGGGGAAAGAGTACGTGGTTGCGTAGGACGTAGTTGCGTAGGGGGAGCATAATCTTCCCCGAAACCCGTTCCCTTTGCCCTAGGTCTGTAGGATCGTAGGTCCGTAAGACCGTAGTCTGTAAGCCATGCGCCCGTAACCCGAACCCGTAACCAGTAACCCGTTCCCTTTGCCCTAGGTCTGTAGGATCGTAGGTCCGTAGGTCCTTGTGCTGTTTATCAAAGACACGAAACTCATTCCCAACCCCAGAACCCTCGAACTCTACAACCCTAAAACTCTAAAACGATTTTTCGCCTATTACCCCACTTACGTACTGACTTACTATCCTAGCGGATTACTGACGTATCGTCGTAAAACTGATTACGGCATCGACAATGAGATATGACAAAAGAATAACGACGATACCGGACACGGCGGCGATAATTTTTTTTCTCCCGGCTTCCACCTGTTCCGTACTCCCTCCCGCAGCCATCCATTGAACGCCTCCCCAAATGAGGTAGAGCATAAACAATCCTCCGGCAAAGGTGCCGAGCCATCCGACCACGCTCCCGAGGATTTGCGGGACCGTGCGTCGGCCAAGCGGATTCTTGAGGCCAAAGGACGTGCGCGTGATTCCTTTTTCGCTTACCGCCGCGGCCGTTGTTGCGCCGGCAGCGGGACTCCCGATCGCCGAGGCGGTACAGCATGTGCGCGGTCCGCCGGCATCTACGCAAGGATCCGCATTCGCATCCGAGGCAAGCGCTGTCTGACCTTCGGGACATGCGCTCCCGTTCTTACAGGCCGCATCCGTAACACCCTTGAGTTTGCCGAGCTGACTGCAATAATAGCCGGTTTGTAAAGATGCCGGGCTCACATAACAGCTTTCTCCCTGGCCGTCACAGGAAACCTGTACTTTGGCAAGGCTAAAAAATTCCGTTCCATTGAATGCGCTGGAAGGATTCGGCTGGGTCAAACAAATGCCCACATCCCCAACCGAAGAAACCTGATTCACCGCTTCCTGGCATGTAACGGCAAAAGCCGCGGCCGGCAAAAAAATACCGAAAGCAAGCATTCCGAGTACGGAGGCGAACACATGCGGCTGTCCTTGTGATGGCATATCGTTATTCAGCCAGAATGGCGTCGATAATGGCGGAGACAAAACTGAAGGCGGCAAAAATGAGCACGAGGCCGATGGAAGCATTCACCAGCGTCTTTTTGGCCTGTGCGACTTTCGCCTGCTCCCCTCCGGAAAGAATCCACGAAATCCCGCCCCATACGAACATGAGAAGCGCGATGGATCCCGCCACACCCGCGAAGGTACGGATGACATTGCCGATAAGCGTGGGAATATTCACACCGCCCAAAGGATCGGGAAGCGTTTTGGGGCCGGTCACAGGCGCTTTTTGGCCGGCAGTGGCGGCGGCTCCGCCTGCCGCCTGCTGTTGGGCGGCCGTCACGGCACAGCAAAACTGGCCAGACAAGCAGGCGCTCCCGGCAACCGGAACGCTCTGCGATAGCGCCTCTCCTGCGCATGTCGTTACGCATTGGTATGTGCCGGTCTTCTTGGCGAATGTAGCGAGCGCCGCACACAGCGCGCTCCCTCGCTTTACGGCGCAGATATTCGGCGCGCAGCCGGGGCCGGTCGTGAGTTTATTATCGAACCAATAGGTAGACTGGCTGGTATCCAGTTCATCGGCCGCGGCACTGGCTTTGCAGTCGCTCGTAATGCCGGGGAGTTTTGACGTATCAAGACAGGCGGCTGCGCTCGCCGAATGTATGCCGATAAAACTAAATACGGCCATGGCCGCAAGCATCCCGACCATCCAAAGAGCGGCAATAGCGTGCGTATTTCGGCGATAACTTACAGAGGACAGCATAAGGAAGCTCCCGGACATTTGCCGCGCTCACAGCCGCGGTCTTTTGCCTCTGCATCATACCCTTTGGGATCGCTTTGGGGATCCGTGGTCAAAAAGATACAGGCATACTGGGTTTTATCGTTGGAAAGTTCGGCGCAGGCTCTGCCGCTTAATACATCCTGCCCTGCGGAAGTGGCAATAAGTGATGTCTGAATGAAGCGAATAAAAATGAATCCGCCCATCATGAGCACCATGGCGATGGTCGACTGCACGATCATCTTTTTGGCCTTGCCCACGCGATCATCCGAGCCTCCTGCCGTTAGGTACAAAAAGCCGCCGTATACAAAGATGGCCAAAAAGACAGCGCCGGAAATGCTGATGAGAAAATTCGCAAATTGCGCGCCTGTCCAAATGATGTCTCCGAGCTGGCATTGGCCGCTTCGGATGCAGGCCGGAAGCCCGATGGTTCCCGGGGCAATTACATCGGCCTCGGCGGCTGGTGCCGGAGCCGCGGCTGCAGCGCCTGGCGCAGCACCCACGCCCGGCGGACAGCACTGGAAGGTTGCGCCGCTTTCAGCGCCGCCCGCGGCGTTTTCCGCATCACAGCCCTGCGGGACGCATCCGTTCACGCCAAGCGATTCTGTAAATACGAGCTGGCAGGAATAACTTTCTTTCGTGGCTCCGCTCACATTCAGCGCCTGATCGGTTTTTGCGCCCTGTGCCGTGGCCCGCACAAAACAGCTGCTGTCGGATAATTGCTTTTCCAACAAACCGCCGGGAACGCACAGGCGCGTGCCTAAATCGCACTTTTTACATGCTCCGGGATTCGAAGAGTTCGGCGCGCAATAATTATTGGGATCGCAATCACTATCCTTTGCGCAAAAACCGGCGCCGGTTGAATAATCGGGAATGCAGCAGAGGAATCCCGTAAAGCATTCCTTATTGTTCGTAAAGCTGCTCGGACTATACGGCGTAATGTCGCATCCCGGGGAACTTGCAAGCGCGGCATAATACGCGTCCAGCGAGGGATATCCCCGTTTTTGCGCTTCCGCCTCGTCTTTAACGATGGCCGAAGGGGCCGTACAAATTTTTTGCGGCGTGCCGATGCCGCAATTCTGCCCCCCGCCCGGCCGGCTGTAAAAATCCTTTACGTCCTGCGTGAATTGCAGCTGTTTGGCATTGCAGCATATTTGTCCGGAGCCGCAACGCGTAATCGTCGTCCCTCCGGCCTGCCCTCCAGCCGGAATATCGCTCCGCAGGCAGTTTCCACCGTCTTCCCAATGTTTCAAGGTTTTCGTTCCCGGAACATACTCGGAATCGGGAATTTGCGTGCCGGTAATGCACGTATAATCCTTATAGCTCCTTCCGCCGCTATTAAAGGTAAGGTTCGTGCTCATGTCCGCGGCACAGCTCGAAAGCGCCTGCGTATCCGGGGCCTTGCAGCAATACTGCGACTGATTCGGGCACCGGCGCTGAACCGATTGCAAAATGGATTCCGGCGAACAGATTTCATTGTTCACGACTTCCGCCGGCGATGCGTATCGGCAGCGGCGATCGACAGCCGCCGGATCACAAACGACATTCCACTCGCAGGTGCCGTACGTGAGTGTGCTCAAATTCGCTCCCTTGCAAATCATGGACCCGTCGAGCGAGCAATCCTGATTACCTAAACAGCCGCCGGCGGCCTGCGCGCAGCAAAGGGATCCGGGCTTATTAATGCAGAGATCAGCATAATCCGTGCCCGCAGGGCCTCCCGTGGACGGAAAACAAAGCTTTCCCTTATCAAGACCCTGCGCGTCGAGCGTGGACGTAAGAACGCACTCATAACTGCTCTTGGTTTTGATGGTAAGGCTGCTCGGCGGCGTAACCGTTCCACAGGTATTCTTTTTGCTTTTGATGCAGAGATAGCGTCCGGATCCTTGGGTTTTTCCGTACAATTCGCAGAGGCCCGCCACATTGGGCGCCTTCGTTGTCGACGCATCGATAACAGTGTTCAGCGCATCTGCGGTTCCGTATGTATTGGTAAAATCGATATTGGCATATGTCCCGTCAGCCTTTATATACGGCCTCGACTTAAACGATGCTTCCGGATTTTCCCCGCTTGAAATAAAGGTGCAGATGCCGTTTTTTGCAACGCCTCCGTAATTCTGGCATTCCTTATCCGCGTTTTCCTTTGTCGGCTCGATCTGGCAGACGGGCTTTTTTCCATCCGGCGGCCATAATGAAGGATTTTCATTCGGCCCTACCGGCTGAAAAATGCAGGACACGTCGCTATACGCGCTGAACTGGCCCACCGAACAGTCGCTACTCGTGATGCAGGCGATCTGGACGGTATTCAAGGACTGATTTTGATTCGAATCGACATTCGCCAAGCCGCCGCAGGCCTCTGAACAGTCCCCGAGACAAGAAGCGCTTCCCGGCGTTTTCTTGGCATACGTCCAAGATTGCGCTGTTTTAGAACAGCCGCAAACGCAGCGATTGCTAGACGCATTATATTCCGTACTCACCAACGTCGATCCGATTTCGGAGCAGGCGGCCGGACATACCGTGGCAGAACAGGAGGCTGCATCGGGCTGGGGTACCCGAAGCAGATTCTGCGTATCTTCGCTCGAAATACAGGAGCATTGGCAGGCCGGAAACGCCGCATCGGCCTTTTGAAAAATAAAGAATACGAAAGCAATCGCGAAGATTGCGGAAAGGCCGAACAAAACGGTCCTCCGATTCATACCTGTATGGATTTTAGCATGTTCTCGCGCGGGTCAGTAGTAACAGGGGTTGCGTAGTGGCGTAGTTGCGTGGAACGTAGGGATGCCTTACGCAACTCCCCCCATCCCTCACAACCCATGCCCTACGGACCTACGATCCTACAGACCCAGGGCTAAGGGCAAATGGGAACAGGTTACGGGTTATGAGCTATGGGTTATGTGGAAGATTGTAGGTGGGAGCTGTTAGCAGTGAGCAATTGGTAATTGGATTTTCGGATTTAGGTATTCCGCATGACTCACGACCCATACCTCACGACTCACACCCTACGCCCTGCTTCCCACTCTCTTCTCCCTCCTCCCGCATGGCTCACAACCCATGCCCTACGAACCTACGGACCTACGATCCTACAGACCCAGGGCAAAGGGCATAGGGTTCGGGGAAGATAGTGCTCCCCTCTACGCAACCACGTCCTACGCAACTACGTACTACGCAACTTCCCTATTGTGTCCTCGGCGCCTGAATAGTCTGCGCAATTTTTTCGGATGTAAGACGAAGAGCATTGCGCGGATCAAGCGTCCCCTGAACAACGCCGTCAATCATATCTATAATGGCAAGCTCCGCGGTTTTCGGATCCACGCCGCGATACCAGCTTTTTGCCGTAAGGACTTGCGATGAAAACACGCCGATATCTTCATCTTCGAGCTGGCTCGTTAAAAGAGCGCGCCGAGCTGCCGGACGTTTTGCGGCTTCGAGGTATTTCGGCGCTTCCGTGGCATTGGTGAGAAAATTCACGAAGTGCCAGGCAAGATCCGAGTTTTTCGCTTTTTTAGAAACGGTCCACATCCAGTAATTTGCAAAATTCACTTCGGGATTGCCGGTAATCTGCGGAACCTTGGTGATGCCGAGATTGATTTTGGGCGCGCGGGCACGGATAACGGGAAGATGATAGCTATACCCGAGGAAAAAAGCGGAACTTCCCTGAATAAAAGCGTCAAGGGAATTCGGCATGGAGAAATTCCAGGAATACACGTCCTTGGACGGATTCGCGAAATCCGTGTAAAAACCGAGCGCCTCGAATGCGGGCGGCGTATCGCGTTCGCTCGCGAGATCTGGCGGAATGCGTTCGAACGTGGGATAGCCGTTATCGTCCGCCATGACCGTACCGTTTTGCATCATGAGAAGCGCCATAATGTCCGGCGAACGTTCCACATTGCTTCCGGTTCCAAAACCGGCGCCGGCCTGCACGATTTCGCCGAGCGCATTCTGCCTCACCAGCCGTCGCACCTGCGCCTGAAACTGATCCCAGCCTTCCGGCGGTGTGGCAATGCCCGCTGTGTTCAAAAGGTCTTTATTGTAATACAGGGCGAGCGTATCCACGCTCATGGGAATGGCGACAACGCGGTCTTCGAATTTCGGCTGATCCGCTACCGTGGAAACATTCACTCGCCGAATGCCGTCTTTTGCCACAGTATCCACAAAGTCCTGGCGATATTGCCGCGGAGAGATTGTTTTCGCTTCCACGACTTCATACACCACCTGTTTGCGCACCGTTCCGGTAACCACCTGCTGGGCAACGCGTACGGATGGCGGCGCCGGCTGAATTTTGGGGAGATATTTTCCCACCCACGTATTGTGAATCAGAAAAACATCCGGTCCCTTGTCTTCGGACAAGGCATTGAGGATTTCATTCTCGTATTCCTCGAGCCGGAAGCGTCGGAAGCGGATTTCGACATTCGGGAATGCCGCGCGAAAATCGTTCAGGATGGGCTGGTAGACGTCGATATCGTCAACGACGGACCAGACATTGAGCGTTGTGGGCTTGGAGAGCTGCTGGGCCTCGGGCGTGGGACCCTTTGTGCATCCCTGACCGACCAGAACAAGAGTGAGGAAAACGGCAAAAATCTTATTGAATCGCTTCATACACGGTCAGTATAGCATTGTCGCGCAGGACGAGGAGGAAGTAGGAGTAGGGAGTGGGGGGGTGGCCGTGAGCCGTGGGTCGTGAGGCATGGGTCATACGCCGTGAGCCTTGAGCCAAGGGTTTTAGGGTTCCAGAGTTCTAAAGCTTCTCTTTCCCAACCCTAGAACCCTAAAACTCTGGAACTCTTGAACGACCTCGGTACCAATTACCAATAGCAACAACCCTAGAACTTCCGTGCAAGAGTGCAGGGCAAAGGGGAATGGAGAACGGAGAATAGGTTTCGGGGCGCAAGGCCCATGGCTCACGGCGCATGACCCATAACCCATGGCCACCCCCCACTCCCCACTCCCTCCCCATGCGGTACAATCCTGCTATATGAAACGATACTCCGTCCGAAAGGTGATTATTCCCGTTGCAGGCTTCGGAACGCGGTTTCTTCCCGCCACCAAGGCCATGCCAAAGGAAATGCTCCCGATTATCGACAAGCCTGTTATCCAGTACGTGGTGGAAGAAGCGGTGGAAAGCGGGATTGAGGAAGTTATCCTTGTAACATCGCATACGAAGCGACCCGTGGAAGATCATTTCGACGTGAACACGGAATTGGAAGCATGGCTTCGGAAAACCGGAAAAAAAGACATTCTCGCGGACGTCCAGCATGTCGGGAAACTCGCGAACTTCATCTATATCCGGCAAAAAGGACCGTATGGAAATGCCACGCCCGTGTTGAACGCGGCGAATCTCATTCACAGTGAACCATTCGCCGTGCTCTTCGGCGATGAAATTATCTCGGGAAACGTTCCGAGACTCCGCCAGATGATTGAAACATATGAACGCTATCATGACCCCGTGCTCGCGGTGTTCCCCGTAGATGCGGAGGGAACCAAGCGCTACGGCATTATCGACCCGAAACAAAAGGTGGATACGCGCACCTACGAAGTAAAAGGCATGATGGAAAAACCCGGGCCAAAACGGGCGCCTTCAAGGCTCGCGGCCATGGGAGCGTATATATTGACGCCGGACATTTTTGACGAAATTCGCGCATTAAAGCCCGGACACAATGGGGAATATGTTCTGCTCGATGCGATTTTCCGGCTCATGAAAAAACGGGCCGTATATGCCCGTGAAATCGAGGGTCGCTACTACGATACGGGTTCAAAAATCGGCTGGCTCAAAGCAAATATCGAGCTCGCCATGGAACGGAAGGATATGAGGGATGATGTAAAACGGATGATGAAGGGAATGGGTGGTAGGAAGTAGGGAGTGGGGAATGGGGGAAGGCCGTGGGCCATGGGTCGTGAGGTATGGGTTATGGGCCGTGAGCCTTGAGCCGTGGGCCGTGAGCCAAGGGTTTCAGGGTTCCAGAGTTCTAGAGCTTCTCTTTCCCAACCCTAGAACCCTAAAACTCTGGAACTCTTGAACGGCCCCATTGCTAATAGCCAATAGCTCCCAGTTGCAATCTTCCCGTAACCCATAACTCATAACCCATAACCTGTTCCCCTTTGCCCTTTTGCTCATTGCCAATAGCAACAACCCTAGAACTTCCGTGCAAGAGTGCAGGGCAAAGGGGAATGGAGAACGGAGAATGGATTTCGGGTTTCGGGGCGCAAGGCCCATGGCTCACGGCCCATAACCCATGGCCTACGCACCCCTACGCCCCTACCCGAAAATGGCACACGTCCCCGTCGCGGATGACATACTCTTTTCCTTCGATGCGTAGCTTTCCTGCATCGCGACAACCCGCGTCCCCTTTGAGGGCAACAAAATCCTGCCAGTCGCAGACCTCGGCGCGGATAAAGTTTTTTTCAAAATCCGAGTGGATTTTTCCTGCGGCAACCGGCGCCGTGCTTCCCGCGACCACGGTCCATGCCCGCGATTCTTTTTCACCGCTCGTCAAAAACGTGATGAGTCCCAAAATCCGATAGGCCGCTGTAATGAGCCTGTCCAATCCCGACTCTTCCTGCCCGAGCGACGCGAGATATTCATACCTTTCTTCATTGGACATGCCGGATAATTCCGCTTCCATTTTCACGCACACAGGGACCACTTCGCGCCCTGCGGAGACAAGATTTCGCACGCGCTCGCTCCACGACCCGTTCGTCAGCTGCTCCTCGCTTACATTCACCACATACAGCATGGGCTTAAATGTTAAAAGCTGTAAGGCCCGAAGTTCTTTTTGAATATCGACAGTCCACGGCTCATCGCGCAGTGCCATTCCGTCCGAGAGGAGCGTTTTCGCATGTTCAAGCGCCTCGATGAGAGCCGTGAGCTCCTTGGTTTTCCCGGCTTTCTCCTGCTTGCGCGCCGTGTCGAGCCTTTTTTCGACCGTTTCGAGATCGGCAAGCGCGAGCTCTACCCCGATGGTTTCGGCATCGCGTTCAGGATGAATGGCGCCCTCCACATGAATCACGTCGGGGTTTTCGAATGCGCGGACGACCTGCGCGATGGCGTCGCATTCTCGAATATGAGCAAGGAATTTGTTCCCAAGTCCCTGTCCTTCGGATGCGCCTTTTACGAGCCCGGCGATATCCACGAATTCAATGGTGGTCGGAATAACCTTTTGGGATTTTGAAACCTCCGCAAGCTGGCGAAGCCGCTCATCCGGCACTTCCACCACCCCGACATTCGGATCAATGGTGCAAAACGGAAAATTCGCGCAATCAACTGCGCTATTGGTGATTGCGGAAAACAGCGTGGATTTCCCTACGTTCGGAAGACCGACGATTCCGACCTGCAATGCCATACCGCGGCGAGGATAGAGGAAATCAGCGAACCGGGCAAGGATGGTAGGTAGAGAGTTGCGTGGTTGCGTAGGACGTGGTTGCGTAGGGTCTATAAAGAACCGTTCTAGAATTTTCGGGTTGAGGGAGTTGTGGGAAATGAATGGAGATCGGGTTGCGGGTTATAGGTCTAGGATAAACAGCACATGACCCTACGGACCTACGATCCTACAGACCCAGGGCAAAGGGCAGAGGGTAGAGGGTAGAGGGTAAAGGGTTCGGGTTTCGGGGCTCATGGCTCACGGCTCAAGGCTCACGGCCCATAACCCATACCTCACGACCCATGGCCCACGGCCACCCCCTACTCCCCACTTCCTATAAAACAACAACACTCCGGTCATGCCGGAGTGTCGTGTTGGTGGACCGTAAGAGACTTGAACTCTTGACCTCTTCCATGCCATGGAAGCGCTCTACCAGCTGAGCTAACGGCCCGTCTTTGTTTTTGCGGGATGAGTATGGCCGAAATTTTCGTATCCGTCAACGTATCAGGCTCCGATAACGAGCCGCTGGCGGCGCTCCCCGCGTTTACGATCCTGCAAACGCAAATGCGCATGGAGATATTTCAGCTGCGCGTGGAATGATGCAAGCTCGCCGCCAAGGTGTCGGGAATCCGGATGCGCAAGCAGGCGGCGGATTTCCCGCCGGCATGAGGCGATTTCCCGAAGGATGACGTCTTCCGATCCCTCGGTGTCCCAGACGACATGCGCGTTTTCCGCCGGCATCATGGGATCGGAGAGCATAATGTCATTCCCGTCTTCTGGACCCACTATGGCATCCCCGAGCGCATCCACGTCTCTGGCGCTTCCTTCAAAAGGCCGACGCACATATTCCATAAAAGCTTCGGGATCTCTGCCGCGGCTCCGAAGCTCGGATGCCACGAATTCCCTGCGCTGTTCGGGATGATCCGGATGGCGTCTTCCGACATACGCTTCGCTCCGACTGCACCATTCCCGCAACTCCTGCTCGAGCGCGCGCGTACTCCGGCCTGCCGCCTGCCCCCGACGGATAAGCCGCCAGAGCGCCTCCTGCTCTTCCGCGAGTTTCGCAAGCTCGGCAGGACTCACATCGCCTCCCAGCATGGCCCGAGCCAGACGCGTCGAAAGCTTCCGCGATTTTTTATCATATGCCACAAGCAGAGATTCCAATTCCCCGGCCAAACGCGTCTGCTCGCGCTGGAGCTCCTCAATAGCCCGGGCCGTTTCTTTTGCGTTCGCGAACGGTTCGCGCGATGCGCGGCCGAGCCAGAGGGCGAGCCGTTCGGAAAGAGAATGTCCGCTTCCGTTCATAATCCATAGTGTAGCATGGGCGAACGGAGCCGGATGCAAAACGCCCCCGCAAAGCGGAAGCGTTTTTCTTGTTGCCGGACGGATTACGGGGCCTGAACGGGATTCTGTTCTTCAGGGCCTTGGATATTCTGTTCAAGCGGGTTCAACAACGGTTGCGGCGTGGGCTTGGCTCCCTCGGCCCTCTTTTGCTCGAGGTCGGCAAGCCTTTGATCCACCGCCGGATTGTCGGCATTTGTCTTTTTGACTTCCTTCACCTGTTCGATAGCGAGATCATAGAGGCCCTGTTCCTCATATACGGACGACAGGAACCAGCGGGCATTCGCGTAATTCGGTTCCGCCTGCACAATCTGCTCAAAGAGCTGGCGGGAAGCGTCCGAATTCCCGTCGCGGTAATACAGAATGGCCAGCTGGAACGCCACGCCGATATCCTGCGGATTCACGCCGAGCACCTCTTCAAGCTTGCGTATGGAATCCTTCAGATTGCCCTGGCGTTCATATACCAGCCCAAGATTAAAGTGGGCCGCGGCATAATCCGGCTTTGTGGTGATGGCATTGTTGAACCATTCGGCGGCTTTGCTAAGTTCATTCTTAATATTGGCTTCCGCCTCATCGCGGGCGGCCTGTTCCGGAGAATTCAGAAGCGTGCGATAGGCGTCGGAGCGGAGTACATAGAGCTTGCCGATTTCATTCATGAACACCGGATTGTTGGGTTCGCGTTCAAGCGCATCGCTGTAATGGCGGATGGCGAATTCGTCCGCGCCACGCGTAAAGCTCGCAATGGCCTGATACACAATGGCGAGATTGGACCAGTTGTCGACATTTGCCGGCGATATTTCCGTGGCCTGCTTGGCCGCCTCAACCGCCTTCGCCACATGGACATTCACCTGCTTTGCCAGCTCTTCCGTGGGTTCCTGCTGCATGTCGCGCGCGACCTTCACCAAGAGCGCCTGCGACAAATTCCGATAATACACGTCATTGAGTTTATTGAGCGACACCGCCGATTCAAGCGAACCGATGGAATCCTCAATGGCATCCCCGCGCTGGAAGGCGCGGACGGCCTGGGAGTATTTTGCGTCGGCCACCAGCCGCTGTCCCGCAAGCCATGTCACGGAAATGGCGCCCACGGCAAGGACGATAAATGCCACGGACAACACGGACGTAACCCACCCGTGGCGGCTGTCCCATGTCCAGCGTTCGCGCGTTACAAGAATGCCCAGCAGGCCGAGTAGGAACCAGAACGCCACATGATGCGCGACATTGTAATTATAGAAGAATGCAAGGAATACCGTGGTTGCCCAGCCCACGAACACGGTGAGATAGGCCTGCCAGGCATCGTCATTCCGTTCGGTCACAAGATGATGCGCGGATTTCGCGATTGCAGATATGACGAGCAAAAGCCACAGCGTGGTTCCGATAAGCCCGAGCGTGGCGAGCATGGTAAGGAAGGCGGAGAGCCCGCGCTCGAAACGGATGGTCCAGAACTGGGACACGTTCACGGACACGGAGCGGTATTTGGCGTAATCATAAATCCATGTGCCCGGGCCGGAACCGAACAGCGGCTGATCGCGCAATACTTGCCGCGCGATATTCCATGAGTGCATGGCCGACGGAGACACTTCGGACGGAACATTCAAATTGAGCGGCGTGCGGAACAGCAAAAGAAGAACGGCCACCACGGCGAGAACCGTGGGAACCGCAAGCATCACCGGCTGGCCAAAGCGCCGCGTGCGAAGGAAGGGAATAACCACAACCAGCACCATGCCGAACAAGAGTCCGGCCCACACAACCCAAAAGTCCACTACCACGCTAACGAGAAGGCCGAGAATGAGCGTGGCCCAAATGACCCCCTGCCAGAATGACGACACCCAATTGCCGCGCGCAAGCACGCAGGTCCGTTCGCGGCATCCCAGCACCGTGAGCGATGCGGCGATAACCGTGGGAACCACCATATACACCGCGAGCGCATTCGCCGTTCCGAGGGTATTAAACGCATTGCTCGCGGTAATGCCGCTGCTGCCGAACACATGTATGCCCGCCATTTGCAGTAACCCGTACAAACCGGCGAGCCCGGAACCGAGCAAAAACCACAGCACAAGGTCATACACGTTTCCCGCCGTCCGAAACCGGTTTACCAAAACGAAGTAAAGCAGCACGAGCGCGGCAATGGTTGCGAATGCCCATTGCATTTGCCCTACATTGCCCACGAACGAAAGGTACCAGTCAACGGAAAAGAAACTGATGAGCTTATAGCCGATCAAAAAGAACAGGACCACGAGATGCAGCCATGATCGCGCCAGACTGAATGAACGTTCGAGCAGAGCCTTGGCCACCCATGCGATCACCGCAATCATGGTGAGCACGACCAACAGGGTTTGTTTGTTGAGCTCGATCACGTCGAGCGTCACCGGCAAAAACCACAGTGGCGTAAGGACGGCCACGAGAATGACCGACCCGTCAATAATCTTCCCGAGTATCCCGGGAAGGGATGATGAGCGCTTGAGTACAGCTAAAGCGCCTTGTGAGAGTGTTCCGTCTGGCATACGCGTTATGATGAAATGTGGTCTTCAGTATACCACAGGGCGTCAAATATGCTGTGCAATTCCCCATTACCTGTTCTTCATACCGTAAAAAAGAAAAAGGCGGTGATCAGGACCGCCTTTTTCGTGTACGCACGTTTTTTGTGTTTATGAAGGGAATTTTGTCTTGCGTCCCTGCACATGGGACGCGTCCGCCTGCATGATTCGTCCGCTATGGAGAACCGCCGGTTGGGCTTCCTCCTTCGGTCGAATCGCTTTGGATAATTTCCCCGGTCGTCTGATTGTATGGTGCGCTGGTACCGTTTGATTTGAAGAGTATCGGACTGCCCGGCGAAGGTTCCGCGGTCCATGCGAACCGGAGATCAATGGTCTGTGTCTGCATGAGAACGATGGTAAAGCCGATGTCCGTGACATTGCGTATGCCATATTCGCCGGTGGGCAAATCATACGGGGTCACATGGATAATCGGATATGCCCCAAGGCTCTCAAAGGTGACTTCCACGCTCTTGTCGCCAGAGAATATTTCCGCAAGCCCTGCGCGAGGCGCGCTTCCCGTACCGCCGGATGCTGCCGATCCAGAATCGCCGTCGCCGCCCCACCACCCCACATATACATAGGCGATAATGGTGGCGGTGGCGCTGGTGCCGTCATAGTCCTGAAGAGCAATGGCGGCTGTGGGGCCGGGATTGGTGGCGCGCATGGCAATGCCGGGCGCGCTTGAAGGGGCAAGATAGTCTCCGGCGCGGATGATGCCGTTTTCCGTGCTCACCTTGGTGGGAACGCGTCCTGCCAGGGCAATGGCATGATGGCCTTCCTTCCATTCGCCTCCGAGGAATCCGGGCTTGGTGGAGACAATGCCCACAATGGCTCCTTCGCCGATATGGGTGGATTTCTTTACGCGTTCCGGAGTCGAGGGATCAACCACCACAATGTCTCCTGGTTCAAGGATTTCGGCAGAGGGGAAGAACTCGGCAAAGTCATAGGAGCCCGTGCCCCATCCCGAGGCATTGGTGCGCATATAGTCTCCCGGGGTGCCCGTGGCCTGATAGAAGATATATTTGTCGAATTGGGGCATGCCTTCATCCGAGGGATAGAAGCGTCCGGAAATGGCGAGGTCGCCAAGGGAGTTCACGGTGAGAAGCGAGGTGCCGGTGCTGTCATGGGACAGGGTGAATCTCGTGGTGGTGGTATCGATCATGTCATTCCACAAACTAAAGGTGGAGGTGACCGTGGTACTGGAGCCGGTGTCATAGGCAGAGCCGCGGAAGGAGAAGAGCGGAGAGTCCACGAGGGTGGAAGAGGCCGTGGCCATGGTGGAACTCGCTATCGTGAGGTCGGCAACAAGGAGAGAGCCCGTATCGCTGGCAATAAAGAGATCGCCTGCCCACCAATGAGGGCTCACAAAGACGCGTATGGTGCCGGTACCTGAAGCAAGGGATTCAAGCGCCGTGCCAAGCACCATGCCGGGGCCCTTGGCTTTCACGGCCATGCCATTGTCTCCGGCCATGAGTTTGTCGCCGATGGCGATGGGGGTGCTTGAAGCATTGATATTCGTATCAAGCTGTCCCAAAAGACCCACGAGCGTTGCGGAAGCATTTCCTTCCAGACTACCCATGCCCGTAACCACGGGATTCGAGGATACGACGCCGAGCGTGTACGGACGGAGGAGAGAAGAGCCGCGGGTCACCGTGGTGGCGGATGAAGGATCGATGGCAATAACATCGCCCCCTGCAAGCGTGGCGTCATTTGAAATAAAGTATTCCGCATAGTCCCCTCCTGTGCCGATGGTGCCGTTGTCGGCAAAGAGCTGGCCATTGCAGCGGATGGAAACAAGATGATTCGACGCATCGAGGAAACTCGCCACGCGCGCGGACACGGATCCGCCGCAATTCGAATGCACCTGAAGGATTCCCTGCGTGGAGCTCACCCTGCTGTGAATGGACACATAGTCATGGAACTCGGCGCTCTGCCCCGCGGAGAATCCGCCTTCCACATGAAGATTGTTCTGCACATAGCCGCTTCCCAACACCTGGAGATCTCCAATTTCCGCAGCGCCGGCCTGCAGGGTTCCCGTGTCCATGCCGCCCGTATCAATAATGCGCACATTTCCCGGACTCGCCTCGCCGAAATATAGATATCTGCCGCTCAACACAAGACTGGCTGTTTCGCCCACAAAGGAACTTCCCAACGTCAAGGTATCCACGAGCGCGGGCTGCGAAGGATTGGACACGTCATACACCCGGATTTCTTTTGTCGTAAGTCCGGTGGACCCTGCGAACAAATATTTCCCTCCCAAAGCAATGGCCGGATCCTCCACGCCCGAAATAGTGCTTTTAAGCGTGGGATTTGTGGAGCTCGTAATGTTTACAATGTCGATGGTGTCATCGAGTTTTGCCAAATAGGCGTAACCTCCCTGCACCTGTATGTCGATAACCGCGCTGCCCGGCGTATAATTTCCCACATTTACGGGATTATCCGGGTCCGAGGCATCAATAATGTAAAAGAGTCCGCTCACGCCACGGCAGGTGGCATACACAAAGTGTCCCTGCGCGAACACATCGCTTTCCGTACAGCTCGGCAGGGATGCCGCTCCTCTGGAGACCGGATTGAACGGGTCGCTTACGTCTACAATGCGGATAACACTGTTCGAGCTATCGATGAGATACAGGAAGCGTCCGCTCACAAAGGCATCTTCATGCGTACCGCCGACAGTAAAGGTATGCACGCGCGTGGTGCTTGCCGGTTTGGATGCGTCAATAACATCAATGGATGATCCGGCGCCCACGCCGAAGATGTATCGTCCCTGCTCGGCGGCAAGCCGGTTAATACTGGTCGTAAGCGTGGACGTGGCAATGAGCACGGGCGCCTGCGGATTTTGCACATCAATAACCTCGAGAATATTGCTTCCGCCCACCATATATAAGTATCTGCCGCGCACGGCCACATGGGACGCGGAAAGCTGATCCGTGCTCGAATATTTCGCATGAATGGTCACTTGCGGCTTTGACGTGATTTTGCCCGCCCCAATGGACCCGCCCGTCTGTATGCCGCCGATACCCACATTGAGTCCGCCACCGATGCTCAAGTCATTATAAATACTTCCATTCCCCAGCACCTGCATATTGCCGAACTCTACCGAATGCGCGATAAGGCCGTTCACTTCCGATCCCCGAATGTCGAAAATCTCCAGTTTGCTCGAACCCTTGCCGGACACATACGCGTATCTGCCGCCGACAGCCATAGAGACGGGCTGATCCGTTGTCCGCGTCCGGTTTACAACAAAAATGTCTGTCGGATCCGACACGTCAACAACGACGATTTTGTTATTGTCGATATCCGTGACGTAGGCGTACCTGCCGTGTACGACAACCTCATCCGGACGGCCTTCGAGCGTAACGCTGTCGCGGAGCACGGGGAAACTCGGGAGGGCGATGTTGTACACGCGAAGCTCATTCGTTGTCCCGTCCCCTCCTCCAACATAGGCGTATCTGCCCTGCACATACACCGTACGCGGATTTGCATCCATAAACGTGGAACTGGCAATGGTCGGATTGGATGGATCCTTGATATCGACGATATGAAGACTTGAGACGGTGGTGTCGGCAAGGAAGGCATACCGGCCCTGCACATACACGTCGGTGATGACGCCGTATCCTGGATCGCTCGAGGTCACAACCGTCGGACCTGTTGGTTGTGAAACGTCGATAATGCTGAAATCGCTCCCGCCGACATAAGCGTACTTCCCCTGCACGAACACGCTTCTCGGATTGAGCAGGCTCGTGGTTGCGACCGTCGTCATGGAGCCGGGGTTGGAAATGTCCACGATCTCGAGCGAACTCGTGGGCGACGCGATATTCGTGACATAGAGATAATTGCCCGTGACGAAAATATCTCCCGTGCCGTCGCCAACCGTAACCGTATTCACCGTTGCCGGCGACGACTTGACTGTCGTATCGACGGCATACACTTTGTGTTCGCGCGAATCGGAGAGATACACGTAATTCCCCTGCAGGGCAATACTCGTGAGGCTTGCGGAGCTGAATGACAATGAGCCCGCACGGTCGAGTGTGGAGCTTCCCGTAAGAATATTCGTCATGTTCCCCACTACGGTCAGATTTTTACTAATCCCCACATCCCCGGCAGAGTACAAACCGCTCGGCCCCACCTGAACGCCACCCAGCACATTGAGATTGCGGTCAAAGCGCGCATCGCCAAAAACATCGAGCGAACCGATGGCGGCTGAACCGGCCTTGAACGAATCCACCGTGGTCCCGCCGATGTCAATAATGCTTACATACGTTTCGGTATTGCCGGCATTCGATCCGGTCATGAACAGGCGATTGCCTTGAATGTCCAGCGCGTCATTATTCGTTAACTTCGTGGCATCGGCGATTTCGCCGATAAATGACATGGCAAGGGCGGCGGGATTCCAGCGATACGCACCGGCGCGCGCAGCAGAACCGCCGCTCGTCCAGTACACAATACCGTCGCGCGCAATAAGATTCGTCCCTAAATCCGTGGTTACGGAAAGCGTGGTGGTTGCCACCTGCAGGGGATTGATGGAACGGCTAATATCAAAGGTAAGAATTCTCCCGGGCGCCCCTCTAGTGAGGGCAAAGGCATAATGCCCGTTCACATCAATAGAATAGCAGTTGCCGCTGCAGGATGTGGATGCGAGCACCACGGGATTCGTGGACGAGGTAACATCAATGATTCTGAAATTCGTATTATCGGCGAGATACAGCGTATTGCCGCGCACTACGAATCGCGAGGGCGAATTGAGCCCATCCAACCGCCCCACCTGCTTGGGCTTTCTCGGATCTGCAATGTCGATAATGGTAATGCCGGGCGTGCCAGGACTGCTGTTCGTGCTCACATAGGCGTATTTCCCCACCACGCGCATGTCAATGGCTCCCAAAACGGTAAAGGACGTACTGCTCGACATTTCCAAAGGATCGCCGGGACTGCTCACGTCGAAAATTTTGAATGTTCTGTCGTCATAGCCCACCGTGTACAAATAATTGCCGGACACATCGAGCGCGAGCGTGGTGCTGCTCATGGCAATGGTGGACTGCAGAGCGGGCGCTTCTCCGTCGGCCGCCTTTAATATGCCCACGGTATTTCCGGTAAAGCCGGACACATATGCATAGTCGCCCAGCACGCGCACGGTATACGGATTCCGAAGCCCGGACGCGAAAATATCGGCCGAAGACGTGGTAATGGTCCATGCTGACTTCATCTGCTGGCCGAACCCCGTGGCAAGAATGGTTCCGGACGCATAAATATTTTTCCATGCGGTCCCGTTTGCGCCTATATCATAGGTATTATGAATATTCGGAAGCAGGTCGCCCGAGGTAATACTGCCGGTAATCTGAAGCGTCCCGGAAGCTGAAATGCTCCCGCCCACGCTCAAGTCGCCGCCGATTTGGAAATCGCCGAAGCTCAAGAAATCCCCGTAGCTAATAAAGGTGCCGTCAACCGATACGTCTTCGAAAAATCGCGCATCACCGCGTACGGACACCTGTCCCAAATCCGCCGAATGCGCAATGAGGCCATTCGTTTCCACGCCATTAATATCAATCACCATCAGGGCGTCCGTGCCGTCATTCGCACAGCTTGTACCGGAATCCGTAAGGCCGGCGAACAAATACTTCCCCTGAATATCGAACTCGGTTACGCGATGCGCATTGTCCCGCACAAGATGCTGTATTTGCCGTATGGGTCTTGTGGAGCTCACCACGTCGAACACATGTATGCGTCCGCGATTTCCGGATGCATTACAAACTTGCGCATCGCTCACATACGCATATCTTCCGGAAACCACAATGCGCGTTTCCGCTGTTTGAAAATCAATGGTTGCAGAACCCAGCACCGACGCATTCGTGGAACTCGCCACATCCCAAATGCGAAGCGTATCAGCGGATATTGTTCCATTTGGAACGGTAAACAGAAGATGGCCGTTCACATGAACGTCCGCGGTTCCATTACCCGGAATGTCGATGGTGTTCAGCAATACCGGATTCAGGGGATCGGAAATATCCACGATTTGCAGGTCCTGGTTATTGCTAGCGGATGCGAGATAGGCGCGATTGCCGGAAATGTACACATCCTGCCCGCCGGCCACGCTGATTTGACTGACTCTGAAAGGACTCGTCGAACTCGTAATGTCAAACACTGAAAATTTGCCGCCGCCGCTCATATAAGCGTATTTCCCGCGCACAGCAAGATAATGCGATGCTGAACTAAAACTATCGTCGCTGGATGCTCCAACGGACGTGGGCGCTGTCGGATCAAGCAAATCAACGACCTTAAAGTTATTCGTCCCCACATTCAGGCTGAAATAGGCATATCGCCCCTGCACCTCCATATCCTGAATGGCCGTGGACGTTACCATGACATTCGCCGTAGAGCTCGCCACCCCGTTTAACCCAATGCGGAACACTTCCAGTTTGCCATTCCCTTTTGCCACATACACGTATTGCCCCTGCGCTTTTACCGCCTTGGGATCGCCGTCCAAGGTGGACGTGGAAACATTCTTAAAGCTGTCTCCGTCCACAAGCGTATTGTCTATGGACCCGCCGATTTTTACGTCCACCGTGCTCGAAACCGTGAGTACGGTGTCGGATGCGCTGTTATACGTCCAAATAAGCGCATCCGGCGGACAGCCTGTTTCGTCGCGCAAACACACGGCTCTACCGCCCACGGAAAGCCCCTGACTAAACTCTCCGCGCGTGGACGATACAAAGCCAAGGAAGGTATTTGTTGTTGCGGTGCGCACATACAGAGATCCTTCGAACCTGGATTCGCCCGCCGCGGATACATGAATATTCCCGCCAAAACTCGACGTTGCGGCCGATATCACGGCAAAGCCGCCGTCTACCAAAAGCCCGCCTCGACCCACATATGCCCCACCGCGCACTACAAGATCGCCGCCGATACTTTCATTGCCGCGCACATTTAATTGACCGATTTCCGCGTTATGCGCCACAAGGCCATTCGTTTCAATGGCAGCCCCAATGTCCATTACGCGCATATTGCCGGACCCCTCAACGATAAAGGCATAACGCCCCTTAATGGCAATATCTTGTGGAACAGCGCCCGTCCCAATAAACCCAACCCTGCGGGGCGTACCGGACGTGGAAATGTCCACCACGTCTATGCCATAGGAGCTTGTCTCCATGGGAATATAGGCATAACGGCCGCTCACATGTACGCTGTCCGGACTTGCATTCGTGGTGGTGTACTGCGACACCACGCGCGGCGTGGTTGTGGCTGAAATGTCGATAATGGAAAGCGTGCTTGATGTGCGTCCCATTACATAGGCATAAGGTCCCTGAATGTCCAAATTCCGCGGATCCGAACTGTTCGGCTGGGTCAAACTCGTGCTCGTGGTAGCGAGCTCGCGCATGGCCTTGGGATTGGACACATCAAAGATGGAAATGGTATCCGTGCCTTCGGAAACGATATAGGCGAGCCCGTTTCGCACGCGGATGTCGCGAGGCGTGGAGCTTACGGCCACCGAGGAAACCAAGGATGGACTCAATGGATTGCTCACATCAACGGAAACCAGAATATTGTCGGTATTATTAACGAGATAGACATATTTCCCTACTCCGTCAATAGCCTGAAAACCCGCATTCCCGAGATCGAATGTCGCCACCCGCCGCTGATTTCTGGGATCCGTGACATCAATAACCTGGAACATGGTGTCGCCCGAGTTATTGTCCTGGATCAGGTACACGTAATTCCCCGCCACATGGAACATATCCGGAAGACACACGCTGCAGCTGTTCCAGAACACATTGGATACGAGTTGCGTGGAACTCGGCTGGGAAATATCGAAAATCGCCAGCCGCCCTCCGACTCCGGCATAGGCATAATCGCCCTGGATTTTAATGCCGTACTGCGGGGTGGTGAATGTAAAAATCGTGCTCGTGGTAAAGGCAGTAGTGCTCGTGGGAAGAACAATGACGCTGTTCGCGAATTCTGCGTCGCCGGTAACGCGAATGTCCGCGAGGCTTCTGTTCGGTGTAATGGTTCCGTCCGCGGTAATGCCCCACAAACAGCCGCTGCCATTTGCCAAACACACGGCATTCCCCTGAACCGTAAGTCCGCCGCTAATGGCGAAATTGCCGGCAACATAGCCGTCGGATCGCACTTCCAGGCGCCCGATTTCCGCGGCATGCGCCACGAGCGACTGGGTTTCAACGCCTTTGATTTTTACGACGGTAAATTCATTATTGTCATTGTCCGATACATAGAAATAATTTCCCTGCAAAGCAATGTCGAGAGGCCGCTTGCTATTGCTCAAGCCGATACGATTGATGAATTGCGGCCGGGTGGAGCTTGAAATATCCACCATGGCCACCTGATTGGTGTCTCCGCCACCCACATTTGTGGAGGCCAAATACGCATACCGCCCGGCCACGGCAATGGCGCGCGCAGCCACCACATTCGTGGCGCCCAAATTGGTTCCGCCCGCAAAGGTGGGATTCGACGGATCGCTCACATCAATAATGGCAATAGCATTTTGCGTACAGGTTGCAGAGGCTACATCATTCGCCACATAGGCATATTTGCCCTGAATCACCACGCCCCGCGGATCGCAATCGGCTGTTCCGCCATTGTGCGTATTCGTGCTCCCTTCTATGCGGGGGTTCAAAGGATCCTTAACATTAATGACTGTAAAGTTTTTCGTGGTCGAATGAAGGTTAATGGTGGTGAGATATGCAAAGTCCCCGCTTACGGCTATGCCCTGCACACTGCTGCCAATCGTTGCGGAGCTGAACGATTCCGAAACTTCAATGGGGCTTTTTGGGTCGGAGATGTCCACGATACTCAACGTTCCCGCGGATGCATTCACCACATAGGCATACGCGCCCTGCACGGCAACCACGCTCGGATCGGCGCCTGTGGCCAAAGATCCTACCTCGAATGGACGTGTGGAGCTTGAGATATTAATAATACGAAGCCGGTCATTCAGGGTTTCCGTAATATAGGCATATTGTCCGCGCACCGTTACATCCGTGGGATCGAGCACCGTGGTACTCGCCACCTCGCGCGGGCGCACGGGATCGGAAATATCAACGATAGTGAACAGATCCTCCAGCCCCAAATCCACCTGATAGGCATAATCGCCCTGCACCGCTATTTGCGGCGACGCGCCGTTCCCGCCCAAATCTGTGTATCCCACTTCCTCAAGGACATTAAAGGTGGATGTACCGGTTTCAATGCCAACGAGCACGTCAATGCTGGATGTCGCGGTTGCGAGACTATTTGTTGACGGATTGTAATTCCAGCCGCCCACGCCGGTGCAATTGATGTTCCCGGAAAGACACACATTCACGCCATTCACCGTGAGAGCGTTCGTAAACTCGCCGCGCGTCGCGGAGACGGAGCCGAGGAATGTGGAGGTTCCATTGCCAAGGATAGTAAGTAGGCCTCCGGCCGTCATGTCCTTATACACCTGCATGTCGCCGCCCACGTTCAGGCGGTTGCCGATCTCGAAATCGCGTTGCACGGACCCGTCCTGAATGCTCAAATTCCCAATATTCGCCGTAGAGATCTTCGCACCCTGGAGATCCATCACATACAGGCCGCTTGTACCCCCTCCGACATACGCATACTTCCCGGCAATCGTAACGTAACTCGCACCCGGCGTGGATGTTGCAACAACAACCGTGGGACTGGATGCCGTGGAAACATTGAGCACAGTAAAAAGGTTCGTTCCTGCCATATATGCATAGTCCCCGGCGACCTTAACATCGTTCTGTGTGCTAAGCCCGGTCACCCGTCCTTTGGTCACTGGGTTCGTTGAACTCGCGATATCGTATATGGTCAGCGCTCCGTCCCATCCCGCGACATATGCATAGCGTCCGCTCGCATAGACAGTAAGGTTGTTGTGCCCGGGATTAAAGGTTGCGGGACTCTTAAGGACGGGGCTTTTCGGATTCGAAATATCAACCACATAGAAATCCGGGTCCCCTGTCCCGTTCCCGACATACGCATAATTTCCGAGAAGGTCCACGCCGGCCGCGAACCCGCCCGGGTCAATAGATGCGGCGATGTATGGGTTTGTGGAACTTGAAATATCGACGATGCGAAGTCCGTTCGTATAGTTGGGTACGTACGCATACGTTCCTTTGACATGAATAGGATACACGAATGTTCCGAAAGAGACTTCGCCCAACCTTGTCGGAGTAGCCGCCTGCGAAATATCAACAATCGTCATCTTGAACGTGGAGTTGTCGATCACGTAGGCGAACTTGCCTGCGACATCCACCCACTGGGCGTTCGTAAATCCCGTGGAGGTCCCGACAACTTCAGGTGCCGCGGGATTGGTAATATCGATGGTATAAAAGTTCGCACCGCCCGCGGCATAAAGATAATTCCCACGAACATAGCTGCCATTGATCGTCCCGCTTCCATTTGGCTTAAAGTTATTTACACTCACCATCTTATTGGGATTGTTCACGATAAGCGACGAACTCGCCGTCAGGTCACCGCCTACGAGAACGTTCAGCGTACTTGTGCCCGTGGTCAGATAATTGCCGGCCCCGTTATACGTCCAGTTTGCATCGGCCGTGCAATTGGTTCCGTCAGACAGACATACGCGTTTTCCCTGAACCGTCAGCGGGCCGCCAATGGTCGACGTCGCCGTCCCCGAAACGGACAAAACGCCATTCGTCATAATGCCGCCCGTGCCCACGTTCAATGCCTGCCCCACAAAGAGCTCGTTGTCCACCCATGCCTTGCTGCGCACTTGCAGAGTGCCTGCTTCAACGCTGTTCGCTTCGAGCGACACAAGCTCCGAACCGGGGATTTTCCATATCGACAGCTGTTCATTCCCCGGCTGCACAACGTATAAATACCTTCCGCTCACAAATAGATCGTGCGGAGTCGTGCCGGTGCCGAGCGGAATTTGTTTCACAAGCACGGCATTCGTGGAACTCGAAATGTCGATAACCGCAATGCTGTTCCCGCCCGCACCCGTTCCTTCTTGGCTCACATACGCATAACGCCCCTGAACCTGAACGCCCTTTGGGGCATCGCCGATCGTAATTTCATCACGAACCCTCGGAGAAGCGGGGTTGGAAACGTCAATAATGGAAAATGTGTCATGAAACTGGTTGGCGACATAGGCATAACTCCCTTGAACATACACGGCCCACGGACCAGCATCGCCTGAAACCTCCTTTACGTTCGTGCGGCCTATGACATAGGCATTCACCGGGTCTCGCACATCAACGATGAAGAAGTTGTAGGGAAGGGGGAATTGATACCAGCTCGCGAGGTACACATATCCGCCGCGGACAAATACATCGTTCAGCTGGCTGCCAACAGAGACGGTTTTGACAATGGATGGACTGCTCGGATTTGAAATGTCGACGATGGTGAATGTCGAAGCGGCCGCAAGATACGCGTACTTCCCTTCAACATGTATTGCCTCTTCCGTCGCACTGCCGGTAAAGGCAAGTGTCGACATTAACGTGATCGCGGTTGAACTTGATATATCAAATATATTCAGGTTCCCGTTTGCCGCCACATAAGCATATCTTCCAGCAACTGCCACTTCCATCGGCGATGCAGATGTACTTGTCGTTACGGTTGAGGAGGGGGCCGCAGGATCTGTCACATCGAATATTTGGAATGTATTTGAAGCTTTGCTCACAACATACGCATACCGACCGACAACCTGAACATTCGAAGGATCCGTCCCTGCGGGCGTGCTGGTCACACGGACAAAGTCGAAGTAGGAGCTGTTCGATGACGTGATCACCTGATCGAAACTCCCCTGCATGAGCGTGGTTGATGCCGACACCGTAAGCGTGGCATTCGTGTTCGTGATAAATCCGCTTCCGAACAGGGTGGTGCCGGTTCCAGCGATGAATGCGCCATTCGTATAGACGGATGATGCGGAGCCGATATTGCCTGCCACGAACAGGTCATCCCCCGAAAGCTGGAAGGCCGTATGCATGTTCGATGCCGTGGTAGCGCCAATAACCACATCGGTAGAGGAACCGTTGCCGCCAAGAATAAGCCGGGTGGAAGTGGTATTGCGGCGGAAAAAGAACGGCGCGGTATTTTCCGTGGCGCCTCCGAGCGCAAAGCTCACCGTATTCGTTGCTGGGAATAGCAAATTTGTTGCGGCCGTATAGGACCAAAAATTCGTTGCGCTGCCGGATGCAGGACAATTTGTGCCATTCTGGAGACATACGGATACGCCGCCAACCGTAAGGGATGAAGTGAGCTCCGCATTCGTTCCCGTTGCGCCGGTAAAGCGAAGATTTGTGGCAAAGAAATTCGTGGTCGTTGCGCTCGTTCCGGTTGTAATGGTGAAGGTGAGGTTTTGCAATGAGGTAACGCCGGCCACATTTAATGACCCCGTAAGATTGGCATTGGTTCCCGTGGCACCCGTAAAGAGCACATTTGTCGAAAAGAAATTCGTTGACGTTGCGGA
>QEVR01000002.1:175883-488594 GCA_003576745.1 Candidatus Uhrbacteria bacterium | reverse complement strand
ACCTCCGCCACAGGCGCCTCCATGACCGTGACGAGTGTGACCACCACCAATCTCTCTGCCACGGATGCCAATCTCACGAATGTCACAAGTACGAATATCTTCGGCACCAATGCCGCCTTTACGAACACCACCACCACGAATCTCTATGCCTCCCTCTTCTCCTCGGCCTCCGGCACCATCACGAATTTCAATACCAATGACTTCTTCTTTATCTCCGGCACGGGGACGAATCTCTATGTGGTGAATCTAGAAGGAACCAATGCCCTCTTTGAGAGCGCCACCACCACCAATCTTTTCTCCACGAATGCCGTCTTTACGAGCGCCACCACCACGAATTTCTTTGCCACATACGGGAATGTCACCAATATCACGGGCACGAACGCCACCTTCACGAACCTCCAGGTGAACTCCTTCAATCCCACCAATATCACCTGGGTGAATGCCACAGGCACGAATACCACGAGTACCAATCTCTTTGCCCAGAATCTTCTCTTTGGAGGGGCCACGGGAACCTCCCTCGATCTCACCACCTTAACCGTGGCAGGAGAGACCAGTCTTCAGGCATTGACCTTCACGAATGCCACAGGAGGAAGCGTCACAAGCACCAATCTCTTTGCCGCGAATATCGGAGGGACCAATCTCATTGTCGCGAATGCCACATCCACCAATCTCTTCTCAACAAACGGGGTATTCACCAATGTTACAAGTACGAATATCGATACGACCACCCTTGATACCGTTCTCCTCGCCTTCACGACAGGCACAGGAGTTGACCTTACCCTTACAGGGGTTCTGAACGGCGCCACCGGAACCTTCTCCTATCTCTCATCGGCCTCCGGCACCATCACGAACTTCAATACGGTATCCATGTTCTTCAATGGCGCCACCGGCACCAATCTCTTTGCCACGAATCTCTCCGGGACCAATCTCATTGCAAGCAATGGGAATATCACCACCCTCCTTTCAAGCTCCGGCACCATCGATACCTTTACCTTCGTGAATGCCACGGGGACGAATTTGAACGTATCTTCTTCCCTCACCGTGAATGGCGTGAACGTGTGTCTCTCAAATGGCACCAATTGTCCTGCGGGGTCGGGTGCCACCCCCACGCTTCAGCAGGTGACCGACCAGGGCAATGTGACGACATCCACCATACCGCAAGCTTCCGCTGGCTTGGCCTCTCGGCCGTCTCTGTCACCTCCACCAATCTTTCTGCCACAGAGGCGAGCTTTGCCAATGTCACAAGTACGAATCTCTTTACTACCAACGCCGCATGGACCAATGCTACGGGCACAAATGTCTTTGTGACCAATGCGGCCTTTACGAACGCAACGGCCACCAATGTCTTCGCAACAAACGGGATATTTACCAATTCCACCGTCACGAACATCGTGTGGACCAATGCCACGGGCACGAATACCACGAGCACCAATTTGTATGTTACGAATTTGCTCTTTGTGGGCGCCACGGGAACCTCCTTGTATGTTTTGAACGCCAATTTTGGAAATGTCACCTCCACGAGTTTGTATGTTTCCTATCTTTTAGGGCACAGCGCCACGTTTACCAATTTGACCGTCACGGGCACGCTCAATATTCCTCAAGGGTCGGGACTGACAAGCCAAGGAACCATTTTGCTCGATTCGGCGGATGTCACCACGTCCACCGGATGGCTCACGGCACCCATTACCGCAACCGGCATTGAATCCATTCGTTCTCTGCAGGGCTTTAACGGCTATCTGTATGCCGGTCAGGGAGACGATGCCGGAGACGGTGATATTCAGGTATGTGATCCCACGATTGCGGGCGATCAGTCGCTTTGCGACTCTGCATCGGATTGGTCGGTGTCATATAACAATACGTCCGCCAATGCCGTGTACGGCCTCGCCGTATATAACCGCCACCTGTATGCCGCAGAAGGCGAAGGAGCAGGCAAGGGCATAATTCGCCGCTGTTCCCCGTCCACCACGGGCAATGCCCTAAAATGCGACAGCGGAGACTGGAGCGTATCCGTGACAACTACAAGGAATGTCATTCATCATTTTGTGCCGTATCAGGGCTATTTGTACGCCATCGGGGACTCGAATACGAACGGATCCGTCCGCGTGCTCGTGTGCAACCCTGCGTCCACCGGCAACGCCGAAACCTGCGACAGCGGAGACTGGACCGAGGTGGATATTGGCGCATCAGGATACAATCGCGGTTTCGAACTGGTCGTCTACCTGAACCGCATGTATGCGCTCATCGGCGACGGCAATGGCGATGGAGACCCGTACGTGTGCAATCCGACAATAGCCGGAAATACAGATCGTTGCGATTCAAAATCCGATTGGTCTCAAGCCGTGAACCTTGCCGCGGACGAATTTAATGCCGGCGCCGTCTATAATGGCAATCTTTATTTGGCGCAGGGCAATGATGCGGGCGAGGGAGACGTGATACAGTGCACACCGGCTTCAGCCGGAAACCGCGCGCTCTGCGACAATGGCGCGGACTTTAGCACGGCGATCGACACGGGCATTGAACGTGCCATGGCCCTTTCCACCTATGCCGGTAGTTTGTGGGTGGGATATGAAGGCAATACCGCGGGCGAGGGGCAAATCCACCAATTCAATATTTCATTCGCAAGCACATCGGATCCGGGCACAGGCTTTGAGGCCACCTATGCCTTTGCCAACTTTAATGGCGTTATTTATGCCGGTCGCGGAAACAGCACGGGCAATGGCCAGATATTCTACAATCGCATCGGTCGTACGGCATCGCAAAACCTCAAATTCAATGCCGGTTCTTCCACGGGCGATTTGTGGTTTGAACAGCAGTCCTTTAATACGCAGGGACAGGGATCCGTGGCCGAGATTCTTACCGGCGTCTTCAAATTCTCCCACGGCATTATTACCGAAGCCGGGGCCTATGATGTGGCGGAACAATTCCCGGCAGGAGAAACCGGTCTTGAGAACGGGGATGTGGTGTCCATCAACACAGAGTCGGGCAATGCCGTAATACGCAGCACTCGCTCATATGATCCCCGCCTGATCGGCATTATTTCTACCAAGCCGGCCTTTACGCTCGGTCAGGAAGACAAGGAGGGATTTGTGAGCGTGGCTTTGGCAGGGCGCGTGCCCGTAAAATTCAGCGCGGAAAACGGCATTGTGAATATTGGCGATTCGCTCACCAGCGCTAGCACCGCGGGCTATGCCATGCGAGCTACGGGACCCGGCCCCATTGTGGGCAGGGCGCTCCAGAACTTTGTGGTTCCGGAGGGTGTTGCTACGTCATCTGCTACGGGCACCGTGCTTGTTTCCGTCCAAACCGGCAACTACATGCCCACGGATAATGGCGCCTATCAGACCCTCCGTGCCATTGGCTATTTGAGCGTTGGGCAAATAGATCTGCCGCCCGTAGGCGAATCGGCCATTGCTCAGTTCCAAGGCGATATGGACACGTATTTGCAGATAAATGTACAGAATATTTCCAGCGGCACGAATGCGTCTACGGATTATGTGGCAACAAATGATATCGGAAACGATTACGAATGGTATGTGGACCTTGGCATCAACAGTTCGAATTACGATAATCCAGAATTCAGTATTACCGGACCGAATGACGCCTATCTCTATACCTACGGCGCCAATCTCACTATCGGAACGGCATCTGGATCATCACTTATTTTCCATACCGCGGGCACGCTCGCCGAAAATGAACGCATGCGCATTGATGATGCCGGCAATGTGACTATCGGCATTATCGATGCGGTGGAGATTTTGACCGTTGCCGGAAATATCTATGCAACGGGCACGGCATATTTTGCTGGCGAGGGCGTGAATACGTTCTTAGGCTCTGTGTCCGCCACGAGCGCCGAGTTCTCGAGCGGTCTTACCGTGGGCGGGGTGAATGTGTGTCTCCAGGACGGAACCAACTGTCCCGCGCTCGGGGGTTCTGCTACGCCCACGCTTGCGGAGGTTACTGGCCAAGGCGCCACGTCCACGGACGCTGTCACGTTCTACGGCGGATTAACCGTTTCAGACCTTACGGCAACGGGCGCAACGGATTTGCAGAGTCTGATATTCACGAATGCATCTGGGACTTCGCTGAATCTCGCCTCCTATTTGTCGCTGAACGGAATACGGCTCGATGCCGTAGGCACTACAGGCACGAATTCGGGCGCCAGTTTGGTTGGCGTCTTCGATGCCTTTATGTTCTCGAATGCCACGAGCGTGCAGGGCGTCCTGGCCGACCTCGACGCGGTCCTCCAGGCGGTATCCACCACCGCGAACGGCCTTACGCTCGACGCCATCGCCCTGAATGGCGCCAGCACCACATTGCCGCTCCAGTTCGGCGGCGGCACGAGCACGGGCGACTTTAATCCGGCGGAAACGAATACCTATTCGCTCGGTTCATCCAGCACGCGCTGGGCACAGTTGTGGGCGTCCGAAGTGTATGTGGGTACGTCCACATGGAAGCTGTCCCAGTCCGGCGATGGCCACTTCTCCATCTCGGACATAGGCGGATCCGAGCGTTTGTCCATTCTCACGAATGGCAATGTGGGCATTGGGACCTTGAATCCGGCAAATGCCCTTGATGTGAGCGGCGCATTAGATGGCGATTACGCTATGAATGTTATGAATACGCTGGATGCCACAAACTCCACGGCGCTCATGAAACTCGGAATCGGCGGTATAAACCGTGGCGGCGTGGCTGCGCTCGGCGACAATTACGCCGCCCTGCCGGGCATCGCGAACAGCGTGTATTTGTACGGCGACATGAGCAATGGCAGTCATGTGGGCTTGGCGGCCTTGGGCGGCGATATCTTTATGAAGACGCTTTCCGACATCCTGAATGGGTCATATTCATTCCGGATGCTCGGTTCGGGCGCACTGGAAGGCTATGTAGCTATCGGCAATGCCACACCCACGGAGCGCCTCACGGTGGCCGGGAATGTTTCTTCCACGGGCATTATCACGGGCACGGTAACTGCCACCGCTATCGTTACCGATGCAATCCGGAGTTTATCCGGCACAACCACCATCGAAGCTGCGAGCGGACTCACCCTCAAAGATCAGCATCTTGCGGAAGCCATCGCGCTTGCCGAAGCAGGGGAAACGGGCCTCGATGCTTCCTTTACGGCCAAGAGCATTATCGGCGCCATCAATGAGCTCAAGTCGAATCCGGTGATCAATCTTTCCTGGTCGGACAATGGCACGGGCGCGAACGGGGAACTTCTGAAAATTCATGATGGTACAAATGCGGGCACCGGGTATCTTATGGGCTTCGGAGGATCCATTCGCAAACTTACGGTTGCCGCGGATGCCGGACCGAGCGGCACAAATGACGGCGAAACCTTTACCATCCGGCTGACAAGTTCCACCACGTCGAACACGAATTGCGCCCTTACGCTCGCGAACGGACAAACAACATCCACCGCATCGTGTACGGACGCCTTCGATGCGAATACCAGTTTGAGCGCCATCCGCAATTTCTCCGGCCTTCTGCCATCGAGCGCGAATGATACGGTGCTTACTCTTTATGTAAAGCTCAACAATGCCGGCGTGGACCTTGCGGAATACTATCCAACCTATGATCAGAGCATTGGCTGGGGCGACGTGGTTGCCATTGATCCGGATCATGATGAGCATATCGTAAAAGCGCACAATCCCGCGGACGCCATTGGAATTATTTCCACGAATCCCGGCAAAGTGCTCGGCCAGCCGTCCGTGAATGGCCGTCTCGTGGCTCTAAAAGGCCGCGTACCCGTTAAAATCGCGCCCAATTCCGAGCCGGTAAAGCGCGGGGACTGGCTGCGCGCGTCAAAGACGCATCCGGGAATGGCGGAAAAGGCGACGGAAGCCGGATACACCATTGGCCGCGCCATGAGCAATTGGGATCCCCTGCCGGAAAGCCAGGAGTCGCCGAAGGATGAGCCATTCCGCATGACCGTGATGACCTTTGTGCAGAATATGTATTACCTAGGACCGGATGCCAAGGAAGACGAGAGCGTCACAGTGCCGCCGGTGCTTTCCCCCGCGGATATTCAGACGATACTTGCCGAACGCGAAGGGGATGAACGTATTCTTGTTCAGGGACCCGTATATTCGGGCGATCTCCTTGTGATGTCCGAGGACGGCAAGGCGGCCAAGGCCTCGGAATACGGGCAAATCGTGGGCATTGCGGCCGAGAGCTTTGGCGGAAGCGGACAACGGAAAATAGGGTATGCGCCCCATTTCGTATTCCTTCCGCCGCCTATGGCGCGCTTTGCCGCCGCCACAAGCACCGCGGAAACAGAGGTAACGGTGGTATCCGCATCCGAACCTGAAAAGAACATAACATTCAATAGCTATACGGTTGCAGACTATTTCAGCGTGAGCGTTCAGGGAGCGGTGGAATTCGACAAGCCGGTGGTGGTGCTTGAACCGGCAAAATTCAACGGGGATGTTCTTATCCTGAAACATGTGTATCAGGGCGAGGATGCCGCGGGCCTTGCCACTCTGCTTGCCGGCGATAAACAGGTGCAGGTGTCGTTCCGCGATCATTATCTGTATCCGCCGGTGGTAACGGTTACCCCGCAAAACGAAGTAAAGGGACGGTATTGGATTTCCGGAATCAGCGAGGAAGGATTCTCCATTATCTTGAGCGAAAAAGAAACGGAATACGACATTACATTCTCGTGGGCTGTGACCGCCGTGAATGAACCGTATATCTATATTTCGGACGGCACCTATGGAAAAGTGTCGGAGCAAAGCACGTGGCGCGGAACAGCCGCTCCGGCACTCGCGGACGATAATGTTTCCGCCGAAGCGGATGCTTCCGACGTCATTATCAAAAAAGGCAAGAAAGGGATAACCACCGTAATCCCGGTTTCCCCGTCTCCTGACCCGGTGGAAAATTTAACGCCACCCGATAGCGCTACCGAAATTCAAACGGAAACGACTCAGGCATTCGGAAGCGAAACGCCGGCCGAAACCGATGCCCAATCTGAACCTGTTGAAAGTGAATTTACGGCTCCGGATCCGGGCGCATAAGAGCGACGCATTCTCTTCTTCCGTCGTTTCGATAGCGGCGTTCTCCACATGCGCGCACAATTGTCAAAAAGATGTGATATACTCTTCCTAATATGCCAGTGAAACGTGTAAGCGCGAAAGCGCCTGTTCAAGCACCGCGCACGCCATTTTTTACGCAACCGCTTATTCTTCTCATCCTTGTGGTTGCCATGGCCGCCGCGGCCCTGTATCTCCTTCTTACGCAGCCGAATAAAGCCGCGCCGCAGCGGCAGGCCGTCCCCGTGGCAAAAACCGAGGACATGCAGCAGGAGGTCGAAAGCATAGTTACGAAGGTATCGCGGCATCTTCTCGTGAATCCAAATGAAGCGCCCTATGTCGCTACCATTACGAATATTGATCTCGTGCGGCAGAACAATCCCGTGTTCTATAAAGATGCGGAGCAGGGGGACAAAGTCCTCATTTGGAGCGACAAAGCCGTGGTCTATTCTCCCACGAAGGACAAGCTTGTCGCTGTAATGACGTCCATACCGCCCGACCTTTCCCAGCAGCCAACCTCCACACCAAGCGAACCGGAAAAACAGGCGAATATCGAAATACGGAACGGGTCCCGCGTGGCCGGCGCCGCATCCAGGCTCCGCACCACCTTGAGGGAAAGCGGCATGACCGTTATTTCCATCGGGGACGCGGGTGCGGTGTATGAGGAAACGTTGATTATTGACCTTACGGGAGGGGCGGTGGCGAATGCCATAACCGCGCTGGCGGAAGCCATTCCCGAGGCACAGGCAACATCGGTTCTTCCGGATACGGAACGCGCAACAACGGCCGATATTCTCATTCTCATCGGCCGAGACGTGAGCCTGTAAATTCACGAATGTATGGAGGAACAGCAAAAGCATCTCATCTTTTCCCTGGGAGTATTCTTGGCCGTATTTCTTGCCCTTCTTTTATCCGGAGCCTTATTGCGGGGGTCGGAGATGCTCTCGGCAAACGGAGACAGGGAGGCATTCAGGGCCGTCTTTTTAACGAATGGGCAGGTGTATTTCGGCAATTTGACCAAGTCCACCAAGGAAACCATTGTGCTGGAGCGCGTGTTTTATCCGAGGGCAAAGCGTGATTTGGCGCCCGATAGCCCTACGGTTACGGATACGGAGCTTGTTAAGCTCGGAACCGAGCTGCATACTCCGGAAGATCGCATGGAAATCATGAAATCCCAGATTCTTTTCATAGAAACCCTAAAAGCAGACGGAAAGGTGGCCAATGCCATACAGCAATACGAAAAGAAGTAGTTATCCACAAGTTATTCAAAAGTCAGAAAATAACAATTTCCGCTCAATGAAGCGGAAATTGTTATATCATGGCCATTCATCATTCTGTTACGGTACGATGATAGTACCAATCGGGCCATTACCGATTGCGAAAACAAAATACAAAAACAGAACTATGTACAAATAGTACATCATTGGAGCACAGCTCCAGGATCGGCATACGGCCAAGGGTTGGTCCTGTACGCCGATTCCATATAAAGCCGGCTCCCTGCCAGTACCTGCTGGCGTCTCGGGGCCGGTTTTTGTACGATAAACGCCATGCGCTGCATTACCGACTTCCACCTGCATTCAAAATATTCACGCGCCTGTTCCAAAGAGCTTACCCTCCCGAATATCGCCCGCGCGTGCGAACGGAAAGGCATACACCTCGTGGGTACATCCGACATTACGCATCCGGCATGGAGGGCGCATATCAGCGATGAGCTTGAACTGGCGGGCAATGGCGTGTACCAGCTCACCGGCGACAGGAGCAGAACCCGTTTTATTCTTTCAACGGAGATTTCCTGCATCTACAAACGCGGCGGCAACGTGCGCCGCGTGCATCATATATTTTTGTTTCCTGATCTTGTCTCCGTTGACCGGTTCATCGCGGCATTGGAGAAGAGGGGATGCAATCTAAAAGCGGACGGCCGTCCGATTTTGGGAATCGATTCCGAGGAATTGCTGAAGATCGCGCTTGAATGCAGTCCGGAAATCCTGTGCATTCCCGCGCATGCCTGGACGCCGTGGTTTTCCGTATTCGGCTCCCAATCCGGATTCGATTCCCTCACAGAATGTTTTGGAGACATGGCGCCGCATATCTTTGCCATCGAAACCGGTCTTTCTTCCGATCCGCCCATGAATCGAAAAGTGTCCTCGCTCGACAATATGTTGCTCGTCTCGAATTCCGATGCGCATTCGCTCGACAAGCTCGGTCGCGAAGCAAATGTGTTTCGTATGAATGAACCGTCATATTCGGAATTGCGCCGTATTCTCGCGGAGAAAGACCGCAGCGCTTTTATCGAAACCATTGAATTTTTTCCGGAGGAAGGAAAATACCATGCGGACGGCCATCGGCAATGCGCGTTTTGGTGCGAACCCGGGGAAACGAAAAAACGAAAAGGGATCTGTCCGGTGTGCGGAAAGCCGCTCACCGTGGGCGTGCTTCATCGGGTATCTGCGCTCGCCGATCGCGAGGAAAGCGCGGCTTTTGTTCCCGCCTCGGTTCCGCATCGCTACATTATTCCTCTTGCGGAATTGCTGGGCCAGATGCTCGGCGTGGGCCCGTCGTCCAAAAAAGTGCGCACGGCCTATGATGCGCTGGTATCGGACGGTAGAACGGAATTCGGCGTGCTTCTCGATATGTCCGCCGAGGACATCCGCGCTTTGGCGGGGCACGCAATCTCGGATGCCATTTCGGCCATGCGCGAGGGGAGGGTTATCCGAACACCCGGGTATGACGGCGCATACGGTCGTATCCGCGTTTCTTTGCCGGAGGCGCCGAAGCAATCGAATCTCGCGATATAAATCAAAATCCCCCGACGAGCGGGGGATTTTGAGAACGGTTTTAGCGCTTCTTGCGACGCGTTGCCTTTCGCTTCTTCGGAGCGGCCTTCTTCTTTCGCTTCGGGGCCGCCTTCTTCTTCGGAGCTGCCTTCTTTCGACGTTTTGCCATAGTATCACCTCCCTTTCTTTCGTGATGGATGTTCGTGAATCGCGTGCGTCGTGAGTCCGTACGCAAAACGATTACAAAAGAAGTATAGCACAGAATTGTTTCGTCAATGGAAAAATATTTCTGCACAATACGCGCGTTTGAGCATTCAAACGGTGAACATATTTTTTCTTTTTTTTCTTTTGTCGCATGCGTGTCTTCATGCGCAACAGAATGCGTATGCGTCATGCGTATGATTTTTTTGCAAAAAATGCTCTTAATGTAGCGGTTTTTTGCGTCGTTTATGCATTTTGCATGCGCGCGGCTCGCATACAGAGATTGAACAATGCGTTATGTGCACTGCATATTGTCGCGAACGTGACTATGAAAATGCGATCGTGAATATAGCGGGAAAAAGTGAAACATGTGGATAACTTTTATTCCATAGCGAGAAAAATGCGAAAACCGCGACGACCGATTAATCCGTCTTTCACCAATCGATTCGCCATGTTCGTAATCCATGCGGCGTCATGCGCGTGACAATACGATGGATCGATGTTTGCGCCGATGGTGCGGAGGTCGGCATATTGTTGCGTGCGCAGAATCTCCACAATGCGTCCCCGGTATATGCGATCCGGATAGCGTTTTCCCGCACGGACGGTTTCTGCGCGCCGCGGTTTCGGTTTGGCGGCGGACCCGCTCAAAAATTCTTGCGCGGCCATGCAGTCGGCCGCGAACGGGCAGGCTCCGCAGTTTGGTTTGCTCCGGCAAATGGCCGTCCCGAAATCCATAAAGGCTTGCGCAAGCGCCCAATGGGATGGCGCGCCGAATCCTGCCTTGGCCAAAGCTTTCTCAATCCGCGCATCGTTTTCCGGCGAGGGATAGGGGATGCCTAAAAATATGCGGCCCGCCGCCCTGCGGACATTGGTATCGATGGCGAGCACGGGTTTCCGCGACACAATGGCATACGCGGCTCGCGCGGTGTATGAGCCGGCGCCTTTGAGACGCATCCATTCTTCGAGCGTTTTTGGAACACCATGCCGCAAAACATGTCGAGCCGCGTCGCGCGCGTGTAATGCGCGGCGATTATAACCAAGGCCGGCCCAGGCTCGGAGAATGTCATCCGTCCGCGCTTTCGCGAGCGCTTTCCACGACGGAAAGCGTCGGAGCCATGCGCGGTAATGCTCCAGCACCCGCGGTACTTGCGTTTGCTGGAGCATGATTTCCGATATGTAAATCCGATACGAGTCGCGCGTATTCCGCCAGGGGAGCCTTCGTTTGTGTTTTGCGAACCAGCGGAGCAGGCGGAGAAGCCTCGGATCTGCCATAGCGCTCGAAACAGCGATAGTACTAGGAGTCGAATTCAAGCGTGGAAAGCAGTCGCTTGAATCCGTCGCCGCTCCCGAGTGTTCCGGGATTCTTCATCCAAAGAAGATGCGTAGGTACGCCGGATGATCGTACGCGGAGCACCAACATGGCGCCGCCGCCGGGCATGGTTCCGGTTTTGCCGGTCAGGAGTACGCCATCGACCACATAGGAAATACCCGTGCTCGTGGCGAAGGAAGCGAGCATCTCCTGTTCCCGATTCGCATCATACGGTGTAATAGAGAGCCATCGCATATCCCCCGTTACGCCCGCATTCGCGCCCGAAATGACAGCCGTGAGGGCGGCGGAGGTGTCGGACTCGATGCCGGTATCAGGCGGAAGGGACAAACCTATACCTTGAGAGAGCGATACGGCATGCGACCAGTTCCGCAGAAGGTAGCTCGGAGGTTTTGTAAGTTTTTCCGCAGCGAGCATGAGCTTTTGCTCCTCTTTAATGTTTTCAACCACGCGCTGCGCTTTGGCGACTTCGGCATTCGCTTCCTCCACTTTCTGATTCGCGTCGTCCGCAATCGTCTGTTTGTCTTTTACCGCTTGTTCCGCTTTGGTTCGCGCATCTTCGAGCGCTACCGCCAGACGGTGCCTGTCATCGTTTGCGAGCTTCAAAAAAATACCGATGCCGGCGCCGGCGGCCAAAGCGCCCAAGAGAATTGCGAGGATGAGCGGGGTGGCGCGTTTCATATCAAGATATATACGGCCGTGAGTATAGGGCGCATGGCGAGGACCTGCAAAACGACTATGCGCCGGAAGGCTTCAAAAAATCGTCGAGCATGCGCCGCGTTTCCGGATCATACTCTATGCGGAGAATGGCGAGCATTACCCAAGCCTGTCGAAGCGCGCCGTTTAGGGAAAGTCGCACGGCTTCTTCCCAGGGCACGGGCCGCAAGCGGATTTTTTCACCGGGTTCGGTGTGCGATCCCTCGGCATGATTCGTGAGATCGGTTCCTAAAAACAGGGAAATCGAAAAACGGGTTGATCCTTCAAGAGGAATAGTTTGGAAATGTCGCATTCTGCCCACGCGTAATCCCGTTTCTTCTTCAAACTCCCTGCGCGCCGCGTGTTCCGCTGTTTCCCCTTTATCCACGCGCCCGCCCGGAACATCCAAAAACGGCTTTTCGCGCGAGGGCTGTTCTTGCTCTGTGAGAAGAATGGTTTTGGGGTCGGAAAACGCGATCATGGATGCGGAATCATGCCGCGTGGCGCATTCATAGGTGGCATGGGATCCGTCATACAGTTCCTGGTCCCATTGCCATACATTGAATAGAACACCATCGAATACGCGTTGTGCATGCGGCGGAAGGGTATAGGGCATGCGGAGAGAATAGGATGCGCGCGGGTGGAAGGGAAGGATGGGTACGTAGGGCGTAGGATGTAGTTGCGTGGGTCATGGGTCGTGAGTCATGCGGGGAGTTGCGTAGTTGCGTAGTACGTAGTTGCGTAGGGGGCCATGCGGTAAGCGGGATGCGAAGAGTACGTAGGACGTAGAACGTAGAGGGTGCAAAGTCAATGCGCCGTGAGCCTTGCGCCCGAAACCCGTAACCACTCACCACTAACTACTCACTTGTTCCCTTTCACCAATCGCTCATTGCCAACAGCGAAAAAGAAAGCGCAAACGCGCGGAGAGACGATTGAGGGGTCATCGTCACCATCCGGCGTTTGCGCTCGAAGACGTGCAGGATTCGTTCCGCATCGGCAGAACCGGTTCCGCGTACCGTATGTATCATTGTCACGGCGTTACCTGCAAGCCCGCCCACACCGCAATGAAGCTCTCTCTCCTTATGCTCCATGCGTGCGATATGGGCGGGAACGCAGACGACTGCGTTCCTGTCATGGTTGGCCAAAGAATGTTTCAGGGGGCGGCATTCGGGAAGCGGGATTATTCGTCGCCGCGTCCGGTTTATCACAAACGGAATATTTCGAGGGCGGGAAGCGGCGCGGCTCTGTTCAACGGGTCTGTGGTTTCAATAAAGGTTGAACACATAGTTGTACCCGCACAGAAACCGTATGCGCCGGTTTCGCCCTCTCCTCGATGGCTGTTCACTTGTCTCTCTCCTCTCGCATTGGCAGAAGTCTGAGCAGCGAACGCGAGAATCTATCACAAAACGCATGATGTGTCAAGAGAGTGCTGGACAAAAAATGATTTTTCTTTGAAAAAGAAGTCTTTTTTATGAAAAATGTGTAAATAATTCTTTACAACCGTCTATTTCCTTTTGGACAGGTCCACTATCCGGCAGGTTCATACGTGCGGGAACCGGTCGCGTGTTTCCATCGATTTCTTGACAAAAAGGCCGGAAACACCTAGGGTGCCCGGTCCCATGAATGCGTTTATGGGAAGCGGGTAGGCGACAACGTTTGTAGGATTCCCGCATGTTCGGAACGGAAACACGGAGGAAACAGGAATGACGAGCCGCATTGACGATGCATGCTCCGCGGGCGCTTCCAGCCGGATGAAGACGATGTTTTCCGGGTAGATTACGGAGACCATCGCCCCCCGTTCTGGTTCATGCAAACCAAGCATGAATGCTCCATCCGCGTTTCTACGGTTCCTTCGTTATGCCGCGCACAATAGATGAAAGATACACGTGGCTTCTTTGCAGAGCCGCTCGCCCCCGCCAAAACGCATGGCGGGGTTTTCTTATGATTTCGGAAAATGTTTGGAGGCTTCTTTCAAAGCCAGATCGAACAGGACGCGAAGGGTTTTTGCGAGCGCCGCGCTTTCAATGATGACCGAATACATTTTTCCTTCAAACGTCACGAGGGCGATTTTATTGCCGTAGATGGTGATATTCGACTTGAACCCCGCGTACTCCTTGGGCAGCAAATACCGGTCTGCTTTCGGCATAATGCTTTTGGGTTCGCCGGAGAGCAGGGAACGCGCTTTCATTTTGACGGTATGCGTCCGAAGAGGTTTGAGATCCTCCACATCCAGCACGGCATAGAGCGCATCTAAATCCGCGATTTCTTCGAAGTGCTCGGCCTTTGCTTCGTACATGTCGGCCAAAATGGCCTTGACGCCTTCTTTTCCTTCGAACACTCGCACCGTGGGACGTTCGCCGCCGATTTGTAATTCGAGTTCCGGCACGAGGCGTTCAAGGTCGCGGATGCGCTCGTTCATGTCCGATTCGCGGCGGCGGGCATATGCAAGAAGTTTTTCCGGATGCTCGGCCGCATACAGACGCTTTTTTCCGTGTAGAGCGCTCGACATGATTCCGCGTTCCGACAGGCTGTCGATGGCCACGTAAATGGCCTGCCGCGACAGTCCGGTGCGTTTGGTGAGATCCAGCACGGTTTGCGGACCGTATTGGAGCGCCGCGCGATAGGTTTTGATTTCGCTGTCCAAAAGCCCGAGTGACTTTAAAATTGGCGTAATATCCTTCATAGCGACCCCTACTGTATCACGATTCTGCGCTTGACGCATGGGCGCGTTTCGGGTCAGGATTTGCCTATCGTGAAAGCCGCACCTTCCGCCGTCATTCCGAAAAACCGTTCTCTTCATCTCCTCCTCCGCATGGGGACGCTCATGCGCGTCCGCGATTGCTTTCGCGCCCTTCAATGGGATACGCTCGACACGGAGCGCGTGATCCGCTGCGAGCTGTTATCCAACGGCGTCGTTCATCTGCATGAATGGGACGGCACCATTGTAATTTTGCGGGCGGAAGAATTCATCCGGCGCGCGGACGGCAATAATTAAGGACGGGCCTTGGGCTTGTCCTTTTTCCTATGCAAAAGATTTCGGACAAAGGTGATAGCCTCTTCTTTGGAGCAAATGCGGCCCAGGTCCCGTTCGTCCTCCACGGTACGCAGCAGTTCCGAAAAGCGCGGGCTGGGCTCAAGGCCGAGTGCAAGCAAATCTCTTCCCAAAAGAAGCGGTTGTGCGGGTTCGCGGTGGAAACCGTGGCGCAATATAACTTGCGTCATGGCCTGACCCGCGGCATACGGCGCCGATTCAATACCCGGAACGGCGCGGCCGCGATGATCCGCTTCCGCCGCCAACACAAGCACGCGCCAGGAAACGGGCGCGATACGTTTGATAAGCCGCCGGACGGCATTGGCGTAATTCGCATCATCCAGATCCCCGCGTTCACGCGCCCAAAAGAGTTCGCGGGGAGCAAGGTGCTCTTTGGTGATCACGACCGCGGCATGTTTCGCGTCTTCCGGGAATGTCCAGCGCGAGAGAAGGTATTTGGCCTCTTCCGCCCCGGCCTCCGCATGACCCGGTGCGCGTATTCTCCCGTCCATTACGCGCGTGGTTTGGGGCTTTCCCAAATCATGGCACAGGGAACCAAGCATTACCTGTAGCCGTTCATTTCGCGTGAGTTCCTTTCCCTGTTCGCGGAGAAGGCCGGCAGCTTCATCCAGCGTCATTATGGTATGCGTCCATACATCGCCTTCCGGATGCCATTCCGGGTCCTGCGGCGCGCCGATGAGCGCATGCAGTTCCGGATAATACCGTTGAATTAACCCCAGTTCTTTTGCCAGCTCCCATCCCACGGACTGTTTTTTAGCCAAGAGTAGTTTTTCCATTTCGCCCGTAATGCGCTCCTTGGGCAATTCGTTCATGTCGCCCCGCGCCACCATTTCGCGCATGGTTTCCCGTGTGTCCGTTTCTGTCATCAAATCGAAACGCGCGGCAAATTGCAGCGCGCGGTAAACGCGCAGGGGATCGTCAGGAAACCGCTCCGCATCTGTCATGCGGAGCCGCTGATGCGCAAGGTCGCGCAAGCCGCCGAACGGATCCGCCAGATCGCCCGTAAGCGGATCCGCGGCCATGGCATTAAAGGTAAAGTCGCGCCGCCTCGCCGCATCTTCAATGCTCATGGACGGGTCGCCCTCCACGCGGAATCCACGATGGCCGCGGCCGGATTTTGATTCGCGTCGCGGAAAAGAAATATCGAATGTCTCTCCGCTTCGGAGCGACACTTTATACACGCCGAACGATTTTCCGACCTTATTCACGCGGTGGGGGAATTCCTCTTCCAAAAGCTTTTCGAGCCGTTCCGGAGACACGCCATAGACTTCGGCGTCCATGTCTTTCGATGGTATTCCCATAAGAGCATCCCGCACAAAGCCGCCCACCAGCAAAAGCCGGGGAGATTTTCCGGCATAAGCGGGATTGGCCGGCAAACGCGAAACGGTTTCTGCCAGTATTTGGACGGTCATTCCAACCGCACCTGTTTTTCGCAGGGCGGTTTCGATACGTTCGGCAATCGTTCGTTTTCCGAGGAGGAATGTGGGCATGCAGGGGCATTGTAGCAGGGAGAGGGGAGGGATATAATTTTTTTGCCAAAGCATTCCGGGAAAAGTTTTGTACGGGTAATAGCCGAGAATCTTGACAAAGCCCAAGTTTTTTGAAACGATGTTTTTGTACATTCCGCGTGCGTGCCCCCCTATTGGCACGGCGCGTGTACTATTTGGGCCGTCCGCTTCTCGCGGACGGCCTTTTTTATGCGGAATGTATTTTTTGAAAAAACAAAAATCCCTCCATTTCGGAGAGATGTTTAATGGTGGACCAGTATTAAGAACGTCCGAACGCTTATCCCCAACGCTAGGGGTCTCGAATTGTCATTTCGCGCCCCTGTCACGCGAGACAACGCCGCGCGACACTGAAGGCATTACAACCGAACATCATTATGAACATCGCGATGTACGAAACAGCGCTCCCAGAAGACCTCATTGACGTTGAGCGTGCGGCAGCGGTCCTCCGTGTTTCGAAAGGCACTGTCTATCACTGGATACGAACAGGTTACTTCCCGCACTACCGCATCGGACGACTCTTCCGCGTACGGGAGAAAGACCTCGCGAACTTCCTCCGCATCGAGCGCCGCATCGGCGCCACTCCAGCCCTTGACGTAAACGTCGAAAAACCCGCATCCTGATGGGATGCAACGCATTGACCACGCCGAAGCCATCGACACCCTGCAACTCTCGACGGAACAGATCTCCGATCTGCAGAGGATCTGTCGGGACGAGCTGGGCAAGGAGCTCACGCTTGCGGAGGCGGAGGTTCTTGGTGGTCGGATGCTCCGGACGTTTCGGTTGATGTTCGAGATATCAAACCGCCACAAAGACCCGGATCAGATCTGATGTCCGAGCCATGGAACTCCGGGACTTGCCGGACAAACCACACGCTGTATAAGGTCGATGAATGCCACGCTGCATTTACTGCCGACGAACCGACGCGGTGTTCACGACCCCAGGTGAACACGTCATGCCGAAGTATCTCGGTGTGTTCGTGCCCGACCTGACACTCGGTCCCGATTTAGTATGCGAAGAATGCAACAATGGTTTCCTCTCTAAGATCGACGAGGAATTCAGCCCAGACTCACCGGAGGGTTACTTCGCCAACAAGTTACTGCTCAAACCTACACGCGTATCTACTCGATTGAAGGGGCAGAGGTTCAAGTTGAAGATTGAAACCGGCGGCTTGGGAGATGCCTTCGCCGAGGTATTCCCGCTCTGGGACCATGTGGCTAACCAATGGTGTCTGGTTCCAACGGTCGTCATGCATGACAAGGCCGGTGCACCTGTTCGTCTCAGGGTCGAGACCCTGGCGAAGCTCGCCACAAGACCGCAGAGCAAAGAATTCAGAAAAAAGAAGAAGTTGCTAGGCGAACTCAGTGCGAAGGGCATGTCCGTCGTTGGAGACGAGCAGACCTCGGTTGAGGAAATCGCCCAGACGCTCAAAACGTTTGGCGTCGAGTACCAAGAGAAGACGCGGGAGCACGTCCAGCCAAACCAACACATCTCCTTCACTGAGAGCTTCGAGATGGCGTGGGACCAAGATATCTTGCGTCTGCCTGCCAAAATCGCTTTTCACTACTTTGCTTACTGCGCAAAGGAATCCGGATATCGCGACATGCTTTTCGGTGACGCCTTCAATAAACTCCGAGATTACCTGATGGGCATGGAACCGATTCTGCCCGTCACCATGAGGCAGGGTGGTTTCGTGAATCTTCCAGAAATGCCGCCGGGAGAACCCGGGGACGCTGGACCGATGCCTATTCACGGCGTTGCATTCTACGAAGAGGGCGGGCGGATCATGGGCCGTGTCTCTCTGCTCAACTGGTTTACCTACGAGATGGAGCTGGGCACATACCCTTTCAGCAACCTTATCCCCCGAAAACGTTTCGGATCCGGTCACGCGTTTCTGATCCCCAAGAAAGAGGTGAGGCCGATCTTCGTCTCACGAACCCCCATCCTGAGAACGAAGCCCTTTTCACTCTTTGGCTCATAAAAAGCGCGATCGGTACAATTCACGTAAGGGGTATTTTGACGTTAACCAACCTGTTTCTGCCAATCGTCTAGGTACATCTTAATTCGTGCGATGTCGCGCTCTTCGAGCGGGTTGTTGTGAGCGATCGCGTTTCGCGACTGTTCCATATCACCCAACCGTGTCTTCACCCAATCCTGACCGGGAAAGAGCTCGCTGAACTGCTCCCAGTTGGTGACGATGATGTCGGCCATATCTCCGAAGTCCGTGTAGTAAATCTCCGCTGATGCGCGCGGGGCATGCCAGCGGTTTTTGCCCGTCGTCTTCCTTGCGTTTCTTCACGCTGTCTCTGATTTTTTTAGAAACCTTGGTATTCCACCATCCGGCACCGACCAGCTCCGTCATGCGTTCAACAATCAGTTCACGAACTGAGTTTTCGAAGCAAAAGAAGGCGATATACACTCCGGACATCTTGATGGCATTAAATCGGATCATTGGGCTGAAATCTTCGAGGGCAAAGGCTGCTTCGTCGCCCTTCGCCCCGTTTAGGGATCCTGTATCCTTGGTCAGGATCCCGATATCTTCCAACACCTCAAGCCCGTTGCTAGACAGCATTCCTCGAAAAACGAAATTCTGCAGACGATCCATCATACAAGGTGATCACGGAGGCTTTTGAAAATGGCGTTGTACACAGAGATATCTTTCGTGACCGGCAGATGGATCTGGATATTGTAGTGGAACTCGCTAAGCTCTCGTGCTGGCGAGAAGCTTTTGGGCGCTTCCTTTGAGGAACTATCCCGATTCGTTTCAACTGTCTGCGGGGCGTTCGGTAGCACTTGTGAGTCCTTCAAGTCCGCTTGAGCGGTCAGAGCCTTGAAAGTTGAAGCCATCTTTTTTACGACAGAATCTCCTTTTCCGGTCCGCGCTGCGATGATCCCTTTCAGTGCCTCCACAGTCAAATCTTGGGCGTTCTCATTCGCGAGAAAGACCTCGTCATACGTTCTCCGAAGAGCGGCTCCGAGAACCTTCTTCGCTTCTACGCGATTGCGGTAGGCTCTATACGACTCTGTCGGGACCCCGGAGTCATCAAGAAATCCGATACCCTTGAGGAGCCCGACATATGCGCGGTCATTGGTGCTTTTGAAACCGAGCGTTTTGACGAACTCATGTGTAAACCGAGGGGGTACGCCAGCATTCTGAATCGCCTGTAGCATCTGGGGCAGCCGATTGGTCGTCAAAAGATAGGATGTATTCAGCATATTGCCAAAACCGTACATACTTGGAACAGGGCTGGCAAGGTGACCGCTAAATGGGTCAAGATCGAAAAACACACTCCGTGCAAGGAGTGTGTTTTCATGGTGGACCCTATCGGATTCGAACCGATGACCTCCTCGTTGCAAACGAGGCGCTCTACCAACTAAGCTAAGGGCCCGCGAGGAATATGAGAGTTTTTATTTTGCTTCAGGCGTCCTTCTCGATTTTATCAGGTTGCTCATCCGGCGAAGCGAAGGATCGTACCGGAAAAGCGAGCCGTACCATATCCGTAATTTTAGGCTGCGTCAAGCGTGAATGAGCATGATTTCGGCTTCATTGACGTTAAAAACCATGGATGTTAGCGTCATTCCGTGAGCAAAAAAGGATTGTTGCTGTGACGCGCGACAGGCGCGATTCGTATCCTACGATTCCCGACGGCCGTATGGCCGTAGATCATCAACAAACGCTCCTTTGGATGGAGATTGGCGAGCAAGCCGTCTATTCTATAGGTCCTCGTGACGGCTCGGCGTCTGTCGTCGAACTTCGTGTAAGCCAAACGCTTATCCGGGACATTCCGTACTTGCAAGAGCTCGGGCTGAAAATCCAATTTGTTCTTGCGTCTTCGCGAACGAAGGCTGCTCACGCCGCTTCGGATGCGGGCGTAGATGAACTTTTGGGTATACGGACGGTCTTGGCGAGGCCATCCCCGCCGGTTAGGCTTCCCTACACCTTTGTCAAAATAGAGAACGTGCCAAAACTCCGTAATATCAAGCGGCTCTGGGTGCGTCCGCACATTGCGCTCGCGCATCATACGGAGCCCTGGCTCCTGCAGATCGAATTCCCGAATATCATGGGGGTGCCGCGGATTCTCCGTCCGTCGAGCGGTCCCATTATCTCATTCTAAAAGCCCCGACGCATGCCGGGGCTTTGATGTTTGTCAGACCTTTGCGGGCGTCAGCGGTTTTTTTCCGGCAAGGACGGCGACAATGTTCTTCGCGGCGACATCGGCCATAGCCTCGCGCGCTTCAATGGTGGCGCTTGCGATATGCGGGGTCAGAATAACGTTCTCAAATGCTTTGAGTTCCAAATTGTCGCGGAGATCGCAGTCTATGGCGGGTTCGCACTCGAACACATCCAAAGCGGCTCCGGCAATTCGCTTTGCTTTTAGGGCTTTCAACAGCGCTTTTTCGTCCACGACCGGACCGCGCGCCGTGTTAATGAGGAAGGCGGTTTTTTTCATGAGGCGCAGCTGCTTGGCGGAAATGAGATGTCTTGTTGAAGGGAGCAGGGGAACATGGAGCGAAACATAGTCCGACCGCTTGAGGAGCGCATCCTTGGAAACATATTTCGCTCCAAAGGCTTTTTCGATGTCAGGATTTCGTTTCATGTCCGAATAGAGCAGGTTCATGCCAAAGCCGTTTACGGCATGGAAGGCCACATTGGATCCAATACGTCCGGCGCCGATAATGCCAAGCGTTTTTCCGCGCAGATTTGATCCCAAAAGCTGGTCCGGCTTCCATCCCGAGTATTTGCCGCCTTTTGAAAAGCGATCCGCTTCGGCAATGCGATGTGCCAGCGTGAGCATGAGGGCGAAGGTATGTTCGCCCACGGATTCGTTGACGGTTTCGCTTGGCGTATTTGTCACGATCACGCCGTGATTTTTGGCGGCCTGTAAATCCACATTGTCAAAACCCACCGCGTAGTTCGCGACGATTTTGAGTTTTGGCCCGGCCGCGCGGAAGAATTCTTCGTCAATGCGGTCGGTCAAGAGCGGCAGAACGGCATCACGGCCCTTGGAGAGCCGCAAAAGATCCTTTCGTGAAATGCCGTACACTTTGGGATACACGGTAACGGCGTGTCCGGCTTTTTTCAGAATGCGTACGGCGCTTTCGGCAAAGCCTTTGGGGTTAAAGGAGATAAAGACGTTCATAGGTGGTGGTTGGTAATTGGGAGGTAGTGGTTGGTGGCTTGAATCTTGCAGTGTTGGCGGCAGTTCTCTCGAGATCGACGCTCGATCTTACCGGATACGAATACCATCAACCGTCAACGACATACCGTCAGGTCTGTTCCACCGAATACACCCGGCGATAGCCCCTCCGTTTTTCTGCGGGGATATAGAGTTTGAAGAGGGGGAGGATGATCGTCGTGGCCACGAAAATGGCGACGAGCTTTGGGGCAATGCCGGTGTCGTGGAAAAACCGGTCGGCAAGCCATACGCCGAGCGTGGTATTCATGTACATGAGGCAGAAAATAATGGTGAGCCGGTCGAGCTTGTCGCGCCACGCAAGCAGGGAAGCCGCGAGCCATGCAATGCCGAACCAAAAAACGATCATAAGGAAGACAATAATGATGCCGTCGGCGCCGACGCCAAGCCATGCGGCGCCCGTCTGGGCGCCGGTAGACGCGCTCGAGGCTGTTACCGATGCAATGACGAGCGCAAAGGCCGCCAGATTCCCCATGCGGATGGCGGCATCCGCTTTTTGAATGCGCTTTATTCCGACCTTCCATTGGACAAGCCCGGCAACAAGCAGGGGGACGATCACGACCAGCGCGATATTCGTCATCATGCTTACGGTATCGATGGCCACGGTTTCGCCGATGAGGACGTTCAACATGATCGGTACCACGAACGGGGCGACCACGGACGTGGACACGGAAATGAGGAGGGCGAGCGATGTTCTGCCTCCCATAATTGCCATAACGGCCGGCGCCGTGAGGCCGGTGGGCATGGCGGCGGCGAGAATGAAGGGAAGGGTCCAATCCGGCGCAAAAAATTTAAGCGGTATGGTTATCAAAAAGGGCATAAGAACCATCATCATGGACACGGCGAGCAAAAGCGTCCTCCAGTCTTTTACTTGTTCAAGAAGCCGCGCATAGTCTAAACGAATGCCTGTGGCGAACATAATGACCATGAGGAAAAAGCTGTTCAGCGGATTGAGGGGCGCAAAAAATTCCGGAATAATAAAACCGGCGACGAGAGCCAGCAGGACGAGTCCGAGCTGATAGCGGCTTATGAAATCAAGCGCAGCCTTCATAGCTAATTGCGGATATGGGCGGATTGTATGCGCACGCGTGCGAGTTCCCGTTCCGACGGCCACGATTCGAGAATGCCGTTTTTCGCCCCCATCTGCATGATCACGCCGAGGGCATTCAGCATTCCCACGCGGAGTCCGATGGTGAGATCGCAGGTTTTCACGAAGCCCGCAACGAATCCGCTTCCGAGCGCATCTCCGGCGCCCGTGGTATTCACTCGTCTTCCCGGAAGAGCCGGAGAAAACCATGTACAGCCTCGCGCAGATAGGTAGGCGCCGCGGGGTCCGTCGGATAACAGGAGCGCCACACGCGGCAGGTCTGCGATCATATCCATAATGGTTTTCAAATGCCGCACAGGCGTTTCCGTAAGCGAGGCCGCTTCTTCACGGTTCACATCGAAAATGTCCACCCTGCGGATGAGCGGCGCAAGTTTATCCAGTCCTTTGGAGAGTTCCGCACCCCCGGGATTCCATGCCACCTTTGCGCCGCAGGCAAGAGCACGGTCGAGGATGAGCGAAAGAAGGCCCACATCGCCGCCCAAAGACGTAACATAAAACCAGCGTGCGGTGAGATTGTTCCACGGAATCGCCTTTGTACTGATTTCCGCGCTCGCGCCCCGGAATGACAGAATGCTCCGGTGGCCCGAATGCGCGAGCAGAATAATGCTTTGTCCCGTGCCAACTTTCGGGTCTACCTGCACGAAAGACGTGGAAACGCCGTCGGAGCGCAATTGGTTTGTGATAAGGCCTCCAAAAACATCGTTTCCCACGCGGCATACTGTTGCCGTTTTGAATTTGAGCCGGCCGAACGTAGCCGCGGCATTCGTTGCTCCGCCACCGGTATGAAGACTCAAGTCATCAAGGGCAAGCTTTGCCCCCAAGGGGAAACACGCATCAAACCCCGTAGGGGACGAACGAGAAGGCTCCAGCTCGAATGCCTTGCTTTTTGCAAAATGGTCGATCACCCCGGAACCGATCGTAATCACATCGAATACCGGACGACGGCGGGACGCCGCATGTTTCATAGGCTCATATCATACCATGACGGCCGGAAGCTGGCGTTTCGCGGGAAATCGGCATAGTGTATAGCACATACCATACTATGAATATCCGACGTCTGTTTCTCCTCCTTCCGCTTTTTGCCGTCCTGTTTTCCCCCATGGCAGCCACGGCCGCCGGCGAAACCATTCGCGATTTTCAGGTGACGGCTGCCGTTGCGGCGGACAGGACGCTCACGGTGACGGAACGCATTACCTATGATTTCGGCGACAATGAACGGCACGGGATCTATCGGATTATTCCGACAGCGTATGAGCGATACGGGGGGAAATACAATCTTCGGCTTGAAGCCACGAAGGTTCTTCAGGACGGAAAGCCCGCGCAGGTAAAGGAAGAGCACCCGTCCGGCAATATCAAACTCCGCATCGGCGATCCGGATGCGTATGTTACCGGCGCGCACGTGTATACCATCACCTATCGCACGAATCGCGCCATCAATTTTTTTGACGGCGAAGGGGAACTGTACTGGAATGTTACGGGGAATGGCTGGGAGATTCCCATCGAACGCGCGAGCGTTCAGGTGACGGGCCCAAAGGGCTATGACGCAACGTCGGCAAGCACCACCTGTTTTACGGGCGTTTATGGATCCACGGAACGGGCGTGCTCCATGAATGCCGCAGGGGACACGGTCGAATTTTCCTCTACGCGCCTCCTCCGACCGGCAGAGGGCCTTACCATCGCACTTCGTTTTCCGAAAGGAATGATCGCAGAACCGACCCGGGCGGAAATCATTTGGCAGATCGTAGCTGACAATGGCGTGTTGTTCGTCCCGGTCTTCGTATTGTTCTTTATGTTTTTCCGATGGCGCAAACGGGGGAAGGAACCGGACGGCCGAGGAACCGTTGTGCCGCAGTATGAACCCCCGTATGGGCTTTCGCCCATGGAAATGACCGGTCTTATGCGACAGGATATTCCCCATGAGGGCATTACGGCCACATTGCTCGATCTCGCCCGCAAAGGGTATTTGAAAATTGAATTCGGCGAGGAAAAACGATTGTTCAAGAATAAGCAAACCTATGCCTTCGTGCGGAAGATGAGCCCGCCGGAAGATGCGCCGTCATTCGAACGCGAACTATTCGATGGCATCTTCGGCGACGGCGAGGATAGGGTGGAGCTGGAAGAATTGAAGGGGAGCTTTTATAAGGATATTCAGAAAGCGAAAGATCAGGTATTCGAAGCGCTTCGTGACAAAGATTTATTCGGGGAAAGCCCGGGCAAGGTTCGGGGAACATATTTCATTGCCGGCGGCGCCGTGGCGGCAATTCCGATTTTTTTGTCGTCTTTCTATGGCTTCAGCGCGATCGCGTTTGCTTCCTTTATCCTCTCCGGGGCCATTATCGCGGCATTTGGCTGGTTTATGCCTCAAAAAACCGTCAAAGGCGCGGAGGCGCTGGAAGAAGTAGAGGGATTCAAATGGTTTTTATCCGTTACGGAAAAAGACCGAATGTCCTTCCACAATGCTCCGAAACTTAAACCGGAAACCTTCCATGCGTATTTGCCGTATGCTATTGCTTTCGGCGTTGAAAGGGAATGGGCGGAACAGTTCAAGGGCATGCAGATTCCCGAACCCGAGTATGCAACGGGCTATGGCGCATGGAATGCGGCGGCATTTGCGAATAGCATGCACGCCCTCGACGCCCAAGCCGCAAGCGCCGCGTATGCAGCTCCTTCCAGCGCTGGTTCCGGCGGCTCCGGTTTTGGCGGAGGCGGATCGGGCGGCGGTTTTGGCGGAGGCGGAGGCGGAAGCTGGTAGGCTCTTGGCAAGAGAAAGCCCCCGGGCCGTAAGGCTTTCGGGGGCTTGTGAATGAGAGAAGGAGCATTTAGCGCCTCTTCCGTTTTTCTTTCGAGTGCCGCGCTCGCGGCGGCATATAGGATCTCCTGTCGGGATCCACGCCGAGAATGGTGTACAGGGCGTCGCGGAGCTTGTCGGACAGCTGTCCGCGGTTCCTGTTCATGAGTTCTCGGCACAGCATATTGCCAAGGTCTTTAGTGGTGGCGCCTTGCGCCTGCCCGATGTCTCCGTAGGTTTTCGGATCCAATTCCGAGAGCAGACGGATGAACAGATCTTTGAGCGGCATTTCCTCCGCCTTGTCCGGAAGCGTGAGATCCGTCTCTTTCAGGAGTTCGACCACATGCTTCCGGATTTTGCTTTCATCCGGGACAATGGTCCGTTCGCGGGGAGTCTGGTTGGGGCTGGCCCCGCCGACTCTCGCAAACTCCTCATCCGGAATGTAGTTGTCCGGTCTCTCGGCATTCTCGAGGAGGATGTCCTCTTCCTCGAGCTCGGACACGTCCACCTCGATGATGCTGGTCCTGTCGATTTCCACGCTCGGTCCCTCCACGGGTTTGTGGAGTCGGGGAGGAGCCAGGGTCATGCGGTTTTCTTCATCGTCATCGTCCAGGGCCGGGTCCGCGGCACCGGCCGCGGCGGCCGGCGCCTCACAGGCTTTTGGGTCTGCGGGTCCCTTTCCGGAAGCGTCGGCTTTGATGGAATCCGCGACATCGCTCCAGTCTGCTTCGTCGCGTTCTGACGCGTTTTCCTCGGGAATGTCCGGCTTGGTCCCCGCATCCTCCGCTCCCGCTTCCTTGGGTGGAGCTTCGGGCGGCGCTTCCGTTTTTGCGACGAAACCGTGTTCCTCCGCAATATGCGGACGGACGAGTTTGTCCCAGATGACGGCGACGTCGATGCGTTCCACGATCACTCGCGGGGTCACATGGCGGATGAGGTCGTCGTCCGTGAACGGTTTTCCTTCGCGGCCCAAGCCGATGGCGTCTTTCAGAAGATCGTGGAGAAGACTCGTTAGGATGAGGCTCTCTCGGACGGCATCCAGTGTGAGCGCTTCCGTGACATGTGGCGGCATGATGAGGCTTTCGCCCAAGGCGCGCTCGAGAATGAACGCGGTATAGCGCTGCGCATCGGCATAGGCCGTATCGTCCCGCCGTTTGCTCCAGGGCTCCCACTCGGTGCAGAAGCTCCAGAGCTCCTGCCGGTCCAGGCGGGAAACCCGTTCGTCCGGAAGAAAGAGCGTGACGAGGTCTTTGGTCGTCGCGACCTTTTCTTCGAGCGCGATCTGGATGACCTCGCCGCTCGCCTCCGCGCCCAGGCGCAGGGCGATCTTTCGATCGGTCTGCGAAATTCCGTGGACGAAGTCTGCGCGGCGATCCGCGCTGTCCGCGAATGCTTCCATGATGCGCGCCGGTGGAAATCGGCGGACGAAGGCATCGGCGTTCACGACGCCGCTGCGGAAGCCTTCCTCCACGATTTCGGACAGGAAACGATCCCGTCCTTCGGCAAGCGCCGAATGAAATACCGGGGTTTCCGGCGCCTGTTCTTCCGGCCGTTCGGCTTCTTGTTCCTGGCCGTTCTGGTTTGTTTCGTCTGTCATGTCCTCCTCCGGGGTTTGAGGATTGGTTGAATTCTACAAACGTGAAGGTGCAACACCGCACAATGGCGGAAAACGGAGCGTTTGTCAAGGAGCGCAAAAACGGGCGTTTGCCCGTTTTTTGTTAACGGCTGCATTGGTCGCGGCGGAGTCAGGCGCGGCCTGCGCTTCCAAAGAGCTTCATTTTTTGTTTTGCGACCTCGGTTAAGAGGGTATTTGGCCTTTCGAGGAGTTTTCGGGGATCGATGATGGTCGGAAGGCCGTCCACCGCTTCCCTGATGCCCGCCGTGAATGCGATGCGCAAATCTGTATCGATGTTCACCTTGGCAACGCCTTGCCGGATGGCCTTTCGGATATCGCCATCCAAAACCCCTCGCGCCTTTCCGAGCTTCGCGCCATGGCGTTCCGCGAGCTGTTTCAAATCCTCGCGCACGCCGGAGGCTCCGTGGAGCACGATGGGAAGTTTTACGAGCGCGGCGATTCGTTGAAGCCGCGGAATGTCCAAATGCGTCATCCCTTTGAACTTGAATGCGCCGTGCGCCGTACCGATGGCAACGGCCAGACTGTCGCAGCCGGTAGCGTGGGCGAATCGGAGGGCTTCTTCGGGATCCGTAAGTTTCGCATCGCGTTCCTGCACGCTCACCAAATCCTCGATGCCGGCGAGCGCGCCGATTTCTGCTTCCACCGAAATCCGCTTCGCATGCGCCCAGCGTACGACTTTTTTCGTTTTGGCGACATTCTCCCTGTACGGGAGCGCCGAGGCGTCAATCATTACCGAAGAATATCCCGAGCGTATCGCCTGTCGGATGATGCCGAGGTTCTTTCCATGATCCAGGTGCATGGCGACTGGAATATTTCCCGAAGCCGCCACGCGAATCATGGCGACGAGATAGTCCATCCCCGCGTACTCGACGGCTCCTTCGGACGTTTGAACGATTACCGGGGACTTCATGGCTTCCGCCGCGGCCATAACCGACTTCAGGAATTCAAGATTGTTCACGTTGAAGGCGGGAATCGCATATTTCTTTTTTCGCGCCGGCACGAGAAGCGTTTTTGCGGTGACAAGCATAAATATCCTATCGTTTTGCGAAGTGATTGATGCGGACGGCCTTAATGGACAAGAATTTTGAGAGGGTCTTTTTCATGCCTGCGGCGTCGAGCAGGCCTTTTTGAGGTCCAATATCGCGGATGACGCTCCAGGCATTCGCCGTACCCCAGCGCATGGCTTCGGGGAGCGATGTTTTTGAGACAAGACCATTCACGAGTCCGGTGGCATATGCGTCGCCGGCGCCCGTGCGTTCTTTGGCTTTTCCCGGGAACACGGCGAGCGACCACATTTCCTTTCCATTAAACGCGCAGGATCCCTTTGGTCCGTCCGTGATGATAACGATATCCGATCCCAGGTCGCGCAGACGCATGAGCAGATTGGGCATTTCATGTCCCTGCCGTTCTTCCAGCAAGAGCTCGGCTTCGTGTTTATTCACGATCAGGATGGTTGAGCGTTTAAGGACGGGAAGCAGGGCTTTGCGTCCGCGCCGGAGCTGGAATACGCCGGGATTGAACAGAAGCTTTGTGTTCGGATGGCGTTTCAGATAAGCGAGCAGGCCCTTTTCGAGGGGCTCGTGGTTTTCCCCGAGCGTGGTGTAGTACACCCAGTCGGCATGCGGAATTTTTTTTGGGAAGCAATAGGTTCTGGGCTCATGATGTATGAGGATGGTCCGTTCGCCTTTGAAATTCAGCACCGTGGAGTAATTCGTGGCGTGTTTTTTGTCGAATTGGACAAAGCGGTGATCCACCTTTTCGTGCCGGAGCGCTTCCTGAAGCTCATGCCCGTCGTCATCGTCTCCCAAAATGGTGAGCAGGGCGCTCGTATGCCCAAGCCGCCGCGTTCCTACGGCCGCATTCGCGGCGTTTCCGGCGGCGCGGACTTGCACCACGCTTTTTACGGGAATTTTGTCCGCATAATTTAAACACAGCAGGCACGCCTCCGTATTCAAGGTACAGCTCACTGTTGCTTCCTCGATATTAATAAAAACGTCCTTGGTGGCATCACCCACGGCGAGCAGTTTTACGTGATCATGCATACGATCGCTTGCGTTTTATCACGTGTTTTACCGCACGCTTGATATTCACCACGCCCATGCCGAAATGTTCCACAAGCTCGAACGGGTTGCCGGACTCGCCGAAGGCATTGGGCACGCCGATGAATTCCTGCGGCACCGGGAAGGTTGCGGAAAGGTATTCCGACACGGCGCCTCCGAGTCCGCCCGTTACCTGATGCTCTTCTACGGTTACCACGGCGCGGCAGGTTTTTGCCGCCTTCAGAACGGCCGCCCCGTCCAGCGGTTTTATGGTGTGGGAATTTATCACCATGGCGTTTATACCCTCCTTCGACAGCTCTTCTGCGGCAACAAGGGCATTATAGACGAGCGGGCCGCACGCAATAATAGCCGCGTCTTTTCCATCGCGGTAGATTTCCGCCCTGCCGATTTTGAACGGCGTTCGCGCCGTGGTGAACACCGGCGTTTTTTCACGCGCGAATCGGACATAGCATGGCCCGTCATATGCCGCCACGGCGGCCGTGGCTTTTCGCGCCTCGTTCACGTCGCAGGGCGCGAGGATGGTTATGTTCGGGATGGGGCGCATAATCGCGATATCCTCGATGGCCTGATGCGTGGCGCCGTCCGGGCCCACAGAAACCCCCGCGTGGCTTCCAATGACTTTCACATTCACATCATTGAGGCAGATATTCGTCCGGATCATTTCCCATGCGCGCCCGGGACAGAACATGGCATAGCTCGTAATGAAGGGAATTTTTCCTCCGAGCGCGAGACCGGCCGCGGACGCCGCAAGGAGCTGTTCGTGAACGCCCATTTGGATGAATCTGTCCGGGAACAGCTTTTTGAACTCGTCGTTTCTTGTTGATTCGGTGAGATCGGCGCATAAAACAACAATGCGCTTGTCCCGTTTTGCGGCGTCCACTACGCCGTGACCGTAGCCATTGCGCGTCGCGGCCATATCAAGCCCTTTGCCAAGAAGTTTCGGGAGCGGAAGGAGGTGCGCGTTTTTTTTCAGCATACTATTTTTGCTGTTCGGCCCGGAGTTCCCGTTCCGCGGCCCGGAGCTCGGCGAGGGCCTGCTCCGCCTGCCCCTCGGCGAACGGCTGACTGTGCCACAGATAGTTATTCTCCATGTAAGAAACTCCTTTTCCCGGAATGGTATGCGCGAGAATGCAGATCGGTTTTTGATGAATGCCTTTTGCTTCATCGATGGCGTTGTTTACTTCCTCCACGTCATTGCCATTGCATTCAATAACATGCCAGTTAAAGGCTTCGTACTTTTTTCGCAGTGGTTCGAGCGGCATCACGTCCTCGGTGTCGCCGTCGATTTGAATATTGTTGCGGTCCACGATTTGAATGAGATTGTCCAGCCGGTATTTTCCGGCGAAAAGGCATGCTTCCCAGTGCATACCGGCTTCATGTTCCCCGTCGGATGTTACGCAGTACACGAACCAGGTTTTTCCGTCCATGCGCCCGGCATACGCGAGACCGGCGGCCTGCGCGAGACCGGCGCCAAGCGGTCCCGAGGTAGTTTCCAGCCCGGGTAGGCGTGTTCGTTCGGGATGGCCCTGGAGCCGGCTTCCGAGCCGCCGCAGGGTATCAAGTTCCTTTACCGGAAAATATCCCGCTTCCGCCATGGCCGCATATTGGATGGGGCAGACATGGCCGTTCGAAAGGATGAGCCGATCACGGTTTTCCCATTGCGGGTGTTTCGGACGGTGCCGGAGCTGATGGAAATACAATACGGAGAAAATTTCCGCGAGGCCGAGGGGCCCGCCCTGATGCCCGCTTCCGGCGCGAGCGACCATGCGGATAACGTGCTGGCGTAGCGTATTTGCTAGGCGTTGCAGTTTCTTCGTTTTTGTTTCGTACAGGGCGGGCATACGTTATTTGATCTTGCGGAGCACCGCTTTCACGAGCCGCCAGCCGATCCAGATGAGAAGCGCGACAAAGGCGCCGACGGGGAGGAGAAGGCCTAGGAGGGCGATGGTAAAGCGGATGAGGAAATCGACAAATCCCTGCAGGGAAAGAACAAGATCCTGGAAAGCCTGCCGCAGCACTTCTCCGGGTTTCCAGGTGCGCGAGGGAATTTCGAAACGCGTTTCTTCGGTAAGCGTGAGCCGTATAGTCGCGAGGTCCGTCTGATTTTCAAGATACCGTTGCTCAGCCTGCATCTGCTCAATACGGCCGCGCACCTCGGCGAGCTGGCGCGTCACCATGAGCACGTCTTCAATATCGCCGGCGCGGCTTAATATGGCGACATACGATGCTTCTTCCGCTTTTGCATTTTTGAGCCTTGCCTCCAGATCAATAAATTGGGCGGTGATGTCCTGTGCGCCGGTTTCTTCATGGAGAACCACCACGGCGAGCGCTTTCAGTTTGCCGAAGACATCGTCAAATGCCGCCGCCGGGATTCGCAAGGTCATATATCCCGTACGCGGCCCTGTTCCCGTATCGCTGACCGACGATTGCTCGACGAATCCTTGCGCGCCATTCGCGATATTCCGCGCCGCGGCCATGGCCTCGGTGGCGTCGGCAACTCGGAGATTCAAATCGCCGTTTCGGATGATTTTCGGTTCCGGGACATTTCCTTCAAGGTCGCGGTTCGTCGATCCTCCGCCAACGGGCGGGGGAAGCATCGGCGAGGGAGCGATCATGGCGTCCATGAATTTGCTCTCCACCGGCGCTCCGAAGGGCATCATGTCCGGCGCCGCATATCCGGCAACGCCTTCGCCCATCTGGTTCGTGGCGATGCCGCGAGTTTTGGATGCGGGCCAGGATGTTATGGACTGAACGATCGAACTGATAATGGCGAGGCCGGCAATAAGGGCCATCGCATAGAGAATCCATCCGAGGATTCCCGGTTTTTTGGGGGCTGGCATATGCGGACCATTGTAGCAGTCATGGGCATAATCGAAAAAACACCCCCGCGGGAGCGGGGGTGTTGCATCTTTGGCGGGCAAGGGCTTATTCCACCACGTTGATCGTCGCCGTCATGCTCGGGTGAATGGAGCAGGAGTAGTTGTACGACCCCACGTTCTTAAAGGTATAGCTGAATTCGCCGTCCGCGGGGATATTGCCGGAATTGAATCCGGTCCCTGTAACCGTATGATCCGCAATGTCGCGATTGACCCAGGTTACGCGCGTGTTCTTTTTGATGGTAAGGCTCTTCGGCACGAATCCATTAGAAATATTTCCGATGGAGATGGTTGCGATGGTGTCGTCGAAGCTCTTATCCTGCGTAATGGTTGCCGTGGTATTCGTGACGTCCGCCGGGCTGTACTGGGATGCCGTGTCGATTTGCGTTCCGACTTTGTAATTGGAGAAGAACGCATCCGGGACGTCCTCGATCTTGTCCTTCCAATTGGTGCCATACAGCGTTTTGGCGAGTTCCTCGCTCGTAACATGACGCAGAATGCCGCCGCGTTCCACAACATAGGTGCGCGGATCCGTGGTGATCTTTACCATTTTTACGCCCGGGCGATAGGTGACATTGCTGCGGCCGAGCGGGAGGGTGGAGAGCCTGCCATGGTCAATCACCTTAACCGTCGAAAAATCCGGATACCATGTGAAATAGGTCTTTTCATTCGGGAACACATACCGGCGGCCGTCCGGGGCGTAATAATACACCGCCTGCGTTTGATTGCTTGTAATAAGATCGCCGGGGCTTAAGGCAACGTCCGTCGTGGCCGCGCTCGTGGGCAGAACGCTGGTCGCGAACACGGCAATGCCCGCGATGAATGTAAGGAGTCGTTTCATCATATATGGTGAAGAATGAATAAATGTGATTGTTATGATGCCCGCAATACCGGGGGACGTCAACGGATGATGCGCTACTTCAGAAGAACGTATCCGCCCGTGGTTTCGCCCATCGCGCCGAGCAAATCCGCGGCGCGCGCTTTGAATTCCAGCACGGTTCCGCTCGGCTTGTCCTTGAATGGCCCGATATACACAAAACAGGGAAGTGCGCCGATGCAATGCGCCATCACTTGTTCCTCATACAGGATCTCGACATAGTCCACGCCATCATCATCATTCGCCACGGCATGAACCTCGACGGTTTCGGACGGATATATGGAACCGAGGCTCGTCCCGAGCGTGATGATGGGCGTATCATTCTCCGCGATGGTCAGGGTCTTTGCCGCGCTCCGGTACTTGAGACCGTCCGGCGTTTCCACGCGCGCATATACTTGATGCGTGGAACCGATTTCCCCCGCTACATAATCCTGGTACCGACAATCGCCGGGCGTCGAGGTGCACGCTTTTACGGCCACGCCGTCTATGACAATTTCATTCTTTGCGGCGGTCAGGCCCTGCACCACCTGCGAACGGACATAGGCGATTTGATTCGGCCGTATCGTTTCGCGTTCCAGGTTCACCTGGATGGACGCATGGAGCGGCTCCATGACCACGGCCGTTTTTCCGGTCGCCTCAAATGTCCCCTCGTTCATGGTCACGAGACGCGCCGTATACACGTATTCCGCGGCATAGGAGATGGTTGGGATTTTCCACGAGATGGAACAGCTGGTGACGGATGCGCATGACGTATACAGATTGCCGTTTACGAAAATATCGAGGGTCTGTATTTGTCCCGGATAATTCGTCTGCGCCAAAAGATCTACGCCCTCATTCGGTTGAGCTTCGGCTTTGCTCGGCGTCATGGTGAGATTGAATGACAGGGGACTCGGTTCGGGTTCGGGAAGGGGTCCGGGTTCGGGCGACGGCGCGGGGGCGAGATCGCCGATATTTTGCGCCTCGTTTTTCAGCGCATCGGCACTGTATTCGGATGCCTGCGCAATACTCGATCCGATATTGTAAAAAACAAAGAAGGCATCGGGAAGATCGTCCACCTGCATGGCCCAGCCGCTTCCGAATAGCTCGCCCGCGATCTGTTCATTTGTGATCCAGCGCAGTTCATTTTTCGGACCTACGGCATACACCTTTGGATCGGTGGTGAGTTTTAGCATTCGCGTACCCGGGCGGTAGGTGACGACCTTGCCTTCGTACGGAATGGCCGCGAGCTCCGCATCAGTAACGGTTTTCACCGACGAGAAGTCTGCATACCACGTGAAATACGTTTTTTCATTCGGGAATGCGAGGCGCGTCCCGTCCGCGCCGTAATAGTACACGGCAGACCCGGAGGCCTTTATGAGATCGCCGGGGGAAAGCGTTGCGGCGTTCGCGCCAGCAACGGATAGAAGGCCCAAAGCGACGGAGAGGAAAAAGAGGCATCGTTTCATATGCCTATATCTTACACGAAAACGCCCCCCGCGCTACGGGAGGCTTTCGGCGAGGAGGCGATGTTAATACAAAGGGCCGATGGTTATGGGATCCGCAAACACGCAACGGCGAGCCTCGTCGCAGGCAAGGGCAGTATAGGTGTATGGGCCAAGGGAAAGCGGGGGGCTTTCTGTTTGGCAGACATTCGTATTCGCGCAGGTCGTTGTTTGCCCCGCTTCGCGGGTAATGGAGATATGCGACGGCGTGCCGCCCGAGGCCGCGAGCGTGAGCGTGGCCGTTTTGGTTCCTATATGATGATCGAAGTTCACGGACAAGTTCGGCATGGACGATGATGGCAGAATATGAACGGAACCGAGCGCGGTTCGCCGGCATGTTCGATATGCATCACATGCATAACTTTCGACCTTGATATTTTCCGCGTTAAAAAAGGGTCCGGCTACGCCCGCGCATACGCTTGTTTCGCATCGCGCGAATACAACATCGTTCGCGGCCAGAAGCATGCGGTCGGCATTCGACGGTGAGAGCATAGCGGTTTCGGCGTAGAATCCTGATCCTGCGCCGATGGACGAAGGCAGTGTTCCGTTCATGCTCTGGGGCGCGGCGCCCGCTCCCCCGGCCGGCCGATCAAGTGTCTGAAAAATTTCTCCGTTCATGTGGAGTTCGTATGCGGGGACATAGTCATCGGCCCCCGCCACCGTCGCGCCGATATCGTAATTCGCGAAAAATGCCTGATCGATGTCGATAATATGCGTGTTCCAGTCCGCGCCATACACGCTCGCGGCCGCTTCCTCATTCGCGACATGGCGGAGCTTTCCGCCTGCCGCGACGGCATAGGTTTTGGGATCGGTCGTCACTTTTACCATGGCGGACCCCGGCCGCACATATACCACGCCTCCGAACGGAATCGCCGCCAATTCCTCCGCGGAAACGAATGCTACCCGTTCAAAATTCGCGTACCAGGTATGATAAACGCCGACGGAGGGAAAGCTGTATCGTTTGCCGTCCGCGGGAGAAACGTAATAAATCGTATCCACATCGAATGAACGCACGAGATCCGAAGGGAGAATCGCGGCATGCGCGATGCGCACGGGCGCCGCTCCCAAAAGGAGGGCGAGGACGAGGGAAAAAAGAAGGGCGTTCCGCATACGGTTCGTGGCTTAGGATACCATGAACACAAACGCCCCCGCCGAAAGGCAGGGGCTAGGGTCTGGATCGCAGGGACATGGTCGATGCCCGATAATCCATGAGCGCCAGAATCATTGCGCTGCGCATAGCATGGTCGGCGCAGCCGAGGGCGAGCTCTGTGGGGCAGCGTCGCGTATCTTGTTCGCCTTCCACCCTGACGGCGCAAAAGAATTCCGGTTCCAGGCACTGCTTGCATCTGCCGATACGGACCTCGAAATGTCCGATGGACGACCGGAATTCCGGAATATCGCGCAACGCCGGGATGATGCCGTTATATGAGAAGGTGCGCGCAATGCACGCAGGCTCTGTGTGCTCGCACGAGAGGGCGCGTGCAAGGGCATTCGTCATCCATGCAACGGCACAGAGTCCGAGAAGGAGCGCGAGGATGAACACAGCCTCCACGAATTGGAGCCTAAAAAAGAATGTTTTGCCGGTCAAGCGTCCGGCGCATTCGCGTTCGCGTCGCGCGCCGCTGCGAGCAGCTTTTTATACGCGAGCTTCGGCGACCGGTTTTGAAAAATGGCACTGGCGGCGCAGAGTCTTGTCGCGCCTGCTGCCACAAGCGCCGGCACCGTTCGCGCATTCACGCCGATATCAAAGCCAATGGGAAGGTTCGGATAGCGCTTTCGTATATTTCGGACAACATCAAGTCGTTTCGGATTGTGGCGCTGGCCGGAAAAGCCGGGCTTTCCTCCCATCACGAGCGCCATATCAACGCGTTTTAGATGCTGTTCCACAGCGGCAAGGCTCGTGCCCGGCGAAATCGCCAATCCGGCCTCCAATCCGTGATCCTGAATCCAATTCAGCGCCTGCGTTATCCTAATGGGAGCTTCCGCATGGATAATGGCGCGCGTGAAGCCGCGGACGGATTTCCATCGTTCGATTTCCGGAATCGGGTCTTCTACCATCAAATGCAATTCGTATCGAAAATGGTATTTCCATGCTGCCACGTCTCCCGCTTCATGCCACGTCTCATTCGGCACGAGTTTTCCGTCCATAATATCCACCTGCACCGCGGGCGCGACGCCTTCCATGAGCTGGAGTTTTCGTTTGAATGCCGCGCGGGATGATGCCAAAATTGCGGGAATGATTTCGATAGTCATACGGGCAGGGCGGGTAAAAAGTTGGGAGAGGTGCGTGGGCGTGGAACGCGGGTTATGAGGAAAGTATGCGGGTTCGGAGGAAGGTGATAGATGGGATTTTTGGCATTGCAGTCGTTCAAGAGTATCAGGGTGTTAGGGTTCCATGGTGGGAAAGAAAAACTCTAGAACTCAGCAACCCTGACACCCTAGAACGGATGTGAAAGAGCAAAGGCCAGAGGAACGGGTTTTGGGTCTCGGGTTTTGAGCGCATCCCGCAAACCACATGACCCATTTCCCACGTCCTACGTCCCACACCCCACACCCCACTTCCTAACTTCCTGTCCGCGCATCCCGCACGGCTCATAACCGTCATCCAAGCTGTTTCACCCGTCTTCGATGCCGCTCTGCCGATGAAAACGGCGTTTGCATGAATGTCCGGATGAGTGATAACGCTTTCGCGGGCGTGGTGTTCCATCCCCCGAGCGTGAGGATGTTTACGTCATTGTGTTCGCGAGCTTTTTTTACCTGATGCTCGGAATGCGCCTCCACGGCACGCGCCCCCTTTATGCGGTTTGCGGCAATCGCCACGCCCACGCCGCTGCCGCACACCAAAATACCTTTGGATTTCGACCCCGCGATTCTGCGGGCAAGAGTTTTTCCGATCGGAGGATAATCGTCGCCTTCCATAAAGCCGGGCGTCATATCCTGTACGTCATACCCGTGTTTCCGGAGCAGCGGGAGCAGTTTTTCTTTGAGCGTAAATCCGGCGTGGTCCGCACCGATGTAGATCGTCGGGTTTTTCATGGGGAAAGGATAGCATAGGGGGAGGAGGGAGTAGGGCGTGGGGGGAGCAAAATTCTCCCCGAACCCCGAGACCCGTAACCCATGCCTTTTGCCCTTTGCCCTTGGCCCTGTGCCTTTTGCGAATTGCTAAAAGCTTCACCCGAGACCCGAGTTATGGCCCAACATCCTTGCCACCCCGCCTTGACCAACCGTACAAAACACCGCATCCTTGAGCACATTATGGCCAAGAAGAAAGCGGAACCTTCCGGCGGAAAGCAACCGGGCCAGGGGCGTCCGGATTTTGCGGCGATGGAAGAAGCTATCGCTTCGTATTGGGAGAAAAAGAAGATATTCGAACGATCCATTGAGGAGCGGCCCGAACATAAACCGTTTGTTTTTTATGACGGCCCGCCGTTTGCAACAGGTTTGCCGCATTACGGCCATCTTCTTCAGAGCGTCATAAAAGATGTTATTCCACGATATAAGACCATGCAGGGATATCGCGTGCTTCGCCGCTGGGGGTGGGACTGCCACGGCCTGCCGGTGGAATGGCTCGTAGAAAAGGAGGAGGGTCTTGCATCGAAAGAAGAGGTTTGCGCCTTCGGCATTCAAAAATTCACGGAATCCTGCCGCAGTTCGGTTTTCCGGTATGTGGGGGAATGGGGAAAATATATCCGGCGCGTCGGCCGCTGGGTAGACATGGAAAACGCCTATCGTACGCTTGACGACGACTATATTGAAAGCGTGTGGTGGGTATTTTCTGAATTGGTGAAAAAGGGACATATCTACAAGGGACATAAAACCATGCTCTATTCGCCGAAGCGCGCCACGCCGCTCGCGAATTTTGAGATCAACATGGATAATTCCTATGCGGAAAAAATTGATCCGGCCGTCACGGTGAAATTCAAAATCAAAGAGAAGGAGTCGTCGTTTTTGCTTGCCTGGACCACCACGCCCTGGACACTTCCATCGAATGTGGCGCTCGCCGTGCATCCGAATATGGTATACGTCACGGTCCGCATGAACGAGACCGGAGAATACTTTACATTCGCGGAAACCCGGATGAACGAAATACTCAAGCAGTATTACCCTCTGGATGATCCGCATCAGTTCGGCGAACATAACACCATGCCCTTCGAAATCGTCGAGCGGCACCGGGGAGAAGAGCTGGAAGGAATCCGTTATGAGCCGCCGTATGATTTTTATCCTGTGAAAAACGGACACCACGTGGTGACGGCCCGATACGTGAGCGACACGGACGGCACGGGCATTGTGCATATTGCGCCTGCCTACGGCGAGGAAGACAACCAGATCGGTCATGAGCGCGGACTGTCTTTTATCGACGCGCTGGACGAGCAGGGACGATTCCGCGAAGAGGCTGGATTTGTGGCGGGGATGGAGTATGCGGAAGCGAACAATCCCATCATGGAAAACTTGGCATCCCGCGGCCTCCTCTATCGTCGGGAAGACATCGCTCACAGCGTTCCCATCGATCCCAGAAGCAAGGACCCGCTCATGTATCGCGCTCTGCCGGGGTGGTTTGTGGACGTAACGGCCTTGAAACCCAAATTGCTCGATGCGGCCAAGCGCATCAATTGGCATCCGGCTCATCTGAAAGACGGGCGTTTCGGTCATGGCTTGGAAACGGCGCCGGATTGGAATTTGTCCCGCACCCGTTTTTGGGGCGCGCCCATTCCGGTATGGGAATGCGGATCCTGCGATGCGCGCGAAATTATCGGATCCCTGAAGGACCTCCGGAAAAAAGCTGTTGCCGGCACCTTTCCAGAACATCTTGATTTGCACCGGCCGGCCATCGACGCCGTCACGCTTTCCTGCGCATCCTGCGACGGCACCATGCATCGCATTCCGGATGTGTTCGATTGCTGGTTCGAATCCGGATCCATGCCGTACGCCTCGGAGCATTATCCGTTCGAGAACAAAGCGCGGTTCGAGTCTCACTTTCCCGCGGACTTTATCGGCGAAGCGCAGGATCAAACGCGCGGCTGGTTTTATGTCCTTCACGTTCTTTCCACGGCTCTTTTCGGCAAGCCCGCGTTTAAGGACGTCGTCGTGACCGGCCTCATAATGGCCGAGGACGGCAAAAAAATGTCGAAATCGCTTGGAAACTATCCCGATCCGTGGGAGATTCTGAACACCTACGGCGCGGATGCATTTCGCACCTATATCCTTTCCTCCCCCGTGGTGGACGGGGAGCAGCTGAATTTTTCGGAGAGCGAGATCGACGATGTTGTCCGCAAATTCCTGAATATCCTTTGGAACGTGAGCGTCTTTTATAAGACCTATGCCGGAACCGACCGCATTGAGCTCGCAAAGCCGAGGAGCGCGCATGTCCTCGACCGGTGGCTCTATGCGCGCCTGCACGGTCTTATTCAAGACGTGACGGATGCCTATGAACGATACGAAATCGTCCGTGCCGTCCGGCCGCTTTCCGCATTCGTGGATGACGTATCCACCTGGTGGCTTCGGCGTTCGCGAGATCGCATGCGTGGTGCGGACGCGTATGAACGTTTGGATGCGCTCAAAACGATTCGCGAGGTCCTGCTCGATTTTTCCATGCTCATGGCGCCTTCGGCTCCCTTTATGGCCGAGCGTCTCTATATGGATCTCGAGGGGCCGAAAGCCTCCGTGCATTTGGAGCGCTGGCCCAAGGCGGATCCGCGTCTCATCGATGAAAAACTTTTGGAAGACATGGCGTGGGTAAGGGACATCGTATCGCGTGGTCTGGAACAGCGCGCCATCGTCAAGATACCCGTCCGCCAGGCGCTTTCCCGCGCAACAATCCGCATGAAGCATGGGATGGATGCAAATCGTTTATCCGCCAAAACCGATCTGCTCGCGCTCGTGAAAGACGAGCTGAATGTGGAATCCGTTGAATTCGATTTGAACCCCGGCGACGAAACAACCGTTGTCCTTGATACCGCCCTCACGCCGGAGCTGAAGGCGAAGGGTCAGCTTCGCGAACTCATTCGCCGGTTTATGGCGCTGCGAAAGGAACGCGGACTAAAGCCCTCCGATCGCATTCGCGCCTATGCCGCGACCGCCGATCCCGCGCTTCGCGAAGTCATACAGGCGTCTATGGGTATGCTGATGGAACAGATCAAGGCGGATGATTTGGATATTCCTGATACGTTTCCAAAACAGAAAGACTCGATGACATTTTCCCTTGACGGGGAAGATGTTGAACTAGGGATAGTATAGGAAACTTTCCATATCGCGGCTTGGTCAAGAAGGCTTGACGAGGCGACCTTTTTTCTGTATGGTATGGGGTCACTGCGGCTCAAAAATGGGCCGGGTGCCGGACATTCACTTCAACCAAGAAAGGCGGCAGAATGCCGAAATTGCGCAATCAGCAGCTCATCGGCGATCGTTATCGCCTCTTGCAGCAGCTCGGACGCGGCGGCATGGCCGACGTGTGGCTGGCTGTCGACGAGTCTGATGAGGACCTTTTGCTGTCGGGCGATGCGCCAAAGGTCGCCATGAAGTTCATGAACGACCTCATGCTGGGAGCCTGGATGAAGGCGTCCCGCACCAAGGGCGGACATGCCAAGGACCCCAAAGAGAGCGAATACTTCAAACGCTTCAAGCGCGAGGTAAAGCTCCAGGCGCAACTCCGCCACGAGAACCTGGTTCAGGTGCTCGATGCGGGTCTCTGGGACGGCTGTCCGTACTACGTGAGCGAATACGTGAACGGGAAAACGCTCGAGGACGAAATCCTCGAGCATGCCAAGGCCGTCAATCTCCTCGACGAGGACGGGGAGCTCAAGCTTCCCGAAGAACGCGCCGAAGTTCTTCGTGGCCCGCTCTACCCGCTCGAGGATTTTTTCCGCGTGGCGGATCAGGCGTGCAAGGCCTTCATTTACCTGCACGATCACCCGACGCCCGGCATCAAGCAGATCATCCACCGGGACATCAAACCGGCGAATATCATGATTGTCCGGAGCCGGCGCAATGTTCCCACGGTCAAGATCATGGATTTTGGCATCGCCAAAGTCTTCGAGCTCGATCCCAAGGAGAGCCAGCTCACCAAAGAAGGCACGCCGGGCACGCCACAGTACATGGCGGTGGAGGTGTTCTACACGCCGGGCAATCCGTACAAGGACAAACTCGGTCAGGTGGTGCCCATCGGTCCGCCAGCGGACATTTATTCCTTCGGCATGGTGATGTTCATCATGCTGACCGGGGTGCTCCCGCACGTGGACAAGTCCCACTATCTCCGAATCTTCGAGTTCCTGCATGATACGGCGGCGCCCGATCCGGATCCCGCGCTGTACTGGCCCGACATGCCGAGGAAATTGCGCGAGGTCGTCATGAAGTGCATCGCGAAACAGCCATGGGATCGGTTTCAGGACGCGGATCAGCTCCGGAGCGCGCTCATCGACGCGGAGGCGGAAATCTTCGGCATGCGCCGGGGCTCTTCGCGTCCGATGGCTGACATTGCCTATAGCCCGACAGTCCATTCGGAGCCCCCACGGGCTTTGTCGGCTTCGCAGATTCCCACCAAGAAGGTCGAAGCGGCGCCTTCCAGAAATCTGCCGTTGAAACAGCACGGCTCTCCATGGCCGCTTTGGGCCGGAGCCGGAATGCTCGTTGCGGCGCTGTCGGGATACGGCATGTTTGTGGCAACGAGACCGGAAACGATTCCGCGCGGGGAAGCCCCCGCAACGGTTTTGGCGCCGCCGTCTCCGGCAGCACCCGATGTGCCGCCCGAACCCGCGTCAGCGCTTCCGCCTTCCGTGCCGGTTCCGGCGGGAGATGCGGTGCGCAGAGCCGAAGCCATGAACGAGACGGCGCGTCAGGCCTTCGACTACGGCAAGACCGTGGCCAAACGGGACTGCCGCGCCGCTATCCGTTCATTCGAGCTCGCAAGAACGAGCTCGCCGAATGCGCCGGAGATCTATGCGGAAATGGCCAAGTGCTATCGCCAGCTCCGCCAATTCGATCAGGCGCTCGAGGCCGAGAGTATTGCTCGAAACCTCAAATAGGATCCGCTTCGCGGACAAACCCTAAAAACCTCACCATCATCCTCGGTGGGGTTTTTGCTTTTCTTGAATGGGACGGCCAATCCCGCTAGGGTATACTCCGCTCTATGATCGGCTTTTTGCGCGGCATCATCGCAAGTGTCAAACCGGCGTCGGTCCTTCTCGATGTCGGCGGCATCGGATATGTCGTCCATGCGTCCCCCGGGACGCTCTCCGGCCTTCGCAAGGGGGAAGAGACAACCCTGTATATTCATGACCATCTTCGCGAAGATTCGCATGATCTGTTCGGGTTTCCCGCGGAAGAAGATTTGGAGTTGTTCGAACGCCTCATTTCCGTTTCCGGCGTCGGTCCGAAGGTCGGCTTGGCCATGCTCTCCTTGGGCCGGGCCGAGGCGGTACGGAAAGCCATCATGAACGGCGATCTTGCTTTGCTCACGTCCGTGCCGGGCATCGGAAAAAAGATTGCGCAGAAAATCATCCTCGAGCTGAAAGGCCAGCTCGTGGAGGAAGATACGGCGCCCGGCCCCGACCGAGAAGTCATCGATGCCCTGGTGTCTCTGGGATATTCCGCGCATCAAGCGAGAGAGGCCATGAAACTCGTCCCTGCCGAGATTACGGACGTGTCTTTGCGCGTCCGTGAAGCCTTGCGGATCGTGAGCGCGTAATGGACGTCATCCGCTGTTCCCAGACAGCGGAAACTATTGATTTCAACACATGAAACTCGTCGAGGTAACGCAACAGAAAGACTGGGACCGCGCTGTATCGTCCGTGCCCCATGCTCCATTTACCCAGTCGTGGGATTGGGGGGAGTTTCGCGTATCGCTCGGGCAGCCCGTGCATCGTCTCGCGCTCGAGCATGGAGGACGGCATATCGCCGCGGGACAAATCATCCATTATCCGAAGCGTTTTTTCGGAGGGTACTGGTATGCTCCTCGCGGCCCCGTGATCGCGAATGACCATGCATCGGAGGCTTCGGAGATTCTTCGCGAATTCACGCGTCTCATCCGGCTTCAGGGATACGCGGAACGCGGGTTTTTTCTGCGTATCGAGCCGCCCCTTTCCACCGCCGTCCTTCCATTGCTTCCGGAAGGATTCGTGCGCGCGCAAGCCTATATGCCGGCATCCACGCTTGTGGTCGATCTCATGAAGAGCGAAGATGCCTTGCTGTCGGCCATGCACGAAAAGACCCGCTACAATATCCGGCTTGCTTCGAAAAAGGGCGTTACGGTTCGCGAAGGGAGCGAACGCGATCTCGACGTCTTCCTCCGTCTGCATGAAGAAACCGCGGCGCGGGATCAGTTTCGTCCGCTCTCGTCGGAGTATCTCCGCGAGACGTTCCGGTTTCTCCATCCGCGAGGCATGGCGCATCTCCGCCTGGCCGAGTGCGGAGGACATACGCTCGCCGCAAGCATGGAAATACGGTATGCCGATACGGTTACGTATTTGCACGGCGCATCCTCGTCCTCCCAACGAAATATTATGGCGCCTTATGCCCTGCACTGGGAAGCCATCCGCGCGGCAAGAGCGTCCGGAATACTCTTTTATGATTTTCATGGCATCAATCCCTCCGATGCCGCGTCACCGTATTACAAAACGGCTTGGGAAGGCATCACGCGGTTTAAGCTCGGATTCGGCGGAGAACGCGTGGAATATACGGGAACATGGGAATTGCCCCGTCGTCCCTTTGCCTATAGAATTCTAAGAATCCTTTCACGAACACATCTATGAATCGTTTCTTTACGCGAATCATGTCGTCCATTGCTCTTGTTGCTCTTGTCGGCGCAGGCTGTGCACCAGCATCGTCCCCATCCGTTTCCGGTGGCGGCGCCCCTTCGGTTCCGGTGGCCTCCAAAGGTTGTATGCATCCGTATTTCCCCATTGCGCCGGGGTATGCCGTTACCTATGCTTCGCAGGGTCCGGCGGGAAAGAGCGAATATACGATGAGTGTCGATTCCGTGCAGGGGAGCGGCGCGGTTCTCGCTTACGCGTTTTCCAACTCGAATGTGACGGTCACCCAGAACATCTCCTGCGACGGCGGGCATATTGTCGCGGAAGGATATTTGGACATGGGGAGCGCCATGGGCAATACCGGGTTTTCCTTTATCACCAACAGCGCGGAGGGAGAATGGCTCCCGAGCAATCTGGCCGTCGGATCCGAGTGGACGTCCACATTCGATATCACCATGCAGGCGTCCGCCGCGATGGGACTTCCCGAATTCCTGCAGAACGTGCAGAGCGTCGTCACCATGAATCGAAGCGTCATGGGGACGGAAGAGGTTACCGTACCGGCCGGAACCTATACGGCGCTCAAGGTAAAATCGCATATGACCATGGAATCCGCGGACCTTCCGGTGCCCATGAATACCGCCGTGGACAGTATCGAATACTGGGTGAAAGGCGTCGGTATGGTGAAATCGGTCGGCGAAGGCGCCACCATTGAGGCTCAGTCCGTTACGCTTCCATAAATACAAAAACATCCCGGCGTGCCGGGATGTTTTTGGTGCGCCCCAGACGATTCGAACGTCTGACCTCTTCCTCCGGAGGGAAGCGCTCTATCCAGCTGAGCTAGGGGCGCGAGCGAACGGATCATAGGGGAAATCGTCCAATCCGGCAAGGCTGAGGCCTTCGATTTCGTTGACAATCATGAAAAATCCCGATATTGTCTCGCGGCAAAATAGAACAAGCGTCGCTAGCTCAATTGGTTAGAGCAGGGGCCTCTTAAGCCCAAGGTTCTCGGTTCGATTCCGAGGCGACGCACCATGCATGAAACGCGCGTTACGAGCTTTTTCCGTGCGCGCGTTTTTGTGATGCGGCGCGGGTTTGCAGACGATCCTCTTGCGTGTGTATCAGGAAGTTAGATAGGGTTGCGTTCTGCCGATACAAAAACCTGCCGAGAGACAGGTTTTGTGGAAAAAGCGCATCGAGTGCTTACAGGATGAAGTTACGCCATGGTTTCGCAGTCCGGTCGGCAACAGATGCTTCCAAATAGACCGCCGCACTCCGCGCAGATATGGGCTTCGACATCGTTTTCCGTGACGGTTCCGGACGCGCACGTTTGACACCCGTTTTTTCCGTGCACAAAGGCATGCGCGTGTGACCAGCAGAGCTTTGCCGTGTTATTCGAGAATCCGAGCGGTCCACCGCACTTCACGCAATAGCACTGTTTATACGAACATCCTTTGCAGAGTCGAGCAATAACCGCCATGGTTTCCTCCCGAAGGTGAATGAACTTCCAAGAATCTACGAGAAAGAGAACGGACTGTAAAGGACTCTCCTTATCAGTCACGTATGGGAGTTTGCCGATATTCGCGATGCTTGCCCGCATAGCCTCCCCGTTCTACCCTATGGCCATTATGCGCATGACCCACTTGCTTACCAAAACTGCGAAGGAGGCTCCGCAGGAGGCCGAGAGCGCGAATGCGAAATACCTCATCCGCGGCGGATTCGTACGGCAGGAGGCGGCCGGCGTATATTCCTGGTTGCCACTCGGCCTTCGGGCGCTTCGAAAGGTTGAGGCGATTATTCGCGATGAGCTGAATGCCCTCGGCGCGCAGGAAGTCCTCATGCCGGCGCTTTTGCCCAAGGAGCCGTGGATCAGAACCGGGCGCTGGGACACCATTGACGTCATGTTCAAAGTGAAAAGTCAGACCGGACAGGAATACGCGCTGGGTCCGACGCATGAAGAAATCGTTACCCCGCTCGTGGGTTCGTTCGTGAAATCATATAAGGATCTTCCGGTAGCCGTGTATCAAATCCAAACAAAATTCCGCGATGAACTCCGCGCGAAAAGCGGCATATTGCGCGGCCGCGAATTCGGCATGAAGGACTTATATTCCTTTCACCGCACAAAGGAAGATCTCGAAGCGTTCTATCAGAAGGCGCTGGAGGCATATGTCCGTATTTATACGCGATGCGGCTTGACGGTGAAGGTGGTTGAAGCGTCCGGCGGGTCGTTTACGAAAAAATATTCCCACGAATTCCATGTACTTACGCCGGCGGGCGAGGACATTATTTTAGCCTGCCCGTCCTGCACGTTCGCGCAGAATACGGAAATCGCGACCGTGCGACAGGGGGATGCCTGCCCGTCCTGCGGCGCATCGCTCGGCATGGAAAAGGGTATTGAAGCCGGCAACATCTTCGATTTGGGCCAGAAGTTCGCGGAAGATTTTGACGTGGAGTTTACGGATGAAGACGGCGCGCGGCAGCGAGTATACATGGGCTGTTACGGCATCGGAACCACGCGCCTTGTGGGCTCTATCGTGGAAGCGCTACATGACGATGACGGCATTCGCTGGCCCAAGAATGTAGCGCCGTATCCCGTTCATCTCGTTTCACTCCACTCCAAGGATGAAACCGTGCAGGAGCGCATTGTGAACACGGCCGAGACCCTGGCGGACGATCTTTCCAAGCAAGGAATCGACGCGCTCTGGGATGACCGCGAGGATGCATCCCCCGGGCAGAAATTCGCGGATGCGGATTTGCTCGGTATGCCGCTTCGTTTGGTCGTATCGGAAAAGACGCTCAAGGAAGACGCCGTAGAGTGGAAGTTTCGAGACTCCTCCGAATCCCGCTTTGTTACATTGCAGGACATTCAGGAAGAGGTTGAGGCGTTTGTAAAGGAATAGAGACGAAAAGCAAATCACGCGAAGACGAATTTTTTCTTTTGCGTGTCGGTTGATGAATTTGAAAACGTGTTCAATCGAATAAGGCGAATGATGCATTCGCAAATTCGGATACATCAGGAGTCTCTTATTGGAATGATTCCGGTTTTCTCGCGTGGATCCTTGCGGTTTCGGGCGTAATAAAACCCTCGTTCACGAGCCAATGCAGTTCCTGGTCCAAGGTATTCATATGTAAATCCGGGGAGCTGTACAGAACATTCGGGATCTGCGTAGTTTTCGCCTCACGGATGAGATTGCCGATGGCGGTATTGTTCACGAGCACCTCGTGCGCCGCAATGAGCGACCCATCCACTTTTGGAATGAGAATCTGAGAAATAATTCCGCGGAGCACGAAAGCGAGCTGGAGACGGATTTGCGGCTGCTGATGGCTCGGGAAGGCATCTACGATGCGGTCGATGGTTTCCGGCGCGCTGTTCGTATGAAGGGTCGCGAACACCAAATGCCCCGTTTCCGCGAGCGTAATGGTTGCGGAAATGGTTTCGAGGTCGCGCATTTCCCCCACGAGGATAATGTCGGGATCCTGCCGGAGAATATGCTTTAATCCTTCCGGGAAGGACAAAAAGTCCTGGCCGAATTGCCGCTGGACAATATAGCTCTGCTTGGACGCGTACAGAAATTCAATCGGATCTTCCAGAGTGATGATGTGCTCTTTGCGCGTGTTATTGATCTCTTCGATCATGGACGCGATGAGCGTTGATTTTCCGGCACCTGTGGGTCCGGTTACGAGGACGAGCCCCTGATTCAGTCCGACAAAATCATACGCGGCTTCCGGCGCCAGGAGATCATCCAGCGAGGGAATCGAGGCCGGAATATATCGCGCGGCCAAGGCCGGATTCCCTTTTTCCCAAAAGACATTCACGCGAAATCGCTCGCCTGTGGGCAATACTACGGAGGTGTCGAGTTCTCGGTCATCGCGATAGCGCTTGGCCTGTTCTTCCGAAATGAGCTCATCGATTTGTTTCAGCAGCGTTTCCTGCGTATACGCCGGGAACTCAGCGCTTGGCGCGAGATTGCCGTTCGAACGGAATACGGGTGGAAAATCCACCATACAGTGGACATCCGACGCATTCAGCTCCGAAGCTTTTTTGAGAACCGGGAGCATCCCGGCGGTCTGCGCAATCGCGGCCATATGGGCAGTATCGTATCACACAAACGCTCCGTCGGACGGAGCGTTTAGCGATTACATGCCAGGGGTTGGTGCCGGCGGCGGATTCGGGGGAGCCTGCAGAGGAGCTGTTGAAGGCCCGTCCATGCTCGGAGGATTGCTGGCTTTGAGCGCGTCTTTTAATCCTTTGCCCGCCTTGAATTTTGGAACCGTAACAGAAGGGATTTGTATTTTTTCCGCGGGGTTTTGGGGATTGACCCCGGTGCGGCCCTGCCGCCGTTTCGACATGAATGTTCCGAAGCCCGCGATGGTAACCTCGCCGCCCTTTTGGAGGGTATTGGTTACAATATCCACAAAAGCTTCAACCATGTCATCGGCCTGTTTTTTGGTCAGGCCTACTTTATCTGAAATATGGGTAATGAGTTCGGCTTTATTCATAGAACCGCGGGAAAGCTGTGGACTTTCCACAGGGATTAGCTCGATACATGGGAGGATAGCGGTTTTTTGCCTAGCACTCAACAAGGTTCCGAATCGGCACAATGGTAACGGCTTTTCCCGTAGCCGGATCGGCCGTGATAACGACGCCATTTAGTTCGGCTTTGCCGCGGTCCGGCAAGGTATATGGCGTTCTTTCCCCGGTCAAAAAACGGTTGATCACCGACGATGGTTCAAAGCCGAGGACGGAGGTATAGGCCCCGACCCTTCCGGCATCTGTGCAATAGGCCGTCCCCCCGGGGAGAATTTTCGCGTCGGCCGTGGGCACATGGGTGTGGCTGCCGATGACCGCCGCAACCCGTCCGTCCGCATAATGGCCGAGCGCTTCTTTTTCCGCCGTGAGCTCCGCATGCATGTCCACAAAGGCCACATCATACATTCCCTCGTTCGTCTTCAAAATGTCGTCCAACGCAGGAAAGGCATTCGACACGTCATCAGCGGTCGTTGTGAACAAAGATCCCATGAGATTGATAAGTAACACGCGGACACCGTTCATGTTCAGCACGATCGAGCCTCTGCCTTTCTTGGATGCGGGAACATTCGCCGGCCGGACCAGTTTCCATTCGGCATCATCCAGGAGCGGAGTTCCTTCCGGGTTTCCCCAGATATGATTGCCGGACGTGAAGGCATTCACGCCGGCGTCCAGCATTTCCCGCATCGCCTTCGGAGAAATGCCAACGCCGTGCGTCAGGTTCTCGACATTCCCGATAACGAGATCGGGCTTGTAGCGCATTTTTAAATCCGGAAGCGCCGTTTGCACGGCCTTCCTTCCCAGCTTTCCGACGATATCGCCCAAATAGAGGATGGTGAACATATGGGGAGGAAGTAGGGAGTAGGGCGTGGGTCGTGAGGTATGGGCCTTAAGCCGTGAGCCATGAGCCTTGCGCCGTGAGCCATACGCCCCGTAACCCGAACCCCCGTACCTATCGCGCGAATTCCGTTACGCGTTTTTCACGAATGAGCGTGACGCGGATTTCACCTGGATATTTCAATTCCTGTTCTAGCTTGCTGGCAATATCGCGCGCGAGTTTCTCCGCCTCAAGGTCGTCTACCTCCGAAGGGTTCACGAATACGCGGACTTCGCGGCCCGCCTGAATCGCATACACTTTTTCGATGCCCGGGAAGGATTGAACGGTTTCTTCAAGCTGCTCCAGACGCTTCACGTAAAGCTCGAAAGAATCTTTGCGCGCGCCGGGCCGCGCTCCGCTAATGGCATCCGCCGCCTTAATGATGACGGCTTCCAGCGTTTTCGGCTTGTCTTCATGGTGTCCGATGGACTGATAGTAAATTTCTTCGGGATAGCCGAATTTTTTCAGGATTTGATACCCCAGCTCCGGATGGCCTCCCTGCAAGTCATGATCCACCGCCTTGCCGATATCATGGAAGAGTCCTCCGACGCGGCAGACATGCATATCCGCGCCCAGCTGTTCGCCGATGGCGACGGAAAGCTTGGCAACCTCCAGGGAGTGAAGCAGGGCATTCTGTCCGAAGCTCGTGCGGTATTTCATGCGGCCGAGAATTTGTACGAGTTTGGGATCCACATCGGCCACGGAAATACCCATTTCATACAGGGCGTCCTCGCCGGCCTTTTTCATATCAAGCGCGAGTTCCCGCTTGGCTTCCATAACAGCCTCCTCGATTCTTCCAGGGTGAATGCGTCCGTCCTCAATGAGTTTTTCAAGCGCGCGTTTGGCCACCTGGCGCCGTATAGGCGAAAAGCCGCTGATCGTAATCATCCCGGGCGTTTCGTCCACCACGAGCTCACAGCCCGTGAGGTTCTCGATGGCTTTGATGTTCCGCCCTTCGCGTCCGATAATGCGCCCCTTCATTTCATCGCTCGGGAGCTCCAAGTGCGACGTGGTCGTTTCCTGCACATGGCTTGCCGCCTGGCGCTGGACGGCCACTGCCAGGATGTTTTTTGCCTTCCGGTCGATTTCCTCTTGCGATTGTTCATCCAGTTTCCGCATGCGCGATAGGACGGCGTCCCTGTTACGGTCCTCCACGAGTTTTAAAATACGCTCCATGGCCTCTGCTTCGGTGAGACCCGCCACTTCTTCCAGTTTTTTAGTTTCCTCGAGTTTGAGCTCCTCGAGTCTTTGTAATTCTTCCTCCGCCTTTTTCCTGCTTTCTTCGACGCGCGTTTTTTGCTCGTCGATTTCGATGAGTTTCTGGCTGAAGGTATTTTCGCGTTCAAAAAGTTCGTCGCGCTGGCGCTTCATTTCCTCGAGCGCCTTTTTTTCCTCAAGCCGCGCCTCCTCCAGGATTTTCACGGCCTTGTCCTTTGCGCGCAGGAGTACGTCCTGTTCCTTGGACTCGGCTTCTTTGATGATTTTTTCCGCTTTCGCTTCTGCGGAATTAATGTCGCTCTTTCCCTTATTGTCTCGGACAAGCCATCCAATAGCCAGGCCTATTGCTCCGCCCGCAATCGCAAGAAAAACATAACTCATATATGAGCCGTCCGGCGTATTCAAAGGCAAAACCTTTTCGGTTTGTCGCGCTGTTCCGTTTCTATCCCTCAACCGACGTTACTGTCCTTATGGACATTTGTTCGTGTTCAAGGCATTCCGTACGTCCTTCGCGATGCGTACCTTTGTCATCCGGATCAGATTAATTGCTAGCCAATTCGCACCATGAAGCTAGCATGGTTTCCGTATTTTGAAAAGCGCTCCGGAGGCACAAAAAAGGACGGCTCGAGAGCCGTCCTGTACCAATATCATCGTGATGCCCGCCGCAACCCCGCATAGGAGAGAGGGATCTTTTTTCCGCTTTTGACAAGCTGGACCTCGCGGGCCGAGGCGTCCAGATCTGCGGCATTCGGAAACCGGCGTTTCCATTTGCCGATTTCCCGATCGGCGCCGTCATAATCTCCGGCGAGCGCCAGCGCCAAAAAGTAGGTGCTTCGCGATTGGATCCACCGAGGGCGGGCATACGCGACATCCCGCAGAAAGGGAACCGCCATGGCCGCCCGGTCATGCAGGAGCATATAGTTTCCGATACAGTCGGCAACATGCAGTCGCCGTTCCGGCGCGCGTTCAAGATACGCGGCGCAGTACGGAAATGCGCGGTCAATTTGGCCGCTTCCCTGCAACTGATGGGAACGCCGCAGAAGGACAAGAGCATCGTGCGGTCTCGTTAGGGCATCGCACTCCGCCAGGACTTCGTCGTCCGTATAACAGAAGGCGCGTCCTCGCGTGAGCGGGATAACGGCGACCGCAATAAGGAACGGGGCGGCCCATACGAATCGGCGGACCATGGCCGATGGCAGGCGGATCGTTACTGTTGACGCAAACTGTTCCGCCCAGGCGCCGGCAAGCAGCGCCACTCCAACGAGCGTTTCGTAGCCGTAACGGTCTCCGAGCACCCACTCTGTCTCTGCAATGTAGAGGGGGAGCAGGATGGAGAGAACAATCGTGGCGCTCCCCGCCATGCCCATGAGGCAAAGGCTTCGTCGGCGCAAACGCCATACGAGAAACGCAAGCACCGCGAGGGGGAGAAGAGTCAGGAGGGCGAACATGGCGGGCTGGGGATGTATGCTCGTCCCTGACACCACGTCCGATGGCCAGAACACGATTTTGAGGAGCCGAGAACCCGTTCCCCACAGAACTCTCGGCGTGTTTGCCGTTATGAGCTCCCGAAACGGAATACGCGGAATGTCGAATGCATGCCGGAGCGCCATGTCGATGCCGATGCCAGCGCAAGCGCCCGCGGCGCTCGCCGCAAGACGAGATCGCGTTTGCGAATGGTCATCCGGCCTTACGGCGGATCCGATGACGAAGAGCATGGCCGCCGTAGCAAAGAATTCGCGGCAGAACAGAGCGAGCACCGTGCCGGCACAAGAGAGAATGGCAATGGAGGTCGTCCGCTTCATGCGGGGAAGCTGGCTGAGACACGCAAGGGTAATGGCCCAGCCCAAGAGATCCTGCCTCCCGCCGATATAATCCACGATTTCCGCGGTTACGGGATGAACGGCAAAAAGGATGGCAACAATGCGCGCAATGGCGCTTCGCACCCCATATGCGGCGAGCGTCCGCAGAAGGAGGCTTGCCACCATGGCATGGAGGACGATATTTACCGCATGATGCAGTGCGGCATTGTCTTTGAACAATTGCCAGGTGAGCCAGTAGCTCAAGCTCGATACCGGCCGATAATACGTCCCTTCGAACGGAAACGGCGTGGTCGAGAATAGGCTGTGCGTGAGCAGTGTCTTGAGTCCGCCGAATTCTTTTACATAGGCATTTTCGAGAAGCAGCCTATTATCGTCAAAAACAAAGCCGCTTTTCAGTGAAGCGCTGTGCGCAAGCAGCGCTGCCGCCCATACGGGCGCATAGAGCGCAAGCGCGCGCGCAATCATCCGCAAATGTTGATGGTTCAGTCCCATTCAGGTCTCCGAATGTGAAATGTGCTCTCCTCGGATACCGTGATTCCACGTTTTTGTCAATGCAAAAACCGCCCGAGACAGGGGCAGTGCGCGAATGTCCGGGCGTTCGCTGTCGCTTCGCTTGCGAGCGACGCAACATAGTAGGGAGAAACGAACTCCCAACCCCACACCACACCCATGTCGGGCGGCTTGATCCATCGGAACATCCGATGCCGCCTCATCGTAAGATGACGTCGGAAGTTCCCGGAAGCGCATGTCGCCATGCGCTTCCGGTTCGGAGCAAGGTTCAGGCGACGTCGTCGATGACGACGTCGATCTCGATATCGAGCGGTTCCTCCCATGCCGGCATATCCGGAATGGTATCGCGATCGGTGCGTTCGAACACTCCGGATTCATCCGGCGTTTGCCGGTTTCCGCGAAGCCAGTCGGCGGCATCGCGGATGCCGTCCACGATGTCGCGGTCGATGTGATGAAGGTCTTCTTCCGTTCTGAAAGCGGTCATGCGGATCTCCCTTTGCGTTCGATGTTGACCTTCCAGGCATTACGATGACTCATATTGCCCGGGTGGCGCCGGAGCGGATGTAGAATCCGCTCCGGCCAGTGTCAGTCCTTCAGAAACGGCGGAAGCATGTTCTTCCGCACGGGTCGCGCGGTGACAAGGACATGGATGTCCGCTTCGCGGAGAACGCCTCCGTCCACGTGCATGCCGCGGTCCGCGAGCTCCTGTTCGAGCAGGAGCAGCTGATCCGTTCCCGGATTTTCTCCCTCGAGCTCCGGGATGTATTCGTCGCTCAGATACCTCATGTCTCCCATTCCTTTCGTTGCGTTCCTGACGGTTTGCTTCTGTGGCGGCAGTGAGGGGAGTCGAACCCCTGGTTTCCCTGTTACGGTAATTTTGCCCTCATCGTGGCCCCGGCTAGCCCGGTTCGGCACTGCCTTATTCTGACGACGGATCTGAAGAGGTGGCGCGTAGAACGCGCTATGGAGTGCGGATGGCTCCCGAAGGTGCGCCGCACTCATGGCCGTCGTTTCTGAAGGAATCCAGTCTTGACCGGAATCAATCAGGTGACGGCCGCTGCACGGGTATTCCAATGTGTATCGGAACATCCATGACAGTCTCTCTCCTCCCCAGATCCTTCATCAGAATGTCGTGGGCTGTGTATTGCGTTTTCGGTCGGGAATTGGTTACGGGTTCGGGTTACGGGATCCGGGTCTAGGATGAAACCGCTGACCTACGAACCTACGATCTTACGAACCTACTGACCCAAGGGCAAAGGGCTTAGGGAACGGGGTTTTGGTTACGGGTTATTGATTATGGGGTTCGGGTTACGGGGCGCATGGCTCACTGCCCATGATTCACGTCCTACGCAACCACGCCCTACGCAATTCTCCTACTCCCTAACTTCCTTCCTCCCGCATCGCCCATACCTCATGATTTTTCCCGCCCAAGAACCTGAGAAGGTATGGGCGAGGGTCGTTCCCGAAGGAATCACCACGCCCGTGGCATAGACCCTGAGTTGTTCCAGACGTATCCAGAACGTATCAGGCTCGGGTGCCCCCGCGCGATTGGCCCAATTGGCTGCTCGCGACGGCTCTCTCCTCCTCAGATTGCTGGGCAGGATGCCCACAAAAAAGCGCTCATCTTTGTAGGAGAAAAGCGCTTCATGCACCGCCGGTCAAAAACGCCTAAAAGGCCTTTTTTTGTGGCGGCTCACGGATCGAACACTTTCTCCCCAAAGTGTTCTATTTTCGAAAGATATATCTTTATAACATGTATTTCTCCCCTTGTCAAGGGTACTTAACAATATATTTACAGAAAATGGCTAAAATAAGCAAAATAATGCTTCATTTTTCAAAAATAGAGAAAAAATCAAGAAAAGTCCGCCGACAAGGTCCAAGCCGAGGTAACCCATGGTTTTGGAAACGGAAAACTGCATGCGCGTACCGAGAATTGTATCAGCGCCGAATTCCATGAATTCCCACCAGATGCCTATTGAGAGCAACGGCTCCCAGGATCGTGAGAGCCTTCATCCATCGGGGAGTACGCGTGGGTATCCAGCCGCGAACCCCCTATCTACGCCATAAGATGAAATACATCCATGCAATGGCGGCACCACCTGCGGCAGGCATGAACATGTCGGCCCGGTACATGGCTGGAAGCAGGAGCAGACGCGCTGCATGGAAAGCAAGAACAATCGCAGGGGGCATGAGCGCGAAGAGCGCGTCGCTGAACATCGTTCGAAGATGCGGGGAAAATCCGCAGATATGTCATATCATTGGAATAAGACGGCTGCCGATATTTTTCTCGTTTATATCGATCAACGCAATAGCGTCTTCGATCCTGTGGTCTCCAATGTTTGTTCTTCGGAGTTCGGTAAGATATGCCCCGCATCCGAGTTTTGCCCCAATGTCTTTCGCCAGCGCGCGGATATATGTTCCGCTAGAGCATGACACGCGGAAATGCAGATTCGGCCAGCGGTAATCAAGCAATGCGATATCATGAATGGTCACTATTTTTTTCGGCAATACAATGCCTTCCATCTTTCCTTTTCTTGCCAATTCATACAGTTTTTTTCCGCCCACTTTCTTGGCGCTAAATACGGGGGCGGTTTGTTCATATGCGCCGAGGAAAGAGGAAAGAACAGTTTGGATGACGTCAGTGTCGGGATGCGGACAGGCCGGTCCTTCCGCGATAATGCCTTCGGGATCGTCCGTCGTTGATGTCGCGCCGAGTTTTGCCGTTGCCTCATACGTTTTATCGAGGCCGACAAGACCGGTGAGCGCTTTTGTTCCTTTATTGATGCCGAGGATCAATAACCCGGTCGCGAACGGATCCAGTGTGCCGGCATGGCCGACTCTTCGCGTGTGCGCAATGTTCCGAATCGCATCCACGACATCATGGCTCGTGATGCCGGCGGGTTTGTCGACGAGGAGAAGGCCGTCCATAGATGAAGGCGAGTGTAGCAAGGGGAGGAAGGATGGAGGAGGGAGTAGGATTGCGCAGGGGGAAGAGTACGTAGTTGCGCAGGACGTGGGAAATGGGTCGTGAGTCGTGAGGTATGGGGGAGTTGCGTAGTACGTCGGGCGTAGTTGCTTAGGGGGAGCATAATCTTCCCCATAACTCATAACCTGTTTCCCTTAGCCCTTTGCCCTTGTGCCTATATGTCCGTAGGTCCGTAAGATCGTAGGTTTGTCGGTAAGCGGTTTCATCCTAGACCCGGACCCCGTAACCCGAACCCCCATGTCGCAATTCTTTGACAGAAATGGCTTTTTCACGTAGATTGAGCGCACTTTATGAACGTATCGGAACTCGCGCGAAGACTCAATGTTACGCCGAACGAGCTCCTGGATAAACTCCCGGTGCTCGGTTTTTCTATCGGACGTCGCGCGATCAAAGTGGATGATGCCGTCGCCGAGCAGATTATGCGCCGCTGGCGGGAAAATCAGCGCCGTGAACGCATGCGCGCCTCGCTTATCAAAACCTCGAATCAGCCCAAGAGCCAGGAAGAAAAGGCGCAGCTTAAGCCCGTGCGCATTCCCCCGGTCGTCATTGTTCGCGATCTTGCCGGGAGCATGGGTATTCCGGTGACGCGCCTTATACAGGAACTCATGAAAAACGGCATTCTTGCCGCGCAAAACGAACGGCTCGACTTTGATACGGCGGCCATTATCGCCGAAGAACTCGGCTATCGCGCCGAAGCCGAAGAACGCGTCCCCGAAGCTCCGGAGCGGGTTGAAGCTTTGGACAGACTCAAGGAAATTACCTCGGAAGAAACGCGGGAGACGCTTAAGCCCCGTCCTCCGGTTATTGTTGTCATGGGCCATGTGGACCACGGGAAAACGAAAACACTTGACGCTATCCGTCAGACCAATGTTATGGAAGGAGAGGCCGGGGGTATTACCCAGCATATCGGCGCATACCAGGTTGAAAAGAAGGACCGGAAAATCACGTTCATCGACACGCCGGGCCATGAGGCATTTACCGTCATGCGTTCGCGCGGAGCCAAAGTTGCGGATATCGCCATTCTCGTTGTTGCGGCAGACGACGGCGTTCAGCCGCAAACAAAGGAAGCGATCAATATCATTAAAGCCGCGCAGCTCCCGTTTCTCGTGGCTTTGAATAAAATCGACAAGCCGGAAGCCCAGCCGGAAAAAGTTATGGCCGGCCTCGCGGAAGCGGGCGTGCAGGTGGAGGAATGGGGCGGCGATATTCCCTTGGTAAAAATTTCGGCAAAAACGGGCCAGAATATCGAAGAGCTGCTCGACACGGTGCTGCTTGTTGCCGACGTCCACGCCGATCGCATTCGCGCGAATCCGGATCGGCGCGCGGTCGGGACCATCATCGAGGCGCACGTGGACAAAGGCGAAGGTCCGGTCGCCACGGTACTCGTTCAGGCGGGGACGCTCCGCCGCAATGACTCTATGGGCATCGGCGGCACCCTGTACGGGCGCGTGCGCGCGCTCAAGGATTGGACGGGAGCATTGCTCGACCAAGCCCCTCCCGGAACACCGGTAAAAGTGCTCGGTTTTAAAGTGGCTCCGGCCGTGGGAGACGTTATGGAGGTGCCGGAGGATTTCCGGAAGCTCGATACGAAGGTGAAAACCACGCATCAGGTTGCGGAAGGCATGGTCGCCAAAAAACAGCAGCCGAAAGACACGGAGTCGTCCGAAGGCGCCCAAAAGAAAGCAATGTATCAAATCGTCCTCAAGGCCGATGTCCTGGGATCGCTCGAGGCCGTGCTCGGCATGCTCGAAAAGATCAAGGACGAATTCGTGGGCGTGGAGGTGATTCAAAAGGGTCTCGGGAACGTGACCGACACCGACGTGCTCCAGGCGGCGAACGGCTCGAAAGTCGTCTATGCGTTTAATGTTGTTCCGGGCCCGCAGATTCCGGAACTCGCGCGTGATCAGGGCGTGGACATCCGCAAATTCAAAGTCATCTACGAGCTGTTCGACGACGTTATGGCGGAATTGAACAAACTTTTGAAGCCGGAGGTCTCGCTCATGCAGCTCGGCAACTTCGAAACCGTCGCCATTTTCCGAACGGAAAGCGGCCGCATGGTGGTCGGGGGACGAGTGACGGACGGGAAAATCGTTGCCGGCGAAAAAGCGCGCGTCTGGCGCGGAGAGGAGGCGCTGGGCGATGTCACCATCGAATCCCTTCAAATCGGCAAACAGAATGTGAAAGACGTCCATGCTGGAACCGAATGCGGGTTGTCCGTAAAGGGCAAACTCCGTTTGGAAATCGGAGACCGTCTCGAGGTATATCATGAAGAAGTCAAAACGCGCACGATCGAATTTGCGCCATAAATAACATCCCGGTTTGCCGGGATGTTTTCCCTCTTGCGGATGTTCCGGCCGCCCGTTACTCTTGTCGCGTATGGAACACATCTTTACTGATCAAAATTTTGAGGAGCGGGTTCTGAAATCCCCGAAGCCGGTCCTGGTGGACTTTTGGGCGCCGTGGTGCGGCCCCTGCCGCGTGATGAGTCCGATTATAGATGAGATCGCCGGCGAACTCGAAGGCCGGTTGACGGTCGGCAAAATGAATGTGGACGAGCATCCGAACTATCCCGGGCAATACGGCATCATGTCCATCCCGACCTTTCTGGTTTTCAAGGGAGGGCAAGTCGCCGAGCAAATGGTGGGAACCATGTCCAAAGAAGACATGCTCAATACATTGCAGAAGCATCTTGGGTAGCGGGGTGCGGAACAGGGAGTAGGGAGCGGGGTTTCGTAGTTGCGTAGGACGTAGGGGGGAAGAGTACGTAGTTGCGTAGGACGTGGTTGCGTAGGGGGGACATAATTTTCCCCGAACCCTTAGCCCTTGGATCCATACGTTCGTAGGTTCGTAAGGCATGGGCCATAAGTTATATGAAGAATCTTATTATCATCGGATCCGGTCCTGCCGGCTGGACGGCCGCAATCTATGCGTCGCGGGCGAATTTGGAACCGCTCGTGTTTGAAGGTGACGAGCCGGGCGGCCAGCTCATGACCACCACCGAGGTCGAAAATTTTCCCGGATTCCCGGACGGCCTTTTGGGGCCGGATCTCATGGAGAGATGCAAAAGACAGGCAGCGCGTTTCGGCGCGGACATTCGTTCCGAGCGCGTTGATGAGCTTCGCAGGGAGCCGGATGGAGGTTTTGCCGTATCTGCCAATGGAAAAATGCATCAGGCCATGGCCGTTATTCTTTCCACGGGCGCATCCGCACGGAGGCTGGGTCTGGAGTCGGAAAAGGCGCTCTACGGCAAAGGTGTATCTGCCTGCGCAACCTGTGACGGGTTTTTCTTCAAAGGGAAGCGCGTCATTGTGGTCGGCGGAGGAGACAGCGCCATGGAAGAAGCGAATTTTCTTACAAGATTCGCCGACACGGTCACCATTGTGCATCGACGCGATGCGTTTCGCGCGTCCAAAATTATGCAGGAGCGTATTTTGAAGAATCCTAAAATTCATGTCATCTGGAATAGCGAAGTCGCAGATATCCTCGGCCGGGACGAGGGGAAGGTTACCGGCGTACGTCTCCGCTCGACCGCAGACGGGAGCGAGCGCGAGATGCCGATTGACGGCGTCTTTGCCGCCATCGGGCATTCGCCGAATTCCGGCCTGGTAAAGGATCTTGCCGACCTGGACGACAAGGGATATGTGATAACGAAACCCGGAACGGCGTCCACAAAAACGCCGGGGCTTTTTGCCTGTGGCGATCTGATTGATGCGCGATACCGGCAGGCCATTACAGCCGCAGGCACCGGGTGTATGGCCGCGCTCGAAGCCGAGCGGTATTTGTCAGAACGGGAACAGGACGTAGGGAGTGGGAAGTAGGATGTAGGGGGCGCGGCAAGCAGCGCCCTGTAGGACGTGGTTGCGTAGGGCGTAGGAAAACCATAATCTGCCCTTAGCCCTTAGCCCAAAATGATGTCTTCCTATCTCGAAAACGTACTTGCATCGCTTCGCGAAGCGGCTTTTGCCGTTCAGCTCGACGCGGATACGCTCGCCATATTGAGCACGCCGCATCGGGAAATTCACGCCAGGCTTTTTGTCCGCATGGATGATGGCGCGCTCCGCGAAATTCCCGCGTATCGCGTGCAATGGAATAACGCGCGCGGCCCCTATAAGGGAGGCATTCGTTTTCATGAACGCGTGGATTTGGATGAAGTCCGCGCTCTCGCATGCGCGATGATGATTAAATGCGCGCTTGCGGGCATTCCGTTCGGCGGTGGCAAGGGCGGAGCAGCCATTGACGGAAAAGCGCTGTCATCGACGGAAAAAGAAGCCCTCACGCGCGCCTTCGTCCGAGCCTTTGCCGATGTCATCGGGCCCTCCAAAGACGTTCCCGCTCCGGACGTGAACACGGATGCCGCGGTTATGGACTGGTTCGCCGATGAATATGCCAGAATCGCCGGGCAGAATGCGCCGGCCGTGGTCACGGGAAAAAGTCTTGCAGCCGGCGGGTCACAGGGGCGCTCGACGGCCACGGGAACGGGCGTGTTTTTGGTATTCGATGCCCTCCGGCCGCTTCTCGGTTTGGATAATGAAACAATCACCGTTGCCGTACAGGGATTCGGGAACGCGGGACAGGAAGTTGCCTTGCAGTTTTTCCGGCATGGGTATCGCGTTATCGCGGTTTCGGACTCGCATGGCGCCATGCATGAGGAGCAGGGGATCGATGTCCCCTCGCTCATCGCGCACAAGAATGTTTCGGGATCCGTGAAAGGATTTTCCGGCGCGCGGCCGTTCGATCCGGCTGGCATCTTTGCGCTTCCATGCGGTGTTCTGGTCCCTGCGGCATTGGAAAATCAAATTACGGAGGAGAACGCGCAGGCCGTTCAGGCGAAGGTCGTCCTCGAGGCGGCCAATGGGCCTACAACCCGGGAGGCCGATGTCCTGCTTCGGAAAGCGGGCGTCCACGTTATCCCCGACGTGCTCGCCAATGCGGGCGGCGTGGTCGTGAGTTTTTTTGAGTGGCTGCAGAATATGGAGGGTGAGCGCTGGAGCGAAGAGCGGGTGCATGAACGGCTGGAAGCGACCATGCGTTCGGCCGCGACCGATCTTTTTACCTTTGCATCCTCGCGCAATCTTCCGTTTCGGATCGCGGCATATGCCTTGGCGCTCGAGCGCGTGGCCGCGGCGGAACAGGAGCGAAGGAGCCGGGCCGCGTCTTGACGAATGCGCTTTTTTCTGCAAGGTTGAGAATGCTCTTTCACGGAGCGAGGAGGACGGAATGCCGGATGATAAATCTGACCGTACATTCATGGGAATGGGGCCGAATTCCACCATGGAATCGCGAACCCGCGCCCCCAGCAATCCGATGTGGCTCGCGCGCGCCAAGGTGCGTCAAAGCTCGAGACTTCCGTTTGTTTCCTGGGAGGTGCGTCGGCCGAGCGAAGAGGACATTGCGAACGTCGATGCCATCACCTACCCCGTTCGCGAGCCGCAAAGCTTCGCGGGTCTGCACGGCAACCGCAACAGGATCCGCGAAATGCTCAGAAAGGCCGCGAGCCGCATGCTGAAAGCGGGCGTTCCCTCCAAGCTCTCGGTGCCTGACGCCGAATTCACCAAGCGCATCGGCGCCGCGGCCAATGACATGCGCCTTCCCGCCCATCATGGTCTGTGCCTTCCGTTCTTTTCATGGGACGTTCATACGGAAACGCTCTTGGACGCGGCATCCGTGAGGGCGAGCGGCGATCTCCTCGACGCTTGCCAACATCTCGTGGGTCCGCAGGATCCGGCCGTCCGTTTTTCGCAGGCGGGCGTAGGGCTTGTGGGCGTGGATCCGCGGCATGTGGCCTGGCGAACCTTTTTGGATTGCCAGCGCGGCGATGTCGCATCAAGTGATTTTCTCATGGACCTGGCGAGCTTCGCATGGTTCGTGCTTCAGCACGATGTGCCGTTTCCCGACGTCATTCTCGGCGGGACATATGCGGAGGAATCCGGAGGCGAACGGAGAGTTCTCCTTGCCACTAGGCGTAGCGGGGAATGGAACGCCAGTCTCTTCCGCCCCGAAGACGGGAGCGGACCCGCGGCCGTCATCATCATGTCCTGAATTTCGCCCCAGTATCCGACCGGCAGGGTACTGGGGCTTTTTGTTTGTCCTCCCCCGCCGGATGAACCCTCCGCCTGCTTGACGGAATGCCCTCTTTCCATTACGATTCCGCCACCTATGTTAAGTATCCGATTGCGCCGGGTCGGGAAGCGGAATGCCCCCATGTACCGACTTATCGTGTGCGAAAAGACCAAGGACCCGCTCGGGGATTATTTGGAGAATTTGGGCACCTATAACCCGCGCGCCAATCCGGTCGATATCCAGCTGAAGGCTGACCGGATCAAGGCATGGCTCGACAAGGGAGCCCAGCCTTCCGAAACCGTATGGAATTTGCTGGTTGATCAGCGTATTCTCGAGGGAGACAAGCGGAAGACCATGCGGCTTTCAACGACGCGCAAGGAAAAGCTGAACCTCAAACGTGAAGAGGAGAAAAAAGCGGTCGAGGATGCAAAAGCAAAAGAAGAAGCGCGCATGGCGGAAGAGCGGGCGAAAGCTCAAGCCGAAGCCGCCACGGAAGCATTAGATTCCCGACCGGAACCGCAACCGGAAGCCGCTGTCCTGCCGGAAACTGCCCCGCCGTCTGCAGAAGAGAAACCTGCCGAATAACGCGAATATGCCACACCCGCCCTTCCCAAGGGCGGGTGTTTTTGCTATGCTCTGGCACGACGAAAGAATGTCCCTCTTTGTGCGCACTTGCGCACGGCGCGGTCCGACAGCTTTCGCCACACATTCCTTAACCCAATAGAGCAGAAGCTCATTTACATCTACGTTATGGCTGAAGCGTATAAGGATCAGGAGTTCGTTGAGTATGCCGTAAAGGCGCTTGTTAATCATCCAGAGGATGTCCGGACCGAACGGACCGTGGATGACCGGGGCGTGCTCATTACGCTCCATATTAATCAGGACGACATGGGATATATTATCGGCCGTCAGGGCCAAACCGCCCGTGCTCTCCGTATTCTTCTGAAAACGGTCGGCGCCAAAGAAAATGCGCGCGTGAACCTGAAAATTTTCGAGCCGGATGAACTTCGGCGCGAACATCAGGAGCGGAAGTCGCAGTCCGTCGGCGGCAGCGCCACGCATGGCGAGGCGGGGATGGTCACCGATCAGGACCTCGCGGATCTCGGCATCTAAATTATCGACAAGTCGCAAAAACCATGGGATGATCCCCATGGTTTTTGCTATGTATGGCTAAACGAAAGACATTACGTTTCGATTACCTGACGATTTTTCCGGAAGTCATTCATCCGTATGTTCAGGCATCGATGTTGGGACGGGCGGCGCGGAAGCGCCTCCTCTCTTTTCATGCGCACAATCTGCGCCGCTGGACGCATGACAGGCATAAAACCGTGGACGACAAACCTTTCGGCGGCGGACCCGGCATGCTCATGAAACCGCAGCCGTTTTTGGAGGCGCTCGCATGGCTCAAACTTCGGAATATCAAAACCGGCCGCCGACGAACCGGCGCCGCGCGCGCGCGCGTTATCGCCACGGCCGCGAACGGCAAGCCGTTTACGCATGCCGATGCCGCGCGCCTGGCCACGCGTTATACCCGCATTGTGTTCCTTTGCGGCCGGTACGAAGGCATGGATCAGCGCATTCTGGACCGGCTCGCGGATGAGGTGTTTTCCATCGGGCCATATGTGCTTACCGGCGGCGAGCTTCCCGCGCTTGTCATGACCGACGCCATCGCGCGGCATGTCCCGGGAGTGCTCGGAAAAGAAGCATCGCTCGCCGAGGAATCCTGGTCGGACGGCGAAGGAGAGTACCCGCAATATACCCGTCCTGAAACATGGCTCGGCATAAAGGTGCCGAAGATTCTTTTGTCCGGCCATCATAAGGACATCGAGGCCTGGAAAAAGGCGCATCGGATGCATTGACAAAACCGCAAACATACGCTATATTTTGACGTCGTTCGCGTGAACGCCCCGCGCCTGTGCGGAACACGGGCATGTCCTATTACAAAGGAGGCTTGTCATGACGCGATGTGTCGATGACGAGCAGTACGGAAAACTTCGGAGGCGCACGGACGAACTGATCCGCCGCGTCGCCGAAGGAACGTTGGATTATAGAAACATCATGGACCATCTGCAGGCCCTCATCGAAGGCAGGGTCGAGGTCCGCGAGCCCGCACAAAAGGGCTCCGAGACGGTCTACCGTATCACCATCGATCGGTCGCAGACCCTCGCCGACATGATCGCAGCAGGCAAGTACGGCTACGTGAACGAAAATATCACGGAGACGTATTTCCCGCTCAAGAAGAGCGATGGCAAGCGCGAGGTCGAAGTCGTCCTCGTCCATCTGGACGAGAGGCTCACGACGGACCAGGTGAAGGCCGAGCTCGATCGCAGGGGGCTCAAACCCGCCTCGATCGTGGAATTGCTCTTCCTCGGAGCCGCTCATCCGGATCTCCAGCGTGAGTTCCCCGTCGTGGCTCTCGGCTCCTCGTGGCGTCTTCCGAACGGCGACCTCAGCGTGCCGGAACTCTGGTACGCCCGCGGCAAGCGCCACCTGAGCCTGAGCTATGACGATCCCGACAGCATGTGGCTCGAGCACTACCGTTTCGTTGCTCTCCGCAAGTGATGACCTTGGACGCTTGGAACCTCGGCACTTGAAATAGTGCTCGGATCCTTTGTCCCTTGGTCTTTCTCTAACCCCCGTCGCGATGTCGATCGTGACGGGGGTTTTTGAATCGTATAATCAGAAAGGATTGAGATGACAGTTCGTCGCTATGGCCATGAACGATCAACGTCTGATGCGAGCGGCAGTCCAGAATGACCATCGGCAAGGCCCGTGGCCAGAGCGATGCCCCAACATCCAACACAGAATCACTTGGTATCCTGAATCAGCGGAGTCATGCTCCCGAATAAGATGCAGCCCAGAGACATCTTCGATGGGCAGTGATATAGATGGCTCGGGATATGGAAGACGCAATGTATTCGTGGGGCGTTCATCGCGGCATTGCTTACCCGGGAAACGATGAAAGAGATATAATTTCCCGAAATGCTCCGTTCCGTTCATATTGGATCGAGCGTTTTATGTTATGCCTTTACCGTTCTTCGATGCGCGAGCTTCCAAAATTCGTCCACCACAACGGGAATGGCCGCGAGCGGGACAATCCAGAGCCATGTGGAAAGGGGAAGCGGCCCGATGCGCAGAAGGGACGAGAGCGGTCCGCCGTACAGGGCCACGGTCATAAGGAAGAGCACGATGCCGGTTGCGATAATGAGGGGGATATTTCCGAATGGATTGAGCCGGAAGATGGAGGTTGTTGACGAGCGATTGCTCCAGGCGCTCCACCACTGCATAACGGACATGGCGAGAAGGGTTACGGAATATCGAAGCGTGTCGCCATTGGTATTCAGGGCATATGCATACACGCCGATGCCGATAATCCCCATGGACGCTCCCAGGAGGGCAATACGCGTCCATGCTCTTTTGCTGATCAGGCGTCCGCGCGGGGGCCGCGTGTGTCCGCCGTGCATGGGTTCCATGGCAAGGGCGATATCCAAAAATCCGTCGGTCACCAGATTCAGCCACAATATTTGCGCCGCCAAAAGCGGCGTCGGAAGATAGAAGAACATCGCCATGGAAATAAGAACGAGCTCGGCGCTCGAAGTGGCAAAAAGATAGGTGACGACTTTTTCGATATTTCCCACCACGGATCTTCCTTCCTGGATGGCGGAAACGATGGTGGCAAAATTATCGTCCACGAGAACAAGATCTGCGGCTCCGCGGGCCACGTCGGTGCCGCTCTTCCCCATGGCAATGCCGACATCCGCGGCATGGAGGGCCGGCGCGTCGTTCACGCCGTCGCCCGTCATGGCAATAACAGAGCCGTCTTTGCGCGAAACGTGGATAAGGCGCATTTTGGTTTCCGGCGTTGCGCGGGCAATCACCTTGAGGGAGGCGAGGGCATTAGAGAGTTCTTTGTCTTCGAGCCGCATCAATTCCTCTCCCAAGACAACCTGGCTCCGCGACCGAGTCATGCCGAGTTCATGCGCAATGGCATAGGCGGTTTCCGGATGATCGCCTGTGACCATAATCACGTTGATATTGTGTTTGCGGCACCAGGCGAGGGCATCCTTCGCTTCGAGCCGGGGATTGTCGCGGAGCCCCACCATACCCGCATATATCCAGGCGCCGTCGGCGCGTTCGAGGTTGTTGCCCGGGGCTTCCGCAAAGGCGATGACCCGGAGGCCCCCGGACGTCATGGTATTCATCGCCTGCGTCGTCTCTGTATCCACGCCTCCGCATGCATCGAGAATTTGTTCGGGACTGCCGGCCAAAATGGCAATGTCCTCCTTTGTACTCAAGGTCGTGGTTACGGCCCGCGTTCGGCGCTTTCCGTCAAAGGGCCGTTCCGAATACTGAACCGGGCTTTTGATGGAAAGCATTCTTGGGAGCTCGAGGAGCGCCCGGTCGATGGGGTCAATGCTTGAGAGGCGGGTATCCATGCCGGCGCCCGGATCGGCCACGGCGGCAAGGATTTCCGCAAACCGCGCCGCGTGTTCGGCATTTCCGTTTGTATGAGGCCGGGGAACAGACCCGTCCTCGATATGCACGGTGGTTCCGTCGGCAAGCACGGCCTGTTTCAGATGCAATTCATTTTGCGTGAGCGTGCCTGTTTTGTCCGTGAAGATAATGTCCACGCCTCCCAGCGCCTCCACGGATTCGAGATTGCGAACGATGGCGTTTTTCCGGCTCATGTCCCACACGCCGCGCGCAAGAACCACGGTGAGCACGATGGGCAGGCCTTCGGGAATCACCGATACGATGAGGGCGAGGATGAGCGTGACATTCGGCAGAATAGGTCCGCCGGAGGCAACGGAGCTCAAGAGCAATAGAATGGCGGCGATCGTCACCACGATGAGCACCTGATGCGCCAGCGTCCGGACGCGCCGAATGAGCGGCGCCTCGGGCCGGGCTTCCGTGAGACTCGCCGCGATTCGTCCGACCTCGGTTTGCTCTCCGATAGTCGTAACCAGCAAAAGGCCGGAACCGGCGACGACGTTTGTCCCCGCATACCCCGCATTGCGAATATCCGCCGCAATCGCATTGGGCTTTACGGCAATGCTCTCGGCGGTTTTTGAATGCGATACGGATTCTCCGGTAAGGCTCGATTCGTCCACCCGGAGATTATTCGCCGCAAGCCAGCGCCCGTCCGCGGGAATGCGGTCTCCGGCGCCGAGCTGGATGACGTCGCCGGGCACAATCTCGCGAATGTCGCAGGCGCGGCTCGTTCCTTCTACGAGACAGCGGGCATTGTACACAATGCCTTGCGAGAGAGCTTTCAGGGCTTTGCTGGCCCGCGCGGACTGAAAGGTCCCCACCGTCGCATTAAAAAGGAGAACGGCGGCAATCACGATGGCGTCACTGTATTCGCGTAAATACAGGGAAACCACGGTGACGCCGATGAGCAAAAAAACGAAGGGGCTCGTGAATTGCTTCAAAAAGACAACAAGAATCGGCGTCCCTTTTTTTTGCGGAAGGTCATTGGAGCCGAATCGGACGCGCCTGTTCTCGCGCTCTTCTTCGGGAAGTCCTTTTTTGTCCGTTTCCAGCTTTTTCAGGGCGGCCTGGACGGGAAGCGTTGCCAGTTCTCGGGGAGGAATTTGTCGTGTCAGCATGGGCCTCATGGTAGCATACGGAATCATTCTTTTTTCGTTGCGGAGTCTGTCAAACCAGCTATACTGGCCTCTATCATGAAGCGAACCGCTATCATCGGCCCTCTTCTCCTGCTTGCGTTGTTTGTATCCGGAATGCCGCCTGTCCGAGCCGCGGCCATACGGCCTGTGCCCGTGCGTCCGGAGCATGCGCGTACGGCCGAGGTGAGTTTATGGCGATCGGCCTTTACGGAACGCCAGCGGTTTTCCACGTTCGAGGCTGCGCACGTGCAGGGCGCTTTTCTCGCGGCCGGCGATATGGACGGTGACGGCGTGGAGGAGCTCATTGTGGGGGCAGGTCCGAATCGAAGCCCGGAAGTGCGCATCTATTCTTCGGGAGGCGAACTTCTCAAAAGCTTTCGTGCGTATCCGGAATGGTTCAAGGGCGGCGTGCGCGTTGCCGCCGGGGATATGGACGGCGACGGCAAGACGGAAATCGTGACGGCGCCGGGACCGGGCATTGCGCCGCAGATCAATATTTTTAATGCCGAAGGCATTCAGGTTCTCAAAGGCGGCGCGCATGCCTATCAGAAAGAATTTCAAGGCGGCGCGCATGTGGCCGTTTATGACCTTAACGGCGACGGCAAGGCGGAAATCGTGACGGCGCCGGGACCGGGCGGAGGACCGCATGTGCGCATCTTTAATGAGGACATGCAGAATCTCGGCATGGATTTTTTTGCTTTCGACGAGAACATGCGCGACGGCATAACGCTTGCCATCATGCGTACGCCGTCAGGCCCGCAGATCGTTGTTGGCATTGAAAGCTGGCAGAAACCTTTTGTCCGGCGTTTTCTTCCCGTGGACGGCGGGGCGGAACTCCAAAAGGAATTCCAGCCATTTCCCGATAGCTGGCGCGCCGGCGTAACGCTCGCCGCATATGACTTTGACGGGGATGGGGTCGATGAATTGGCGATTGCGGGCAATGGCGGTACGCCGCCGGAGGTTCGCATCGTTGACATGTTCGGTACGCCGTTCGGCGCATATCTTCTGCACGATCCCACGTATCGCGGCGGGCTGTCCATGGCGCAAATTACGCGGGCAGGAGGCGGCAAAGAGCTCGCTACGGTTGCGGTGGCACCGGTGGTGGTATCGCCGCGCATGGAGGAAAAATTCATCGAGGTGAATTTAACCGAGCAGAGGCTCTATGCGTATGAGCGCGGACGCATCGCGCGGACGTTTTTGATTTCGTCAGGGCTCAAAAAATATCCCACGCCCGAACTCGAAACAACGGTGCTGGAAAAAATCTTCGTGAAAGATTACAAGTGGATATATGGTCCGGGGAATCCCGATAATTATTTCCTTCCGAACGTCAAATATAACTTGCGTATTTTCGGTCCGTTCTACATCCACTACGCCTATTGGCACAATAATTTCGGGTATCGCATGAGTCATGGCTGCATTAATGCGGGAAAAGCCGATGCGGAATGGATTTACAACTGGGCCGATGTGGGCACGCCCGTAATCACGCATTCGTAATACTATGGATCCGCTCTTCTTTATGGCAAAAACGCTCGATATCGTCGGAAAACTCATGATCGCCTATACGGCGCTTATGGTGCATCATCGCGTGCTTCGCGAACACAAGATTGATAAGAGCGTATTTCGAATGATGAGACGCGAGCAGGCGGTGGGTATTGCGGGCGTTCTCCTTATGGTTATCGCCTACGCCATCGAGGTGTTTCCGACGCTGTATTCATAAAATCGGGATAATTGTAGGTTCGTAGTCTGTAAGCCATGCGCCCCGTAACCCGTAACCACTCACTACGAACCGCTCACTTGTTTCTTTTCAATAATTCCCCATTGCTCTTAGCCCACAGCTCATCATTCGAACTCCACGATAATTTTTTTGTTTTCCGCGACGTATCCGAGGAGCCGCGATACATCTTCTTTTGCACGTTCATTCGCGCGGTCCAAAAGCTCCTGACGGTTTGCAGCTTCTTCCGCAGCCTGCGAGAGCTTTGCAAGCGCGTCATTATACCCGTCGTCCGAATTCAGAAGACGTTTCAGAATGCCTTCCTTGTTCTTGAGCTCGATAGGTCCAACGAGGCGTGAATTGAAAAGCGTCGCTTTCGGAATGCGTACGGTGACCGTGCCAGCATTGGGATCCACCGTAACATCATCCGTTGAAACCCGTGAAAGATCGATGCCGAGGTTCACTTCCATGGTACCGCGCGCTTCAATGGTCTGACCGAAGAAAAAATCCTTGAAAGCACTTCCGGTGGACCGGTCAATGCTCACCGGCGTATCGAACAGATAGGTTTGTGTAACAAGAAATCCGCGGTCATGGAGCGCGGTCAGAATTATTTGTGCGTTTACGCGCTCCGTTTGAACGGACGCGGGTGCAAATAGGCGATAGCCTGCCCAAAGCCCGATGCCGAAAATCACAAATGCGATAACAAGAGCGGCAGTGGCGATGGAAGAAGGTTTTGTCATACAGGGAGTGTAATAGAAGATATACGTCTCTACCACATACCGCGTGCCATCGTCAATCATTTGTCCTTATGCAAAACCGCGTGCAAGGGGCACGCGGTTTGAGAAAGAGGGCGGGCGGACACAAAAGCTTGGTCAGCGCGCGCTGTCGGGAGGACGGGTGTCGCGTGGACAGTGATCCGGTACGGCTTCGAGGATGCGCCGCGCGAGGGCGGCCCAGTCCACGTCGAAACCGGTTTCGTCGTCTTCGTCATCGTCCGTTGCGTTTTGCGTATCGATGGGAAACGGTACTTGAAACATGCGATCTCCCTTGGCAAAAGTGCGAATGGACGGGCATGCTACAGCGGCACAGAGGTATCGTCAAGGGAATGTGTGAAAAGAAACAAGTGAGCGGTTCGTAGTGAGTGGTTACGGGTTACGGGGCGCATGGCTTACAGACTACGAACCTACAATCTTACGGACCCAAGGTCATAGGGCACGGGGCATAGGGCACAGGGTTCGGGGCTCACGCCCTACGCCCCATGTCCTACGCAACTACGTTCTCTTCCCCCTACTCCCGACTTCCTGTTCCGCACCCTCTAAGCTTCCTAAAGGCCCTTGACATTTTTCGATTTTCGACACATGTTTATCGGGCACGTTTTTAACCCTTGCGAGGAGAAACGCTTGATCGCAGAAGTTTTGGAAAGCTCCGTGTGGCATGTCTTGTTCCCAATAGGCCACTTCCCGGTATACGTCATGAGCGGGCGCGCGTGGGAAAAAAAGCATGGATGCGTGTTCAGTCATGAAGAATTCGGGCGCATCTGCGTTCCGCTCGACGACCTGCTCGCACAGCTCGGCATTCCGGATGCGGAATGCCCGTTCCGTCCCCTCATAAAAGGCGCAATCATGCCCATGCTCCCCACGGCATCGGCGCTCGACGCCTTCGCCGGAAGGGTGCAACGGCATCTTCTCGTATATCTCTGCCAGGGGAATTTGTATCATGGTTTCACCGTGAAGCGGGTTCTCGAGGCGGAACCGCGGATAACGGCATATCGCGGATAATTCTTCTCACAACCGACAGCGCCCTGCTGTCGGTTTGTTTTTCCCAGCTTGAGGCGCCAACTTGGGTATCCGTTCCTCATCTGATAAGAATGCTACACTGCCGCCATGCCGTCGTTTTCCGTCATTATTCCCGCATATCAGGAAGAAAAGGCTATACAGCGCGCGATCGCGGAAACCGCGCGCGTGTTTCAGGGCCTTGGCGTCGATTTTGAAATCATTGTCGTCGACGACGGATCGCGGGATCGGACATCCGAAATGGCTCTTCGGGGAGTAGACGGACTGAAATCGGTCCGTCTACTCCGCCATCCGGATAATCAGGGAAAGGGAAGCGCCATCCGAACAGGCGTTGCGTCGGCAGAGAAGGATTGGATTGTATTTCTCGATGCGGATTTGGCGACGCATCCCTCCGACATTCGGCACGCGCTTCCGCATGTGTCCGAAACCGACCTGCTCATCGGTTCGCGAAGCCATCCGGATTCCGCAATTGAGTTGCAGCAGCCCGCCTATCGCGTTTTTTCTGGTCAACTCTTTAATCTTCTTGGCGTCCGTATGTATCTGGGACTTCCATATAAAGACACGCAATGCGGTTTTAAGCTGTTCCGCAGGGAGCTCGTACCGCTTGTGCGTGGATTGCAGACGGACGGATGGGTATTCGACGTGGAGCTCATCGCCCGTGCGCGCCAGGCGGGCTTTCGCATTCGGGAAATTCCCGTCACCTGGCGTCATGGGCGCGAGACAAGGGTAAAACTTTCAGATGCCGGAAGGATTCTTCGCGATCTCGCGTATATCAAAAAACAGCGTCGATAAACGCATGAAAGAATACGACGCCCCGAGAGGCGTCGTATTGGAGAGTTAAGGAAAAGGGGTGCTCTGCAGGGGAGCGTCCCGCTTCCCCGAACCCCCACCGTTCGATCCCCCTCCGCTCGCGACACCAAAATAAAACGCCCCGCGTTGCGGAGCATTTTATTTTGGCAGCCCGTAGGGGAATCGAACCCCTGTTTTCAGGATGAAAACCTGACGTCCTAACCACTAGACGAACGGGCCATTTGAAGCATGCGGCTTAGCGGTCTGCGGCATGCGAAAGTGTTTGGAGTGTCGGGAACGCTTTAAAAAGCGGGCAAATCATACGTCGGAACGGACTGGCTGTCAATCGCCGGACTTGATAGGATGGCGTGAGCATTCATAATTTTTTCTATGTCAAATGCTACCCCCCAAGACCTTGTTGCCGAAGCCAAAGCCAAGATCCCTCCCATCACCTGCGAAGAGTATCGCGCCATAAGCGATGCCGGCGAGGATCATACGCTTATCGATGTCCGCGAGCAGGATGAATGGGACAAAGGGCATATCGAGGGCGCCATGCATATACCCCGAGGAGTGCTGGAATTCAAGATCGGAGAAGTTGTTCCAGACAAACAAAAATTCATCGTACTCCAATGCGCGAGCGGCGGCCGCTCGGCGCTTTGTGGCGAACAGTTGCAGAAACTCGGATATACCAATGTAAAAAATCTCGAAGGCGGATACATTGCCTGGTGCGGAGAACAGGCATCGCGCTGACGGCAGAACCGTTGTACTCCGCCGTATGCCCGCAAAAAGGCTAACACGCTCGAAACCGTTCCGCATCCTCGGGATCGAAACCAGCTGCGACGAAACCTCCGTCGCGATTCTTTCGGTTGACCCGCGAGGCGCGGTTCCGAAGGTACGCATCTTGAGGCATGCGGTTTCCAGCCAAGTCGCAATCCACGCCAAATACGGCGGCGTGGTCCCGGAAGTCGCGGCGCGCTCGCATGTGCCGGAGGTGATTGCGCTCCTCACGTCCCAGCTCGGATCGAAGCCGCTTGCATCCTTCGACGCCATCGCCGTCACCAAAGGACCGGGCCTCGCCACCGCGCTCCGCGTGGGTATTACGGCCGCGCAAACGCTTGCGTATATGACGGATGCGCCCATGGTGGGCGTAAATCATCTTGAAGGCCATCTGGCGAGCGCGTGGCTATTACCGGAGAATCGGAGGAGGTGGCGATTTCCCATGCTTGCGTTGCTCGTTTCAGGCGGACATACGGAAATCGTACTCATGAAGGATTTCGGAGCCTATCGAATCCTCGGTTCCACGCGCGACGATGCGGCGGGGGAAGCATTCGATAAGACGGCTAAATTGCTGGGACTCGAATATCCGGGCGGTCCGAAACTATCGAAGCTTGCGGAGAAAGGGAATGTTTCCGCCTATGACATGCCGCGTCCCATGATGCATGATCCGAGTCTCGATATGAGTTTTTCCGGGTTGAAATCCCATGTTCGGCGGCTGGTCGGCGACAAGCGTGTAAAGGGAAAAACGCTTTACGATCTCGCGGCATCTATAGAGCAGGCTATTGTGGACGTGCTGGTTGCCAAGACCATGCGGGCACTGGATTTGCATCGCGTCAATGCGCTCATGATTGTCGGCGGTGTCTCGGCGAATCGGAAACTTCGGGAGGATATGGCGGAGACTATGAAGGTGCATCATCCGAACATCCGATTGCTTCGAACGCCCGTGGTATATTCCACGGACAATGCGGCCATGATCGCCGCGGCCGGCGCATGGCGTATCATAAAAGGGGAAAGGGATGACTGGAAGAATCTGGATGCGGAACCCGGATTGGATTTGGGTTGCGAGGGAGGGGGAGTCGCGAAGGACATAGGTCGTGAGTCGTGCGGGCGGGGTGCGCCGTGAGCCTTGCGCCATGCGTTTGCGCCCGAAACCCGTAACCACTCACTACGAACCACTCACTTGTTTCTTTTCAAGAATTCCCCATTGCTCATTGCCAACAGCTCTTATCTGCAATTTCTCCGTAACCCGTAACCCAAACATGCCGCCTCAATCAATCAAGAAAACCTGGGACATCAAAAGCCCCTCCGGCTGGAGGCGCATTGCGACGTATGTCGCATCCCGCCTTCACGACGGGGATATTCTTGCCATTTCCGGACCGCTCGGGGCGGGAAAAACCACATTTGTCCAGGCGCTCGCAAAGGAGCTTGGCGCAAAACGCATGCCAAAAAGTCCGACGTTCGCCATGCTTCGAGCGTATGATATTGCGCGCGGGCGACTGCTCCACGTTGATGCCTATCGCATCGAAGATGAACGCGATCTTCTCCCGCTCGATTTGGAAGATGAGCTTTTAGAGCCCGGAAGCATGCTCGCCATAGAATGGCCGGAGCATATTCCGAGGTGGCTTGAACAACGGCGGCATTCCCGTCTTGCCATTCGCCTGTTGCCGCAAGGCCGGCGCGCGATTTTTCAACACGCGTAGGCCGCGCGTCTACGACTTGAGCGCGCCTTTATCTTTGAGTTCTTGGATTGCGGCCGTTTCCGCCGTATTCGCCGCTTCGGTCGTCGCCGTCAAATCCTCCAGACCTTGTTCAATATTCGCAACGCGGAGCACCTCTTCCACGGACGTCATTCCCTCCAGCGCTTTCAGAAGGCCGTCCTGCGTCATGGTAATCATGCCCTGCTTGGCCGCGAGTTCGCCGATCCTGATCTCGGAGACGTTTTCTTCAAGAATCGCTTCCTCGATTTCCTTGTTCATGGTGAAGATTTCATAAATGCCGACGCGGCCTTTGTATCCCAGTCCATTGCAGGCAGCGCAATTCGATGCCGGCTTCGGCGGCGCCCAAAACAGGAGCTTGCTCATATCCACCTTATACCCGGAATTCGGCGGTATCCGCGAAAGCTCAAGCTCGACTTCTTTGCGCGTTGACGGCGAGAGCTCCGCTTCTACCCTGCACTCTTGGCAGAGTCTTCGCACTAGGCGTTGCCCGATGACGGCATTCAGCGCAGGAGCAAGAAGGAACGGTTTTACCCCCATGCTCATAAAACGGGGGATGGCGCCGGCGGCGGAATTCGTATGAATGGTGGACACCACCAGGTGGCCGGTGAGAGCCGCTTGAATGGAAATTTCCGCCGTTTCCAAATCGCGGATTTCGCCGACCATCACGATGTCCGGATCCTGACGCAGAATGGATCGGAGTCCCATGGCAAAGGTGTAGCCTTTGTCGTGCTGGATCTGGCTTTGATTGATGCCTTTCAGTTTGTATTCCACCGGATCTTCGAGCGTAATAATTTTCACTTCCGGCGTGTTCAGTTTTTGGAGAATAGCATAGAGGGTCGTGGTTTTTCCGGATCCCGTAGGTCCCGTGGTTACAATCATGCCGAGCGGCCGTTCTACCTCGCGGGCCAGATCCTGATATGCCTTGCCGCGTATGCCGAGATCCTCGAATTTGAGCGAGATGGACTTGGGGCGGAGCAAACGCATGACCACGGACTCTCCGTATGTCGTGGGCAAAAAGGAAACGCGAACATCGATTTTTTCCTCCGTAAGATAAATGGTAATACGGCCGTCCTGCGGCACGTCGGTAATGTTAATCTTGACGCCGGCGAGGAGCTTTAAACGGCTGATGATTTGTTTCCAGTCCTCGCGGGGAAGCGTCGCTACGTCCTGAAGAATCCCGTCAATGCGAAAACGGACTTTGACGCCTTCTTCTTCGGCTTCCACGTGGATATCGGATGAATCGCTCTGGATAGCCGCTCCCATCATGAGCGTGACAATATCCGTGGTGGAGACCTCCGTGATTTTTTTCTGCAAATCGCGAAAATTTGAAATTTCCCTTTGGTATTTTTCCAGATCAGCCTGCTCAATGCGATACCCGTAAATAACCTCCTTGATTTCCGGGAGGGCATCATAGAGCTTTTCCGCAGCCTCAAACGATGTCTGTGAAATGTAGTACAAGGCGGCATTGCCGTACTGCTGTTTGGCGATATCAGCGACCAGCGCTTGCACCTCCGGCGTCGGCGTAGTTGTGCCGAAACGGAGTTCGTCGCCCAAATGCAGAAAGCACACCACATGGAGCTGATTCGCCGTTTCACGAGGGATGAGCGACAGGGCCTCCGGTGCTATGGGGAATCCTACCAAATGCACATAGGACATGCCTCGGCGGGCCGCTTCCTTTTGCGCGATTTTTTCGAGATCCGCCAGTTTGATCTCCTCCATTTTTTCCTCGAGGAGTTCTTGCCGGGTTTTTTCGTCCTTCCGTTTGGGCTCTTTCGGCTTTTGGCCGGTGGAAGGCGCGGGCGTTCCCGAGGGTCCGCCGCCGGGCGAGGTCGCCGATGTCTTCATGAGATCCTCAATGCTTTGTGCTTTTGGGGGCATAGGCTCATTCCTTCAACCGAAAAGGGCTGATGGATATGTCAGGCGCCGGGGACGTGATGCGCATGCGTAAAGGCGCGGACCAGGCGATGAAGTTTTGGGAGGACGCCGCCCTCGCCGAGGCGTCGGTACATAAGCGTCCAGGCGGCATAATGGAGGGCCACGACAAATCCGCCCACGGCGAGCGTAATAAGAATGAAGGCGGCAATGGTGGCATAGAGCGTAACCCAGTAGAGGATGGTTGATTTCAGGTACACGGCCGTAATGAGGAGCATAAAGAGCGGAATGGACAACAGCATATTGACGGCGATGACGAGAATCCAGGAACCGATGGAAATGAGGAACAGGATAGCTGCGGTTTCCGCGGTAATTACCCAGTGGCGTTTCATGAGGTGATAGCCGCGTTCAATGCCCTGCGCGAGCGTGGCGCCCTGCAGAATCATGGCATTGAGCGCGAAGAGCTGGATAATGACCGCCGCGATGCTGATAACCACGAACACCACGAATGCAAGAAGGTAAAACAGGTAGGCAAAGCTCGTGGTATTCAACACCACGAAGGACAAGGCCATGCCGATGAGCGCCCTAGTAGCCCACAATACGGACAGGGCGAGAATATTCAGCACGAGCACCGGCCATAGCGCGCGAGCTCCCACGGTGAGCGCGTCTTTCAGCAAAACCTTTCGTCCCTTTTTCAGATGTCCAATGGCATAGACGAGCGATCCCTGAGCAATGACGGAGGCCGCGAAAACAGCAAACGCCAGTATGAGGAATAGACCCGTGATCAGAAACACATTAATGGCGCCGAAAATTGTGTCGCTCACGGAAAGTGCCGGCCAGCTTTGCGCGGCCACTTGCCACAGCTGGGCCAGAATCGAACTTAAGGAGGCCTGCGGCGCGAGCGCGTTCAGCCCACGCCAAATGATGTCGTACACGCTTCCGGTCAACAGGATGCCGGCAAGCAGGGCAATCCACCAGAGGCGTTTTTCCTGCCATGCGATTTGAAATGCGCTCCGGAGAATCGGGCGATACAAAGGTTCGTGCATTTTTGCCATATGGCAAGAGTATAGCAGGAAGTGGGGAGGAGGGCGTAGGGCGTGGGCCGTGAGCCCGAACCCCGAGACCCATCCCCTTTGCCCTTGGGTCAGTAGGTCGTAGGTCCGTAAGACCGTAGGTTTGTTAGGATGTGCTTCATCCTAAACCCGATCCCCGTAACCCGTTCCCTTTGCCCCGTGCCCTTGGGTCCGTAAGACCGTAGGTTTGTAGGTAATGCGCTGTTTATCCAAGACCCGTAACCAGTAACCAATAACCCATAACCTGTTCCCTTAGCCCTTTGCCCTATTGCAAATTGTTGATTGCTCATATGAAAAACGCCCGGGATTTTCCCATGGGCGTTCTTGCATTACGCGGCTTCTTCTTTTTTCGGTTCGAGTTTTTCCTCTTTGCGCGTCAGGACATTTTTTTCATTCGCCGGCGGAAGCCCTACGGTTTCCAGCCATTGCTCCCGCTCCAGTGTTTCGGATACCAGAAGTTTTTGAACAACGCCGTTCACGCGATCGCGATGCGTTTCGAGGATGCGTTTTGCGGTCTCGAGCGCATCCGAAATAAGGCGGTCAATCTCCGCATCGATTTTTTCGGCGGTTTTTTCGGAGTAATCACGATTCTCATGGATTTCTCGACCCAGGAAAATGAGATCTTCCTGTTCCCCGTATGTGCGGGGGCCGAGCGCGTCCGACATGCCCCATTGCGTCACCATGCGCCGGGCGAGCTTTGTCGCTTCCCGCATATCATTGGATGCGCCGGGGGTCACATCATTGAAGAACACGGATTCTGCGGCATACCCTCCCATCATAACGGCGAGTTCTTCCACGTACTCCTCCCGATTTTTCATGTGGCGATCTTCCAGAGGCGTTTTGATGGTATATCCTGCGGCGCGGCCGCGGGAAATAATGGAGACTTTTTGCACCGGGTCCGTATGCGGAAGCAAGTGCGCTATAAGGGCATGGCCTGTTTCATGCGTGGCGGTGACCTTCCGCTCTTCATCGGTCATGACATGACTTCTCCGCTCCGGGCCGAGCATGACCTTTTCGATGGAATCAAGGAGATGATTCATGGAAATTTCATGCTTGTTCTGCCGCGCCGCCAGAATGGCCGCTTCGTTCATGAGGTTCGCAAGATCGGCGCCGGAAAATCCTGGCGTCCGCTCGGCGAGTCTGCGAAGATCCACGTTTTTCGCAAACGGTTTTTTCTTTGCGTGAATATGCAAAATCGCCTCGCGATCATTGATATCCGGCATGTCGAGCACGATGCGGCGGTCAAAGCGGCCGGGGCGGAGCAATGCGGGGTCCAGAACATCCGGACGATTCGTTGCCGCGAGTACGATGACGCCTAGATTCGGTTCAAATCCGTCCATCTCCACAAGGATTTGGTTCAGAGTCTGTTCGCGTTCATCGTGCGAGCCCCCCAGTCCGGAGCCGCGCTGGCGTCCGACGGCGTCGATTTCGTCGATAAAGACAATGCAGGGAGCGCTCTTTTTTGCCTTCGTGAACAGGTCTCGCACGCGGCTCGCGCCTACGCCCACGAACATCTCCACGAATTCAGATCCGCTGATATGGAAAAACGGCACATTTGCCTCGCCGGCCACGGCCCGAGCGAGGAGCGTTTTGCCGGTGCCGGGTGATCCCATAAGTAATACGCCCTTGGGAATTTTCGCGCCAAGCTTTTTGAATTTTTCGGGGCTTTTCAGGAAATCGACGACTTCATGCAATTCCTCTTTGGCTTCTTTTGCGCCGGCGACGTCTTTAAAGGCAATGCGGTCCTTTGCGCCTTTGGGCATTTCCCGCGCCGTGGACTGGCCAAAGGACATGGCGCGCGTATTTTGGCCCTGCACCTGGCGGAGGAGCAGCCACATCAGCACGAAGAGAAGAACGATCGGAATCAAATTCGGCAGAATAAGTCCCGCCCAGTATGCGGCGCCCGTGCGTTCCTTTACTTCGGTTTGCACGGCTCGCGCCCGTTCCGGAGAAACGCCGTAGTTTTTGAGGAGTTCCGAGAAGGATTCCGTGCTCTCTTTCGTGACCGCGGCCGTCGAATCGTCCTGGAACGTCACCTCGAGCTTTGGCCCTCGGATGACGACTCGCTTGACCTCGCCGCTTTCCACACGCGTGGCGAGCGTGGCCATGTCGATTTCCTTCGGCTGTTCCACGTTCACGGTCGAGAGCAATGCTCCGAGAATGATCAGGGAGCCGAGAAAGATGAGAATGGTTCGGGTATTTTTACTCATAACGGTCTTGAGATATGGGTCGTGGGTCTTGAGGAAATAGCGCCTCCGCTGTCCTTTGACCCATGACACACGACACACAGTCCACGACTTGCGTTCCAAGAGCGTATCGGATTCCGCCGTGTTTCACAATGCCGTGCCGCGCGGCGACAGGTTATTTTTTCTCTCCTTCCGCGTCGCCTTTTGCCCGTCGCAGGGAAAGGCCGAGCCGGTGATTTTCCGGGTCAATGGAGACGATGGCGAATTCGAATTCATCGCCGACGCGCGCGAATTCGTTTACGTCGCGTACGGGTTTGGATGAAAGCTCGGAGATATGGGCGAGGCCGTGGATATCCTGGTCGAGTTCCACGAAAAGGCCGAACGGATTGATTTTCAGAACTTTGCCGCTGACTTTTTGTCCGATTTTGTACCGGTCCTTCACGCCCTTCCACGGATCCGGCACGAGTTTCTTCATGGAGAGGAAGATTTTGGATCCTTCGATATTGATGATTTCCGCGCGCACGTGGTCGCCCACTTTCAGGATGTCCTGCGGATGCTCGATGCGCTGCCAGGCGATTTCCGAAATATGCACGAGGCCCTCCAGTCCCTCGTCGAATTTCACGAAGGCGCCGAAATCCGTTACGGCCGTAACATCGCCTTCCACCACGTCGCCTGTTTTGTATTTCGAGATGACGGACTCCTGCTGGGTTTCCCATACCGCCTTTTCGCTGACGATGAGCTTGTCCTCTTCTTCATTGGCGTCAATAACTTTCACCTTCATATCCTGTCCCACGAGCGGACGGAGTTTTTCAAGGATTTTTTGCTTTTCCCCGCCGGCAACGCGTGGGTAATTATCCGGGGACAACTGGGAAACGGGTAAAAACGCCGTGGTGTTTTCCACGCGAATCATGAGCCCGCCCTTGTTTGCTTCGAGAACCTTGCCGGTGACGATTTCGCCGCTGGTAAAAAGCTCCTTCAGGCGATCCCACGATCGGCGTCGTCCGGCGCCCCGGAGGGAAAGTTCCAGCTCGCCATGTTCGTTTTCCTGTTCAATAACATTCGCCTCCACTTCGTCGCCGACATGCAGGTCAGTGCCCGGTTCGAGTTCCAGTCCGCGGACAATGCCGATGGCAAGGCCGTCCAGGTCCACACGGACTTCATTCCGGCCGACGGCAATCACCGTCCCTTTGACGGTGTCGCCCGGTTTCGGAAGGCGGGTAAGGGATTCGTGTTCTTTCAGCAATTGTCCGAACGCGGTTGCATCGCGTTCCGTTCGCGTATTCTGCATGGTCGTAGGTGATTTAGCCGTCCTCCCCCCGACCGAGGGCTTGGATCAGCCGCAGCATCCTTAAATAAGAGAGGAGCCGCGTATATTAAGATGTTTCAAGGTGCCGAGAGAGTATATGAAAACGGACTTTTTGGCAAGTGTCGGGGGCGGGGAGTAAGGTTGCGTAGTTGCGTAGGACGTATAGGTCGTAGGGCGTGAGCCATGGGTCATGTGGTAAGCGGGATGCAGTATGCGAAAAGTACGTAGGACGTGGTGCGTAGGATGCGGAATAGGCGTAGGGAGTGGGGAGTAGGATGTAGGGCGCGGCATGCCGCGCCCTGTAGGACGTCGTTGCGTAGGGGGTGCATAATTCTACCTGAACCCTGAACCCTGAACCCTGAACCCTGAACCCTGAACCCTGTAACCACTTCACGACCGAACCCGCAATACCCAGCTACCAGTGACCGACGAATATCTTCTCTACGCCTCCGTGCTATCATCTCTTCCGTATGCCGGGCTTTTATCTTGATCTTCGCGATAGAGAACAGGTGCTCGATTTTATTCTCGGCGCGTTGGAATACCTCGAAGCGTCGCATAGCGTTCGGAAAAATGCGGACCACCTTTTGGATGACATCGAACAGCACGAGCGCGTTTCCATGGAAGAGCTTGCGGCGCTTGCGCGGAAGGTGGCACGCGCGGCCTTTCCGAGGCGGGAGGCCGTTGAACGGTATATCGAAACGCCGGATGGCCGCGAACACGAGTGGAGAAAGGTTGTGGCGGCCGTCAGTAATTCCACCGGTCATCTTTTGGAAAGATTCCGCGAACGAACGCTCGCGGTATCGCTCGAAGACGTGCTGAAACACGAAGATTCCGACATAGCATTCAGTGAAAAAGAACGCGTTGAAATTCAGGAGGTACGGAGGCACATCCTCCCCGTCATGTATCGCGAACGGCGGACTGAGCTGCAGATATACGAACAGGAGGCCGAGCGGAATCTTGAAGCGATCGAGGAACGAATAAAGATTCTGCGCGATCTCGCATTCGAAACGCCCACGGTGGAGCGCGAAATCATCGGAAAGATCGAAGCGTGGGAAGACCGCCTGTATTATGAGGGAGAAGTCTTGAATACGGACAGCCTCGATCAGGAGATTACATATTATAAGGAAGCGCATGCCTTGCCGCCGTCATTGCCATAGAGATCGTGAAAGCCGTGCGGAATGCGTGAGATAGGAAGGAGGGGGTAGGGCGTAGTACGTAGAGCGTAGGGGGTGAGTTATGCACCGTGAGTCATGCGCCCCGAAATCCGAGACCCGAGCGGTCCGTAATTCTGCAGGTCAGTAGGTCATAGAAAAAAGGGAGTGGGAAGTAGGGAGTAAGAGATGCGTTGTGCGTCATGCGTCCGTAACCACGCACCACTAACCACGAACCACTCACTTGTTCCCTTAGCCCATTTGTTGTACCTATACATCGCATCATACAAAAACGCCCTCCATATTGGGGGCGTTTTTGTTCGCTGTCTCAACTTAATTCACGGGTATGGTTGCGAGCTCTGTCCATTTATCCTGATTAGCGAAGTCGGTCACAAGAGCGTTTATGGATACGGATGTTCCCGAGGGGTAGTTCGATCCGATAATATCGAATCGACATTCTTGGTTCCCGGTGCCGGGCCAGTAGGTGCAGGGGTACTGCGCCTTTCCGTTTACATACATAGTGATGCGGCGAATGCCTTTTTCCGCCCATGCGGCCGCCACATAGGTTGTTTTTGTGCCGCTCATAACGGCTGCGGGACCGGACAGATAGGACCATGTCTCGAAGGCCGGAGTCGGAGCCGATATTGAAGTCTGCGTCGGTTCGGGGTTCGCTGCAGTCTGGATGGTTCCCTGTGTGATGGTAATGGTCTCGCCATGGGTCCACGTTTCATTGCCCGCGAAGTCCTTTACAAGGGTATTCACGAAGAACGTACTTCCGGCCGGATGCGCACGGCCGGCGATTTCGATCCAGCATTTCTGATTCCCGGTGCCGGGCCAATAGTTGCAGGTGTATTCCGGTTTGCCGTTCACGTAATGCGTCATGGATTTAATGCCGGTGTTGTCCCAGGCTTCCGCCCAGTATCGGACAGTCTCATTTGTGGTGATGCTGGTTTTTTGCGGATCGAGCCAATGCCAGGCGGTCGGCGAATGCGTATCACCGGTATTCGATGTACTGCCGGAAGCATTTCCGTCTGTTGCAATAATATTGATCTTCTTTGTATCGCCGGTCATGGTTTTGCCGTTCTTGTCCGTGGCCTTCACATATGCAGATACCGTGGAACCGGCGGCATAATCGTTCGCGGCTACCGTATAATTGCAGTCCTGATTGCCGGAAGCCGTGCTGAAATTACAGGAATGTTTACTCTGACCGTTCACAAAGACTTCCATGGATTTGAGCCCTTGTTCGGCCCAAGCTTGCGAGCGGAAGATTACGTTCTGGCCCTTTTTGAGATCCGCCGTATTCTCGAACCAGCTCCAGGCGCTGATTCCGCTTACGGTCATGCCGTCCACATTCGTATTGCCGCCGTCGCGGCGTATGGTGTATCCCTGCGTCCACACGGATTTCCCGAGACCATCAGTCACCTTTGCATTCACGAAGATATCGGTATTCAGCGGGTAGTCGCTGGCCCAGAGATCATACGCGCATTCCTGATTCCCGAGGGCTGCGCCATATACGCACGAGCGTCGGATGGCGCCGTTTACATACACATCAATGGTTTTGATGCCGTCCGTATCCTGCGCACCGGCGCGGAACGCGATTTTTTCATTATTTTTCAGCGTAGTTTGATTGGGCTCGAGCCAGGTCCATTGTGAAATGCCGGTGCCCGCATCGCTCACCTGATTTCCGGGAGAGGCGGTATTGGCCTCGTTTTGAAGGGTTGTCGAGGTCGTCCAGGTTTCATTATCCTTTGCGTCGGTGACCTTTGCATTCACAAAAATATCCGTGCCTCGCGCATAGTCATTTGAATAGACAGTATAGGCGCACTGCTGATTGCCCTTGGCACTCCCGAGGTCGCAGGCGCGTTTCACGGCGCCGTTCACAAGGATCTCGATGTTCTTGATACCATCATCATCCTGCGCGCCAACGTAGAATGTTACATTGCCGTCCTTCTTGATGCTTGTGACATTCGGGTCGAGCCAGGTCCATCGGTTAATGCCGGTTCCGGTGTCCGTGTTCGCGCTCGTATTCGTATTGGTATCCGTATTGGTGGTCACGACCGGATTGAAGGCCGCTGCGCCGCTTTCGGTTACAAGCACAAGCTTGGCGGTAAGGGGATTGGTCGGGTCCGGGTTTCCCATCTCTGAAACGGCACCACCCAACAGAAAATGTCCGGCATTGTCGCCTGCAGCGGTAACGAAATAATCGCGGGTTTCGCCAAGATCTGAAATGATGCCATTCTGGAGGCGGTAAACGCGCTTAGAACAGGGAATCATCCAGGAGGTGCCGTCCCAATCTGCAGGACAAAAATCGTTCCAGCCCGCATTTTTTATTGCGGAGTCGATTGATCCATCGAGGGATACCGTTCGAATGGAGCTGTTTTCATATGCCATGAGAGTTCCTGTGAGGAGCCCCGCGTGGATTTGGTTAACGTTCATGAACAGCGCATCCTGGCCGTTCGAATACATATTGCCGATGATTGGCACATTGCTCTGGATCGCCGTGAATGTCGTCCCGTTAAAACGATACAGCGTCGTGGCTTCTGGGTCGCCGTATGTACCCTTTTTTATCACAACGCTCACGAGCCAGTTCGAGTCGCGAACCGGAACGACCATGAACGGATGGTTATTGCTCCCAGGGGTGTATTTCATGCCACCGGTCGTCGGGATTGCCGGCGTCACCGGGAGGCTTACCCGAGCGGGGGTGCCGGAATTCGAATCCCAGCGGAACAAACGCGCCTTAGTTGAAAAGAAGTACCATGTCCCGTTCCATCCGGAAATGGTACTGACACCTTCATCAATGCCCAGCGCGTTTTGAAATTGAGACGTTCGGTTTGAGTATGTGCCGTTTTGATAGGAAACAACCTTCAATTGGTTGTCGTAACGGACCACGTCCTGAAGGAAGAGCACGGTGTTCGAATGATCGGACACGATATCATCAATGCGGTTCATGCCCGCATTGCGAACGTCATTCGTAATATTCACCTGCGTTTGTCCGTCGAAGCGGTATACCTGACCGCCATGGTTCAGGTCCTGGCCGTCGGTATAGAACCAGTTGCCGTTGGCATAGGCCATGGCCCAAATGGGGCGGTTGGTGCGCGTGGTCAGCTGGCCGGAAATGTCCTGCCATTGCCAGGATCCCGTTGCGGCTTGCGCCATGCCCGGGGTCCAGAGCGAGACCGCAAGGATTGCGATCGTAAGATGGGTAAGGAAGGTCTTCATATGATGAATGGTGATTGAGATAATTGAATCTGTCCTTTCAATGTCTTAGGTCCATACGTCTCTGTTGGACCAAAAACGCCGAATTCGGAAGGATCGTAGCGCCAAATATCAGCAGCTACGAACGCCAAAATATAGCAGAAAGTTGTAAAAATGTCAAGATTGCTTTGCTTTTTGTATTTCGTATCGCAGCGTTATTGCCATCCTGGACATTCTTGGTTCGAGGAAAAGCGATTACTGCCGTGAAACGCGTTGTATCCATTGAATGAATCCTTGAACGGTAGTTTCTTCAAGATCTTCATCAAATACTGTTCGATAGGCAGAGGGATTTCGCAGAACGTCCCGGAGCATGGAGATCCAAAGATGGGGTTTCATGGGCGGGAGGAGGAGTGTGCCCGCGGGCACAGTTTCCGGAAGCGAACCGTGCGCAGACGCGAGGCAGGGAATGCCGAAGCGCGCGGCTTCGTGGAGCGGCAAACCGAATCCTTCGTACCAGGACGGGTAGAGAAATGCGGACGCAGAGGCGTAAAGCTCTGCGAGCTCCGCGTCGGAGATTCGACCGAGGCGTCTTATCCCTTCTTCGGTCCCTTCGCGTCCGCATCCGGCGATGACGAGTTCGAGGTCGCGGAATACTTCTTCCTTTCGGAGCGCGTGCACGGTCTCAATGGCCGTCCCGATGTTTTTTCGCGGGTCGCGCTCATTCAGCGTCATGACATATGGGGCGCTTGGCGCATGCCCCATGGGGCTCGGCGCTGGCAGCGGGGGAATGCCTGGATGGAAGACCTCGAGCTTGTCCTTGGGGATGTCGAGCAGGCGCGTGGCATCGCGTGCCGTGGTTTCGCTCACGCAGAAGATGCGGTTCGCGCGCCGCGTTTGTTCGCGAACATTGACCGCACGATGCCATAGCCGCGACGTATTCCGGAACCATGAGGGTTCGATCAAAAATGACAGATCGTGAAGCACCAGGGCATACGGAATTTCCATGTAGCCAGAGAACCCGAGATTCGGAAGAATCGCCGCGTCGTATGTACGTCCGGTGATCCGCCGCGTTGCGCGATCAAGCGACACGGTGCCGAAACTCGTGGCCGCCGTCCACAGTTTGTTCGGCCATTTGATATGGACGTGTTCGATACGGTTTTGAAAAATGGCAGGAAGGCTCGGAATGCGGGAGCCCGTCGTAACGAAGGTCCAGTCCGCAACGTCTCTTTTGATGAGTGCCAAGAGAATCTGTTCTGCCACGCGGCGTACGCCTCCGGCATGCGGATCCGCGAGCGGACGGGCATCCACAAGGAGGGTAGGTTTTCGCGTTTCCGTCATAGATTCTGGTTTCAGCGGCCCGAGAGTAGCTGGTGAATCAAAAGACTCATGCGTGTTTGAAACCGTTCTTTTGAAAAGGTCTCCGCATGCGCGCGGACGGTGATGGGATCATAGGCGGACGGATCAAAACGAATAATCGCATCCCCGATATCTTCCCATGCCTGCGTGTCGATATATTCCCCGGTGACGCCGGGGATCACGGTTTCGCGTGCCCCGCCGTTCCCATAGGCGATGACGGGTTTTCCAGCAGCCATGGCCTCAATGGCCGTGATGCCGAAGTCCTCCACCTGCGGATGGATAAAACCGATACAGCCGGTGAACAGATCGATTTTTTGGTCGTCGCGTATGCGTCCGAGAAATTTCGTTCGCGGTCCGGCCAGGGTTTTCAGACGGGAAAGTTCCGGTCCCGTTCCGAAGACCTTGAGCGGGATGCCGAGCTTCGCAAATGCCTTCACCGTGAGATCGAAGCGTTTGTATCCCACAAGCCTTCCGCCCGTGAGCCAGTAGGAACCCGCGCTCGTCACGCGAGGCATGGCAGCCACATCCACGGGAGGATGAATAACCAAGGCATCGCGTCCGTAATATCGCCGTATGCGCCGTCGGGATGTTTCGGAATTTGTAATCAGGGTGTCCGGTCGCTCGGCCGCGAGCCGGTCCCACATGCGCAGGCGGTGCAGGACATGGGGGAGATAGCGTTTAATAAAGCGCGGCTGGGGAAGGTCATTCACGTAACTCATCCGTTCTTCCCACAAAAACCGGGTCGGCGTATGGAGGTAGCACACATGCAGGGCGCCGGGCGCCGCAATGACGCCTTTGGCGAAGGAGCTTGAGCTCGAAAGAACCAAATCATAGCCCGTAAAATCCAGATGCTCGATGGCCATGGGCATGAATGGAAGGGTCCATTCCTCATGCCGTCTGACGAACGGCCATTTTTGAAGCACGCTTGTACGAATGTCTTTTTTTCGAAAGGCGACATGCGCGCGATCGGGATCGTAAAACAGCGCAAATGTGGGCGCGTCCGGGAACAGTTCCTGGAGAGCGAGCAGCACGCGCTCGCCGCCCCCGTCCTGAAGAAGGTAATCATGGACAAGCGCCACGCGCGACGTGGCGGCATCCTGATGCCGGAACGGGATTGTCTGTTGCACGACGCTACCTTAGGCACGCAGACGGGAATGGACAAGGGCAGTGGTTGCGTAGGACGTAGTTGCGTAGGGGGGCATAATTTTAACCGAGACCCGTAACCCAGAACCCCGTAACCCGTTCCCTTTGTACTTAGCCCTTGTGTCCGTAGGTCCGTAAGATCGAAGGTTCGTAGGTCATATGCTGTTTATTAAAGACACAAAACTCTTTTCCAACCCTAGAACCCTAAAACTCTGGAACGCTTGAACGGCCCCAGTGTCAATTATCAAAAGCGCCCAGCTACAATCTTCCCCACAACCCGAGCCCTCGCCGTCTTTCCGAGACAAAAGGCTAATACGCTCCTTTTCTCTGCAAAACAACAAACGGCGTTTTCAATAAAATATAGAGATCCTTTGCCGGCGACCAGTTTTCGATATACCAGGCATCGAGGCTCACCTCGTCGTCAAAGTCCAAATCCGCGCGGCCCGAAATCTGCGCCATGCCGGTAATGCCCGGCTTGATATCGAGCACGCGCCTCTGTTCCGGTTTATACAAGCTGACTTCTTCAGGGAGATGTGGCCTCGGCCCGACCAGGCTCATGTCTCCCTTCAGGACCAGAAACAATTCTGGCAGCTCATCCAGCGACCAGGAACGCAGGAATCGTCCCAGATTCGTTACACGAGGGTCATCCTTTATTTTCATAAGCGGGCCTTCGCGGTGGCTGCCGTATGTTTTCATGAACTCCGGATCGAGATGGTATTTGTGAGCATCCTTTTTCATGGTACGGAACTTGAAGTAATGGAACGGCTTTCCGTTTTCACCGATACGCATTACCTTGTTTCCGCCCGGGAGTCTGCTGAAAAAGACAGGACCTTCCGATGTCAGTTTGATGAGCAGAGCAATAACGAGCAGAAGGGGGGAGAGGATGATAAGAAGGGCGAAGGAGACGAGAATATCGAAGAGTCGTTTAAAAATACGCCCCCAGCCCTCGAGCGGGGTGCGTCTAACCTTAATAATCGGAACGCCTCCGTCCGCAGATACTTCAATATTCGAAAATGCCGCCGCAAAGAGGTCGGCAAGGTATTTGAAGGTGATGTGATGGGATTCAGCGAAATGAATCAATTCGAGAGCATCTTTTTTGGGCATGTCTGGATCGGCAAGCAAACATTCATCCACTTTCCCTTTGCGTATGAGCCGTTCCAGGTCTTTTCGCACCGATGCATTCCACCCGTTGAAATGCCGTGTGACGGTATAGCCAAAAATAGGGTGTTGTTTGTACAAGGCCGTCAGCTGTTCTGCTGCGCGTCCGCGTCCGATAATCACCACCAGCTTATGTCCGATGCCTGCGCGTAACAGAGCGTGGCGGATGACGCGGACGATCAGGCGTTCAAACCATACAAAGGCAATGCTGAACAACCAGACGGCGATGACGATGAACCGTGATGTCTCGAATTCTCGCTGGAAGAATACCGTGGCAATGAGCATCATGGCACCGGCGGTGCCGGCCAAAAAAATGCGCCCCAGTTCCGGCCACGCCCGGCGTGGCGTTGTAGAATAGAGTCCGGCGATGGCGAAAAACAGGATCCACACAAAACTGAACAGCACGGCCGTGGCCATGTAATCCCGAAAGGGGATTTCCGTCAGGATAGGCCGTATGTCGCGCAGCGTTTCCGAAAAGCGGAGGCTGTATGCGCCTCCGGCAGCGGCAAGCAGGGCAAAAAGGTCCAGCGGAATCTGCAGGGCAGTAAACGTGAGATCGAATTTTCGTCGCATGGGAATCGTCCGATATCATAGCACGAACAACCCACGATTGACGGGATGCGTCAAAACAAAAATCCCCGTTCGGGGAGTTTTGTTGCGCGGATGAAGCGATAAGCCGAATTCTGTCCTTCTTTGCCATGCGGATTTCGGGGGACAAGTCCCCCAAACCCGATGATGAAGAAGTGACGGCCATCTATCTGGGATGCCGATTGCTCGGCACCTCGTTGCGAGCTACCAGTCGTCTCTTTTCCGACCACTGTTCGCGATCGAAAAACAGACTCTTGCTCTTGCACCGGAGAGGGTTTACCGCCTCGCGGCGTTGCCGCCGCGGGAAATACGTAGCAGTTGCGCGTCTTTCGACGGACAACCGCACCGCATCACTTTTCACGTTTCCCCGGTCTGCATGCAGACCGGGTAGTATGGTCTCTGTGGCATCGGCGCATTTTTTACGATGCGTCGATCCCGGTTTTCACCGGGACTTTCCCTGGGTTTACAACGGGACGTCCGGCACGTGTCCTTTCGTTCGCGTTGCTATATCCCGGCCGCCGTTAGCGGCTCTCCGTGAAAGGAACATTGCTGCTCCAAACGGTGTTCGGACTTTCCTCATCCCGTTTTTACCGGGACGCGGCCGTCTGCTTTACCCGAGCCGAAATAATGTAACCTATTTTTGACATTGCGTCAATGGACGGAAAAGACCGGATGCGCGAAACGTGACAGACGATCCGATGAATGCTAAATTAGCAATGATTTTCTATGAAAAAATGGATGCTTGTCGCGGGTGCCGCGATTGTCGTGATGTGCGGAGTCGGTATTTGGTTCTGGCTGCTCGGATCCGTTTCTTCGGAAGCGCCACGCGGCGTGACGCTTGATATTCAGGAATCGAATGTACAGGTCAGGCGGCCCGGCACAACGCTGTGGGAGAACGCCGCGACTGGCATGGAGATCGGCGAAGGATGGAGCGTAAAAACCGACGCCAATGGCGTCGCGGTCATTCGTTTTGGCGGCCAGGGGGAAAGCCGTTTGGGGAATGTCACGGAAGTGACGGTAACGAAGGCAATGATAAACGCGGAGGATCCGACCAAGGTAAACATCCTTTTGAAACTCGGAACCGGACGCATATGGTCGCGTGTTTTGAAACTGTTCGACATTGAAAGCTCGTATGCCGTGGAAACCAGCGCCGTGGTGGCGACGGTGCGCGGAACGGCATTCGACATCTCTTCCGCTTCTGACGGATCGTCCGAACTCTGGGTGAGCCAGTCGGCGGTGGATGTGGCCCCGAGTCAGGGAATTCTTCTTGAATCGCCCGGCGCTGTCGCCGAAGGGCAGAGTGCCCGCTACGGCTCGGATGGGAACCTTCAGGCGACTTCAACGATATCCGAAGAAGTAACATCCGGCCCGTGGTTCAGTTGGAATACGGAGTCCGATGAGGCGTTTGTGAATGATGAGCGGGAACGGATGAAAACGATGTTTCTTCGGATGGGCGGCGTCGGTCCGGACAGCGTGCTGTATGGCATAAGCAGGGCATCGGAAAATTTGCATTTGGCATTCGCCTCCGATGAACGGAAAGATGCGCTCGCCTCCAGGTATTTCGCGCGACGGTTCGCCCGTATCCTCAATCTGGTCGAAGAAGGAAAAACAGGATTGGCCGCCCAGGAATTCGCGCGGATCGAGACGCATGCGCGCACCCAGCTCCGAGGGGCAACCATGGAACGAGAGCGGAGGAGCATGCGCATCGCCATTGCCCGGGTGAATATTCTCGTGGCGGACGCCGGTCCGGATTCTCCGCTGTTCCCGTTCAAGCAGCGTCTGGAAAATCTGCTGGAAGCTCTCGAAGAGGGGAATGACGCAGCGCTTTTGTATGTTCGCATGCTCGGCATTGATGCGCGATTGAATGAGGCGGCCCGTTTCCGCGCGGCACGGAAATTTACCGATGCCGCCACATCGCTTAGCGTGGCCGAAAGCGGAATTCAGAACATCGCCCGCGAATCCGAATCGATGTTGCCATCCCTCCCAAAGGAGGCGCGCCGGGCGCTTCGGGGAAAGCTTGCGGCCTTGATCGCGCGGGGTTTGGCGGAACGGCATGCGCTTCGGGCGGCCATGACTCCAGCTTTGTCTGATGAAACGGCAACGTCCACGGAAGACGGAACGGACGCAGCCACGTCCACGCTTCTTGGGCCTCCCCCGTCCGAACCGCCGAGGGAGCCTCCGCAAACGGGGTCGCCGGGAGAGGGTGACTCTCCGCAGGGTCCCCAATACCAATCCATCACGCTCTTTATTCAGCCGAATCCGGTGAATGTGGGGCAGGCGGCGAATCTTATTGTTGAGGCGAAAACAGCCGCCGGCGCCATTGCGGACGTCACCGCGAAATCTACCTTTGTCATTGTGAATGGCGTTGGAAATCTGAACGGTCCCACCGTCACGGGCAGCCAGCAGGGGACCATTACCGTGCAGGCAAGTTTGAACGACAACGGCACCGTCCGCACATCGTCGGCTACGGTCACCGTTCAGGGTCAGGTGACGCTCACGGGGCTCGAGCTTTCATCGTCCCAGGGATTGCTTATCGATGCATATAAGAATCCGACCACGCAGATTATCGCTTCTGCCGTGTACAGCAACGGGTATCGCAAAGCGGTGACGGCGCAAACGGTGTATGAATTGCCCACGCCTGCCGCCGGCTCCATGAACGGCAGCTTTTTTACCGCTCAGCTTGATTATGTCGGGACGGCGCTTATCCTTGGATCGTTTACCGAGGGCGGCGTCACCGTAACGGGGGATATTACGCTCAATATCCGTTGATCGGAGCGCCTATTCTATGCGCGAGCGCACGGAACACAAGAACCTTCGGCGTCCGCTCGCGGTCGGAATCGGGGTTGGCGTCTTCGGGGCGCTCGCGTTTGCCTCCGGCATTCTCGGCAGCTGGAGCGATCGGGCGACGGATCGTTTTTTTCTGGAACGCACGCCGGATCCGTCCATCGTCATTGTCGCCATCGACGATGCGTCCATTACCCGCATCGGCCGCTGGCCGTGGGATCGCCGCGTTCACGGGGATCTTATCCGGAAACTGCACAGGGCCGGCGCCGCCGTGATCGGGTATGATGTGAATTTTCCGGAGCCGCAGGATGCGCAAAACGACAATGCGCTCGCCGCGGCCATGATCGATGCCGGAAACGTGGTGTTGCCCGTTGAGCTTCCACTCAAACGGACATCTGGAGGCGGTTTCAGCTATGCGCCGGACGGCGTCCTCAAGAGCATCACGACCATTTTGAACGCCGCGGCGCGCGCCGGCCACACGAATACGCCGCCCGACGATGACGGGGTGGTGCGGCGCGTGCCATTGCGCGTCGCGGATTCGTCGGGAGAAAACATCGTTTCGGCATTCGCGTATGAAATCGCGCAATTCGTCAATCGCGCGCCGGATATGAGTACCATCCCGAGCGACGGCGCGGGACGCATACTCGCGAATTACCCTGGAGAGCCCGGTGCCGCGTTTCCCCGCGTGAGCGCTGCCGACATTCTTTTGGACAATACCGATCTTTCCATATTCAAAAACAGCATTGTCCTTGTGGGGAGCACGGCGCCGAATCTGCACGATGAGCAAATCACTCCCGTGTCCCTGGGGGCGCCCATGCCCGGCGTGGAAATTCATGCGTCCCTGCTCGATACCCTGCTGTCGCGGCGATGGCTCGTTCCTGCGCCCGGCTGGGCCACTGCCCTGCTTTTGCTCGCGCTCGGCGCTTTTATGGGACTGCTTATTCCTCTGGTCCGCGCGCGATGGAGCGCGCTACTGTCGGTCGCCATGTGGGCCGCCATTCTTATTACGGCTTTCGTGGCATTTGATCGAGGATTCGTTATAGACGTGGTATGGCCCACATTCGTACTCGGAGCGGGCTATGCCATGGTCACGCTCGAACGGCGCATGGCGGCGGAACAGGAAAAACGAGAGTTGCGCGGCGTCTTTTCGAGGTATGTGACCCCCTCGGTGGTCGACAGCATCCTGAAAGATCCGGCCAAGCTCAAACTCGGCGGCGACCGGCGGCGCATGACCATATTTTTTTCGGACATCCGCGGGTTCACGAGCATTTCCGAGTCCATGGATGCGGAGACGCTGGTGGAATACCTGAACCGCTATTTGGAGCGCATGACGGATATTGTGTTTTCCACGGAAGGAACGCTCGACAAATACATCGGCGATGCTGTGATGGCGTTTTGGAATGCGCCGCTTGACCAGGCCGACCACGCCCTTCGCGGCGTTACCGCCGCCCTGCGCATGCGCGAAGCGCTCGATGCCATGAATACGGAGGGCGCCTTCGGCGATCTCAAGCTGCGGGTGGGCATGGGCCTGAATACGGGTGAAGTGATCGTGGGGAATATCGGCGGGAAAATCCACACGGATTACACCGTTATCGGGGATGCCGTAAACCTCGCATCGAGGCTCGAGGGACTCACCAAGGAATACGGCGTGAGCACGATCATTACGGAGGCCACGGCGGACGATCTCGATGGGGCTATTCTCCTCCGCAAGCTCGACAAGGTGGCGGTAAAGGGAAAAACAGAGCCCGTGACCATTTTTGAAGCCGTCGCGGAGTCGCCGAAAGCGACCAAGAAGCAAAAAACTCTTGCCGCATCCTTTGAAGCCGCGCTCGATTTGTATTTTTCCAAACGGTTCCGCGAAGCCTCATCGGCTTGCGACGATCTTTTAAGATCGTTCCCCGACGATGCGCCCTCGTTCCTCCTTCGCGCCCGCACGCAGCATTTTTTGCAGGAGCCCCCGGCAGACGGCTGGGACGGCACGTGGGTGTATACGAAAAAATAATTCCGCAGGATAACGGAATAATCTCGAGGAGCGTATTTGCACGAGGATCAGGCTATCGGCGCCCTAGACCCATCCTGTCGCGTACCAGGTTCATTTTTTTCTCTGCGGCCTCACAGGCGGCATCGCGTCCTTCGTCCAATAGTTTCATCAATTGCTGCGGATCCTTCCGATATTCCGCAATCTTCCTCCGGACAGGCGCAATATGCTCAATAACCGCTTCCGCAAGCGCTTTTTTGAAATCGCCATATCCTTTGCCGGAGAATTTCTTTTCCGTATCTTTTAAATGCGTGCCGGTCATGTGGTGATAGATCGTGAGAAGATTGGAAATCGCGGGTTTTTTCTTCGGGTCATATGAAACGTCGTCTCCGCTGTCGGTAACGGCGCGCATCACCTTCTTTCTGACGGTGTCATCGTCATCCGTGAGGGCGATGTAATTCATGGGGGAGCGAGCGCTTTTGCTCATTTTTTCTGTCGGATCATCAAGTCCCATAATACGCGCGCCCGTGGTTTGGATAAGGCTTTCCGGGACTACGAAGGTGTCACCGAACTGCTGGTTGAAACGGCGTGCGATGGTCCGTGTGAGTTCCACATGCTGCATTTGGTCTTCTCCCACCGGGACGACGGTCGTGTCATAGAGCAAAATATCCGCGGCCATGAGCGCCGGATAGGTGAACAAGCCTACGCCAACACTCTCGCCGCGTTTTTTGGATTTGTCCTTGAACTGCGTCATGCGTTGTAGTTCCGCGATTTTCACGATAGTGCCCAAAAGCCATCCGAGTTCGGCATGCTCTTTCACCTCGCTCTGGATAAACAGGCGAGACCGTTTGGGGTCAATGCCCACCGCCAAATACGTTGCCGCCGTGTTCAGGATATTTTCGCGGAGGAGTTTTGGATCCTGCGTTACGGTGACGGCATGCAGGTCCACTACGCAAAAATAGCATGGATACCGGTGCTGAAGATCGCTCCATTGCTTGAGCGCGCCGATATAATTGCCGATATGGATGACATTCGTGGGCTGTATGCCGGAAAAACAGAGGGCTTTCATACTGCCGGGCAGTGTAGCGTGATGAGGGGATTTCAGGAAGCAGAACACGGTGAGCAGGATGCGAGGACAGGAAGTTAGGAAGTGGGGAGTAGGAAGTATAGGGGTGCGTCGTTGCGTAGGGGAACCTCCTCTGAACGTACGCTTTTGATTTTTTAAAAAAATCAAAAGCGTTTGCGGCTTTCAATTTCTTTTACACTTCCACAATCACGGGCAAAATCATCGGACGGCGTTCGGTTTTCTTAAAGAGATATTCGCCGAGCTCATCCTTGAGTTTCTCCTTGAGATAGGTGGGATTCGCCTCGGAGTTCGGATCATTGTCTTTCAGAACTTTGGCGCAGAAACGCCGCGCGGACTGAATGAGATCCTGGGATTCCTTCATGTAGATGAATCCGCGCGAAATAATGTCGGGGAGCGCGAGCGGGACGCCGGTGCGTGCTTCGATGACGGCGACAACAATCATAATGCCGTCCCCGGCCAGCTCCTGCCGGTCGCGGAGCACGATTTGATTAGTATCGCCAACGCCGAGTCCGTCCACGAACACGTATTCGGTGGGCACCTTCTTGTTGGTCAAGACGCCGTTTCCTTTTTTATCGAATTCCATGATTTGTCCGTTGTCGGCAATAAAGATCCGTTCCTTCGGAAAGCCGTTCTGGATGGCCACTTTCGCATGTTCGCACAGGAAGGAATAATGGCCTTCGATCGGAATGATGTATTTTGGTTTCACCATTTCGTGCATTTCGGCCAGGTCTTCCTGTTTGGCATGTCCGCCGGCGTGCACGTCCATCATTTTATAGTGCACCACGTCCGCGCCCTCGCGGTAGAGCGTGTCTTTCACGCGCTGCACCGTCCGTTCATTGCCCGGAATGACCGACGAAGAGAACACCACGGTATCGCCCGGCTCAATGGACAAAAACGGATGTTCGCGGTTTGCAATGCGCATGAGGACCGCGCGTTCCTCGCCCTGTGCGCCCGTGCAAATCACCGCCACCTTATTTCGCGGATAGGAATGGATTTGCTTGGAGTCGATGAGCGTGCCTTTTTGGATTTTCATGTAGCCGAGTTCCTGGGCAATGGCGACATTCGATTTCATAGAGAAGCCTTCCACGGCAACTTTTCGGCCGTTCCGTTCGCAGGCGAGGATAATCTGCTGGATACGGGCAATCATGGACGCGAATGTGCCGATGATAATGCGTCCTTCGGCATTGGTGATGATTTCGTCGATATTCGTCTGAATTTCATGTTCCGCAATCTGCCGTCCCGGTTGGGATGCGTTCGTGGAGTCGATCATGAGCGCCAAAACATTCCGTTTGCCGAGCGCTTTGATTTTGTGCGTCTCCTGGATGGATTGCGAACCCGGGTTCGGGTCGAGCTTGAAGTCGCCCGTATGCACGATAATCCCGCACGGGGTATTCACCACAACGCCCAGCGAGGACGGCACCGAGTGGGCCACGCCGAAGAATTCGAGCTTGAATTGCCCGAGCTGGAGCACGTCATCGGATTTTACCGAACGCAGATTGAGCGGCGGAAGGTCCCGATGGTCCTGATGCCGCTTGTTGATGATGCCGCAGGTAAGGTCTGCGGCGAAAATCGGAGGATTCCCGAGCCGCCAAGCCAGATGGGAGACGCCGCCGATATGGTCATAGTGCGCATGCGTAATGACAATTGCCCGGACATTCTTTTCCTTCCCCTTCAGATACGAGATATTCGGGATAATATAGTCCACGCCTGGCATATCCTCGTCCGGAAACTGAAGACCGAGGTCAATGATAATAATGTCATTGCCGTATTCGAGAATGGTGCAGTTGCGTCCGACTTCTTCATTGCCGCCGAGAACGATGACTCGGAGCCGGTCTCCGTGCGAAAGCGTGTCTTTATCCGTACCGGTTTTTAAAAACGGCTTATGCTTAAAGGCGGACATGCGGGGGAGCGAGGAAAAAGCTCCTCCGCCGCGGCCGCCGAAACGATCCGATTTTTTCCGACGGCGCGGTCCTTCTTCTTTGGCGAACCCCTCTTTGAGGGACATGCCTGCATGGCCGTGTTTTTTTTGTCCCGGCTTGCCGGGATGGAATGGTTTTCGTCCGCCATGGGACGACATTCCCTTTTTGTGGGATGATCCGCGCGAAGGAGGACGTCCCGAACCGGCCGAACCGCTCCCGGAGGAGGGACGACCGTCATTTTTCATTGCTTCCATAGAACATTGAACATGTGAAATGCCAGAAACCGTGAGGCAATTGCCGTTTATTTGAAAAAATCAACGTTTTGCGATCCGCGGTTTTGGCGGGTTAAGAATTTCGATTGTGTCGCGTTGGATGGTCCGGATGCGTATGCGCATTCGTACCGATCGCGAGGTCCCGACAGAGTCAGGAAATCGCGAAATGTCACTTCGAGAAGTCATAATACTCCACGATGTCCGTTTTGTCAATTATCGGCTCGTCGGCAGGAAGTCGGAAGTGGGGAGCGGGGAGTTGGGAGTAGGAGAGCTGCGTAGGGCGTAGTACGTAGTTGCGTAGGGGGCATAATTCTCCCCGAACCCCGTTCCCTTTGCCCTTTGCCCTCTTTTCCCAATTCCCAATTCCCAATTGCCAAAAGTTCCCAGCGATAATTTCCCCAAACCGTACCCCTTCGCTTTATTCCCGGACAACTCCCTCGCGTCCGGCTTTGAGCGCGCGGGTAAACCAGAAAAGCTCTTCGAACATTTGAGCGCATCGCGCATCGAAGCCGGGATCCGTTATGTCGCCTTTCTCATTGAAGAGATTTCGTACATCCGAAAAATACACGGATTCGCGGATGGGACACATGTGGAGCTCGATGGCCACGAGTTTCACCTGTTCCACAACGCGCGCGCCACCCAGCATGCCGGCGGATACGCCGCAGACAGCCACGGGCTTGCGCGCAAATTCTTCATAGAGGGCATCCAGCATTTCTTTGAGCGGACCCGGATATCCGTGATTGTATTCCGGCGTTACAATAACGAGCCCGTCCGCGCGCTTCATGATATCTGCCCAGGGTTGAACACGCTCTTTTTCGAAGGTCTTTTTTTCATGATAATCGCGCGGATCGATGAGCGCGCTCTCCACGTCTTTTTCCAAGAGAAGGCGGTGGATATATTTTGCCGGCCCTTCGCTCGCGCGTCCTTCACGGGCTGTACCAAGCAATACCGGGATATTCAGTCGTTCCATATACGAAGGAGTATAGCAAAATGCGAGTCAGAGGGTGAGGAGCCTATGAAACCATTCTCGCGAATGAATATATTGGCAAGGCCGCCCTCCTCTCCGGTCATACAGAGAGACGTGTTTGCAGGTTGGGTACGTAAAAGAGAGATGCGCAGTCGCTCCGAAATATACACACGAGCGCATGTCGGCGCTCGTGTGTATGGTGGGCGAGGAGAGACTCGAACTCTCATGGGGTTGCCCCCGCTGGCTCCTGAAGCCAGTGCGTCTACCAGTTCCGCCACTCGCCCGCGTCTATATCCAGCCGCGCTAGAATAGATGAGAACCTTCTGTTTTTCAAGAGGGATGTCGGCAGGTTTTTGGGTATTGGCTATTCGTTTTTGTAAGGCAGAGAGATAATAACGGACAACGAATACCTGATAACGAAAACCAATAACCTATTTCCATGCCCACCGCGTCTTTACATACCAATTCGGTATATCGAGGAAGCGGTCTGAAGGTGTGCCGAGTTCGAGCCTGTCGCTGACGCCGCGAATGTCCGAAGAATATACGTAGCCATAGGCAGGGCGCGTCAAAAAGACGGCAGGATCTCGTGAGAGAATGGCATTCGACAGGGTTTTTCGTGCGGCCTTGAGCGCCTCCGTGGTGGTCGCGCTTCGGAGCGCCTCTATGGCATCGTCCACATTGCGATCCGACAAATTGGACAGGTTCAGGCCATTGCCTTTGGCGTTTCCGCTCCACCATACGGGGTAAAGATCCTGCGAAGGATTCAGACGCACGTTCCAGACCAGAATCTGCGTATCGCGGGCGCGCGTGGCGCGCTGGGCCAGCTGATCCGGATCCGCCACGTCCACATTCACCTTCGCGCCCAAGAGCGACCAGCGTCGCGCAAGCACCTGCGCCACGCTGATGAGGTCCGCTACTTGCGGGACCGAAATGGTGAGTACGAGTTCGGTGGATGACGCCGTTGCGCTCATGGTGCTCGACGGCGATCCCTGTGCCGTGTCCTTTCGAATTCGGACTTCGGAATTCATCACCTGCACCCACCCCGCTTCCGCGAGGAGAGCGCGCGCGGCATCCAGCCGTTCTTCGGAGGAAGAAGCTGTCGGCGTCACATCGTCAAAAGGATACGGGCCGTACACGGGCGTCGAAATGCCGGCTTGCGCGTCCACCACAAGTTCTCGGTCCACGGCGAGCGCGAGCGCCTGGCGCACTTTGGAATTCTTCAGCAGTTCGTCATTCAGGTTGAAGAAGGCGATGGTCTCCTGCGGAAGCTCGATGGTTGCATAGGTCAACCGCTCATTGCCGGTGAGTCTGCCGATACTGCCGCTCTCCACAAAGGCGAGCGCATCAACGCGTCCGCCGCGCAATGCGTCTTCCGCCTGTTCTTTCGACGGGAAATAGCGGAATTCTATTTGGGACAGGAAGGGCTGAATGCCGTGATAGCCTTCGTACCGTTCCAGCGTATAGGCAAGCATCACGCCCCGCGTGTCTTTGCGGAACGAGTGGATTTTAAACGGACCTGCGCCGATCGGTCGTATATTCGCATCGGCGAGCAGGGCATTTCCCGGCGAAATATCCAGCCAAATATGCGCGGGGAGAATGCCGATGGTCAGTGCATCCAAAATAAAAATGTCCGGCTCCTTCAGGACGATGTCGAGCGTATAGTCGTCGATTCGTTCTCCGTTTACGTCCCGGAGGGCATTCGCGTATGTGCTTCTCCAGGCCGGGTTCTTTGCGACGTGGATGGTGAAAAGCACATCATCGCTCGTAAGAGGCGTCCCATCATGAAAACGCACATCCTTGCGGAGTTCGAGTCGCAGCCGTTTGCCGTTCTCCGACCATTCAAAGCGTTCCACGATGTCCGGGACCACGCCGGTTCCGCCGGTTCGGCGGAAGAGCCCGGCATAGACGAGAGAGGTCAGATCTTGATCCGGATCGCTCTTGGCGGCGTAAAGGGGGTTGATGGTTTTGGGGGCGCCGACGACCGCCTCGATCATGCGTCCGCCATTCGACGGTACGCGAATCATGCGTTCGGTCGAAATCGCCCAGGCGGTTCCGGCGATGCCCAGCGCGAATACGAGCGCTGCCGCAATGAGCGCCCGCCGTTCTTTGATGTTTAGGACATGGCTAACGTAACGGAGTTGGCGCCAGCGCGGGATTTTCGACGGTTCAGCGACATGCAATACCAGGGCATGATCATGCCCTGCATTCGGGATAAATTCCGAAGATTGTTTTCCGCCCTCGTGCCAGAAGAATATCCGATGGAACAAGACGCGGATCTTCGCGAGAATCGCGCGCATGGATTACGCCAGGAGAACGGTGAGAATGGCGTTGCCGAAAAAGAGCATCGCCAGCCCGATGGTGGCGTAGTGGAGGATTTTTTCAACGCCGCGTTTTGTCCGGAATACGTCTCCGCCGCCGCCGAACGCCGCGCCCAGGCCCGAACCGCGCTGCTGCAGCAAAATAGCGGCCACGAGCAGCACCGACAGGATCATTTGGATAATCGGTAACAGAAGTTCCCGCATAGATGAAGTGCTGGGAGGGTAGCTCCGGCAGGCCCGTTTGTCAACGGCGGCCGACATGATGCGTCTCTTCACGCGCTGACGTACGGAGCCGCCGCATGATATGATAATCCGCGTGAACGACGCGGCTCCAGCCGAGTTTGATCTTCGGAAAACCCGGCGTAAACGTCTCATGCTGATCCTGTTCTCGGTTCTCGGTTTTTTGATTCTCCTGCCCCTAGTCTGGTTCGGCTATTTGACCGTCGGATATTACCTTCGGCTGAAGAGCGGCGCCATCGTGGACCCGAATGCGCGCCGCATGCAGGCGAGCCTTTCTTCGTATGTCGCGAATGCCAAGGTGACACCCGCGGATATCGAGCGGCTCACCCCCGCGGGACTGGCGCCGGAACTTGGAAACAGGAGCGCGCGCGTTACCGTTATTGAGTTTGCCGATTACCAATGCCCGTTCTGCAAGGAACAGGCGCCCATCGTGCGGCGTGTTATCGCCGCCATGGGGAATCAGGTGCATTTCTTGATACGCGATTTTCCCGTTTCAGAAATTCATCCCGATGCGAGAAATGCGGCGCTTGCGGCCAATTGTATTCTCGCCCAGGGGCAGGATCCCTACTGGCGTTTTCATGACCTCGTGTACATGGATCAGGAACACATGAGCCCGGACGATCTCCGCAAACTTGCAACATTCGTGAACGTCGATATGGCGCAGTATGACGCGTGCATGGAGGCGCGCACGTACGACAGGAAAATCGATAAAGATGTCGACGACGGACGCCGCGCCGGCGTGCAGGGAACGCCCACGTTTTTCGTGAACGGCGTCCGCTTTCAGGGACTCATGGATGAAAAAACATTTACCCTGGTGCTGAATCAGTTTTTGGAAGCCCAGCCGAAATAGGTATGAAGAGGGCATTGCGCGCAGTACATGTTTTGGCAGCAACAGCGGTTTTTTTGCTGGCATATGCGGTGTTCATCGCGCCGTCGCCGGCGCGGGCGCAACCGAATGCCATTCCGCACATCTACAGCGCAATCAAATTCGCCACAGAAAAAGGCTGGTGCGAAATCAAGGGGCCGGCCAAGGCCGATTGCAATGAGTTCACGACATTCTGCCGCAACGACAAATGGGCGGAATATGTGAAGGATAATTTTGAGTTGTCCGGTCCCCTGGTCACCCTGAAGCAGGGTCATACGCCTCCGCCAGATGGCGTCATCAGCTATCTGCGCGATAGGCCATTGAATCAGAATAAGCTTCCGCTATTGAGAACGTCGGCATGCTATTGCGAATGCGCCGAAGGCGATACATCGCAGGGTTGTTCAGGAAAAGCGGAGGGAACACCCGTGTTAATCGGCGTGGCGGGCAGTGCGCAGGGTGTAACCCGCGAAGAATGCGATGCGGCATGCGCGCCAAGGAAAACCGCGTCCAAATGCGCAGGAGCGTTGCCGTATCTCATCCAGACGGCGGGCGGCAGCGCGCCGTCTGTGGCTCAAACCGGCGCGGCCGCTCAAATTTCGCTGAACATGACCTGCTTTCGTCCCGATGAATGCAGCACGCAGGACGGTGTTTTCGAAACGTATGCGGAATGCCCGAGCGGCAAGGGGCGCTGTTATGCCAAGGAGCCGATTATCACCCTCAATACAAAAATCGGGAATGTGTCGCAGGTGCAGGGAATGGCCAATTATGTCATTACCGCCTATCGCTACCTCATTTCCGTCATCGCCGTCATAAGCACGGTCATGTTCATTTTCGGCGCATTTCTGTATTTGGTGGGAAGCGCCATGCCGAAAATCGAGCAGGGGAAAAAATACATGATCGATGCCGTGGTGGGCATGCTGCTCGTCATCGGGGCGGTGACGATTTTGCGGACGATTAATCCGAATACGCTCACGCTGAATCCGCTCAAGGTGTACATGGTCAACACCATACAGTTCATTCAGACCCAGTTCTGCAAGGATATTGCCGGATCGGGAAAATTTGCGCTGGCCGGCGAAGATCGGCTTCAGGTTCCCGCGTATCAAACGATCGCGGCCAATCCCGCCAATTTCAATACCCCGGGCGACAAAACCGAATGCGGGAAATTTTACTATTTGGAAAATAATCCCATTGCCGACGCATGCGAGGGAAACGTGTGTCCCAAGGGGGAGCTCTGCCAATCTTGCGCGGACGGAGAAGCTATAGAATGCCGGGGACAGAGAAGCGCAAAATTTGTTTGCAGCAAGGCCGTTTTCGCCGGGTCGATCACCTATATGGATTTTCGTCGTCCGACAGAGGCGTATCTTATTTTCTTCTGCAATTACGCGCAAAATAACGATGTCGCCGCCATCGAGGGAAGCATGAAAGTGCCGTTTCAAAACAGATTTGAGGCCGTGGGTCTCCAGGGCAATGAAGTCACAGACACGCGCAAGACCGGATTTCGGAACTACTCCTTTGCGCTCACCGAAAATGTCGTAAAAGATGCCGAGAGTTTTTGTTCAACAAAGGGAGGATTGCGCGGCGCCATGCTGGCCATGAAGTACTATGATCGCGGGCTTACACCCTCCAAACCGATTCTCGATCCTACGGGAGATGATTATTTGCTAGTCGTCAAACAGCAATGCGTTCGCGGGAGCGCCAAACAGGGTCCCGGGTATTCGGATGGAAGAACGGCGACGGATTTTACGCAGATCGCCGAGGCTATTTCATGCGCCAATCAGCAGGGAAACCTCGTTGATGACCCCAAGAAGCCGCTCAAATTCTGGTCTGCCGACGAATTGCGCGCCGCCATAAACGGCGATGCCCCCATTACATGCGACTTTATGATGTCCGATGCCAATGCGCCTTCCGACCCGGTCGCTGCAGGACTCTGCAAAGGGAAGGCGTCAGGGTAAATTACCGGTTGCGTTTAGGATCAGACATGCGGTGCAACGAGGATGCCGTGCCTAGGTTCAGCCGGCCAGTTTTGTACATGTACATACATCGGCGATGTCGCATGCGCGGCTTTAAAACTCATCAACCCCGGCGCAAAATGCGGAAAGGTGAAATGTCCGTAAAGCAATGAGCAAAAGGGAACAGGGCAAAGGGCTAAGGGCAAAGGGAACGGGTTACGGAGTTCGGGGAGAATTATGCTCCCCCTACGCAACTACGTACTACGCAACTACGCACTTTCCGCATACCGCATGGTGCATCCCGCATGGCCCGCGGCCCATGGCTACCCTTCCCTCCCCCTTGCCCCGTATGAAAATCCGTGGTAGCCTCGCGTTCATTGCATTTCAAGCATGCATGAGGCCCACATGTCACCGACAACTTCCATTTCCATCAAAGGGGCGCGCGTCCACAACCTCAAAAACATTTCGCTGTCTCTTCCGAAAGACAAGCTTATCGTCATTACCGGATTATCCGGTTCCGGAAAATCCTCGCTCGCCTTTGACACCATCCATGCCGAGGGTCAGCGGCGCTATATGGAGAGCCTGTCCTCCTATGCCCGCCAGTTTTTGGAGCTTCAGGACAAGCCGGACGTGGACGAGATTACAGGGTTGTCTCCCACGGTCGCCATCGATCAAAAGTCCAGCTCGCATAACCCGCGTTCCACTGTGGGAACGGTTACGGAAGTCTATGATTTTCTGCGGCTCCTGTTCGCGAGGGCCGGACGGGCACATTGTCCCGTCTGCCGCAAACCAGTGGCCGAACAATCGCCCAGAGAAATCGCGGAAAAGATTCTGAAACAATCGCAGAAGGCGAACCTCGTTCTTCTCGCGCCCATGGTCCGGGAACAGCGGGGAGAGCATAAAGTGATTTTGCAGGCAGCGCAGAACGCCGGGTATCACGAAGTACGGTATGACGGAACGCTCGTGGATATCGACGAGCTTTTGCGGGTGAAGCCGGACAAAAAGCTTCCGCATACCATCGAAGTCGTCATATCGAGCATCGAGGCCAATGCCGCCATGGTTATTGAGTCCATGCTCGAAATCGTTAAACAGGCGTTGGAACTCGGGAACGGTCTTCTCGCCGTCCTCGACAAAGACACGCTCGACGAAACGCTGTATTCGCAATCGTTATATTGCGCGGCATGCAATGTTTCCCTTCCCGCGCTCGAGCCGCGGCTGTTCTCATTCAATTCGCCTCATGGCGCCTGTGCCGCTTGTACCGGTCTCGGTACGAAACTCGTTTTGGAACCGGAACTTGTTATTCCGAACGGCCGGCTGACAATTGCGCAGGGCGCCATTAAACCGTGGACGCGCATTGCCGGAAACCAGACATCGCATCTCAAGCTTCTCGAGGCCGTGGGTACACGGCACGGATTTTCCATCCACGAGGAGGTAAATGCGCTTTCGAAAAAAGCCGTTCAGATTATTTTGGATGGAACCGGCGATGAAACCTATGACGTCGGGGGGAAGGATATGCGGTTCGAAGGCATTCTCGCGATGCTCGAAGAAAAATACCGGCAAACCGATTCGGAATACGTGCAAAAAGAAATCGAATCCTACATGCGCGTCCTGACATGTCCCGTATGCGAAGGTCGGCGTTTGCGCACCGAGGCGCTTTCCGTCACCATGGCGGAACGCACGATTGCCGATTTGGTGATGATGCCGCTTGATGACCTTGAGGCATGGTTTCGCGCGCTCGGCACCGGTCCGAAAAAGGCGAAGGCCTCGAAAATCATGCGAGTGAAAAACGAGCGGAAGGACGATCCTCTGGGTTTTACGGAACGGGAACGGCTTATCGTGGATCAGTTGTCGGGCGAAATCCAGCGTCGCATCAAAAATCTTGTCGAAGTCGGGTTGAATTATCTTACGCTGGACCGGAGCGCCATGTCCCTTTCCGGCGGCGAAGCCCAGCGCGTGCGTTTGGCGGCCCAGCTTGGCGCGGAGCTTTCGGGTGTCATTTACATTCTGGATGAGCCGTCCATCGGTCTGCACCAGAGGGACAATGATAAGCTTATTCATACCATGAAGCGTCTCCGCGATCTGGGAAATACCGTCATCGTGGTGGAGCATGATCAGGCCGTCATGGAGGCGGCAGATTTCGTGGTGGATGTGGGCCCCGGTGCGGGCGAATACGGCGGGGAAATTATCGCCAAGGGCACGCTCGGCGATATTAAGAGGAACAAGGAGTCGCTCACCGGCGCTTATCTTACGGGAAAGCGCGAGCTGGAATTGCCGGCAAAACGGCGAAGCGGAAACGGGAAAATGCTCGTCGTCCGCGGCGCAACGGCGTATAACCTGAAAAATGTCGATTTTAAACTCCCGCTCGGCCTCATGGCTTGCGTCACCGGCGTGTCGGGTTCCGGCAAATCCACGCTCGTATTGGATATTCTCGCGCGGGCGATGTCCGCTCATTTTTATAATGCAAAAGATTTGCCGGGTCCGCACAAAAAAATCGAAGGCATCCAGCATCTCGATAAAGTGGTTTCTGTAGACCAGTCGCCCATCGGACGGACACCGCGGTCCAATCCGGCTACGTATACAGGGGTATTTACCGTGATCCGCGATCTTTTTGCAGGTATTCCCGAAGCAAAGATGCGCGGATTCGACGCAGGAAAGTTTTCTTTTAATGTGAAAGGCGGCGGCCGTTGCGAAGCGTGCGGCGGCGACGGGTATGTACAGATTGAAATGCAGTTCCTGCCGGATGTATATGTGGAGTGCAGCGAGTGCCATGGACGCCGGTACAATCAGGAGGCGCTCGAAATTCATTGGCGCAGCAAGAACATTGCAGACGTTTTGGAAATGACGGTTGAAGAGGCGCGGCGGTTTTTTGTAGACCAGCCGCTCATTTATGAAAAACTTTCCGTACTTCATGACGTGGGTCTCGGATATGTCAAACTCGGTCAGCCGGCAACGACGCTTTCCGGCGGCGAGGCCCAGCGCGTCAAGCTTTCAACCGAGCTGTCCCGCCGGGCAACGGGAAGGACATTGTATATTCTGGACGAACCGACAACCGGGCTTCATTTTGAGGACATCAAGCGGCTTTTGGGCGTTTTGTCGGCGCTCGTGGACAGGGGAAATACCGTTCTCGTGATCGAACATAATCTGGACGTCATTAAATCCGCCGACTGGGTGATTGACATGGGGCCGGAGGGCGGCATCCGCGGCGGAAAAATTATCGCCGAAGGGACGCCGGAGCAGGTAGCGAAGCAAAAAGGCTCGCTCACCGCCGTGTATTTGAAGCCCGTTCTGAAAGACTAGGAGGACGGCGCGAGATCGGCATTTTGTTCGGAGACGCACCTGCGTTACAATGCCGCATATGTTGAAACGCCTCTGTGTTTTTGTGGCAGCCGTTTGCCTTGCCGCGCCCGCATTCGCGCTGGCGGCGCAAATCGACTATCAAAACTCAACGGTCGGCATTGATAAAGCGGAGATCGAGGCCGACGGGATTGAGTATGCCATTGTTACCGTGGTTCTCCGGGACATGAATTTGGGTTCTGTCGTGGGTGCGAATGTGACGCTTCAGTCGAGCCGCGGCAGCGAGGACACCATCACCATCCTCAATAATGTGACGGATCTTTTCGGCCGCGCGAAATTCAAAATCACTTCGCTCAAAAAGGGCGGATCCGTTTTTACCGCGATCGTGGACGGACAGGCTCTGGTGCGCCAGGCGGCTTTGTCGGTAAGCGGCGGCATCGCTGTGGCGTTAAATGACGGTGATCTCATTAAAATCCCCGATGACGGAGATCCGCTCACGCAGAGCGACACAGCCGTGTATTATTATGCGAAAGACGGCAAACGTTACGTTTTTCCGAACGAAAAAACGTATTTTACATGGTATCCAAGTTTTTCAAACGTCAAAATTATTCCCCTCGATCAAATGTCGCTTATTCCGATCGGCGGGAACGTGACATACCGGCCGGGCACGCGCATGCTTAAATTTCAGACGGACGTAAAAACCTATGTGGTGAGCCGCGGCGGGATCCTTCGATGGCTAAAGGACGAGTCCGTGGCGCAGGGGATATTCGGCGCGAACTGGAATCAATATATCGATGATATCCCCGAAAGCTTTTACGTCAATTATGAATTCGGCGAACCCGTAGCGAATTCGCTCGATTATGTTCCGGATATCGTCCGAAACAGCGTACAGAGCATCGGTGTCGACAAGAGCATTCAATAAATACAGAAAACGACTCCGAAGACGGGGTCGTTTTAATGCGGTTCAATCCTGAACGGCTGTTTCGTATGCGACGATGAGGCCGATGATGAAGGTGCAGCAGGAAAGTCCGATGAGGATTCCGGCGGAATCGCGCAAGGCCCCCTGGTTCACCAGAATACGGAGCGGGATGGCAATGCAGAAGGCGACGGGAACGTCGAAGAGGAGAAGGACAGGGAGGAAGCTCAAAACGGTCTCCGCGTTCTGTTCAGGGCGTTCGTTGCCGGGATCCGGTTCGTCGTTCACGGTTTTTTCCGATGTATGAGGGGAACGTACGGGTGGCCTTGTATCATACGCATGAAAAATCGTATGTCAACGTAGGAGCGTAACAAAAACGCGGAGCATTGCTCCGCGTTATCCGTATCTGTAGGTTATGCCGGCTGTTTTTCCTCTGTGCCATTCTCCGACGATTCCTGTTCCGTTTTTTCGACCGGTGCGGATTCCGCAGGAGCTTCTGCTATCGATACTGTCGGTCCATCGGATGCTTCTTCTGATGCAGAAAGACGTTCGGATTCCTGCGGGATGGCCGGCGCAGGTTTCATCCGCGCGGGTTTGATGGGGACTTCCTTCAGGCGTTTTTTGCTGGCGACAACTGCCGCGATATTCTTCCGGCGAGTCTTATACTGTTTTACGGCCTCGATTTTTTCGATGCTCGGCAGATGAAGGGGGAAGATTTTTTCCACGCCCACGCCATTTGAGACTTTTCGGACCGTCATGGTTCGATTCGGGCTTTTCCCTCGGACATTCAGCACGAGTCCTTCATATACCTGAATACGCTCCTTGGCGTCTTTGGAGCTTCCTTCGACGATTTTCTGATGAATCCGGATGACCATGCCGGTTGCGACTTCCGCCGGCTGAATGATCCGGTACTGCTGTGTTTGTGCCATACCATGAACGCGTTTCGCGCGTATTACGTGGCGGGATCATAGCGGAAGCAGGCTACGCCGTCAATAGATGGCAGCGCGCCGTTCGTGAGGCTATCCTTGCCTGCGTTTCCGGAGTTCGGCCAGGATGCGTTCGGCTGTTTCTTCAGGCTCGGAGGAGTCCGTCGTATCTATGACAAGATCATAGTGCGCCTGATCCTGATAATCGATGCCGTAGTATTTTTGGTATCGCCGCTTGTCTGACTCCACCCGGAGACGCAGAACCTTTTCCGCTTCTTCCGGACTCGCATACAAGGGTTCGTCCTCTCGCGTATCCGCCTCATGCTTCCTGGCAAGGTAAATGCGTCTCGCGGCTTCCGCTGGGTCGCAGGTGAGCAGAATTTTGAAGGAATGGGGGATGAAATGCCATGACAATCGTCCTTCGATAACGAAGTTATCCTCTTTCTGCCCAAGCTCCTTTTGATATTCGTCTACCGGAATATCTGTGGAACCTTCCTGTTCACCGAGGGCATTCAACTCATCCAGCGTCAGGCCTTTTTCGAGCGCCATGTTTCCCCGAAGCCCGCCCATGGAATAGAAACGGTAGCCGAGTTTGTCCGCGAGAATTTTTCCGACCGATGTTTTTCCGGTGCCGGGCGAACCGGCGATGGTGAGAATCATAGAGGAGAAGGGATTCCCTTTTTTGTTCGCCGAGGCGAACATCGGGAGATTGGGGAGGAATACGGGGCGAAATTCACCGCCTCTGATCGTGATTGATGCAAGGTGGCGAAGACACGGGCGTCTATTACGGTTTTTTGTTCCGAAGGCTGGAAATGACGGCGTCAAAGGCGGGGTCGGGTTCGAGCGCATACTGTTTCCGTTCTCCCGTCTCCGGGTCGTTGAATGCGAGACGAATGCTTTGGAGCATGAGCCTTGGCGCTTTGATATTTCGTTGTGCCCGCCGCGGCTTGTACAGAATATCCCCGATCACCGGATGATTGAAGGCGAAGCAGTGCACGCGGATTTGATGCGTGCGCCCGGACAAAATCTGGAGCTTCACGAGCGTCGCGCCCGCATATCGTTCGATGACGCGAACATGCGTCCATGCAGCCTGTCCCTCGGCGCTTCCTTCCGGCAGGGCAGCCATGCGCGCCTTGCTTGATGATCGTGCCACGCGGAATTTGAGATCCGCGTCATCCTGTTCGACCGCGCCGTGTACGAGCGCCAGATATTCCTTGGTTACAGAATGTTCCGCGAATTGCTTCTTCAGCGCTTCGTAGGCGCCCTGTGTTTTTGCGATCACCACGAGTCCCGACACATCTTTATCCAGGCGGCTCATAATGCCCGGCCGTACCGGGTCGTCGCCGACCTTTACGATCTCCGGCGCATGTTCGATAACGGCATCTATGAGCGTACCGGAAGGATGATCGTGGGGATGGTGATGGTCCGGATGCATGAGCACACCTGCCTGCTTGTCGAGCACGATATACGCGTCCGTTTCATCGATAATGCGGAGATCGTCCGCGGCCACGCGCAAGGTCCGCGAGTCCTCCTCCGCTTCCTCACGGAGAATTTCTTTTTCGCCGTCATAAGCAATCACATCGCCCGACTTCAGAAGATAATGCGCGGCTGCATGCGTTCCGTTCACAGAATATATTCCCGCCTCAATGCTTTTTTTCGCTTGAGAACGTGTTAGTGGGTCGATGGTTTTGCTTAAAAACACGTCAAGACGCGTTCCCGCGTCTTCATGGGATATAACCCAATGTTCTGCCATGGGGCGATTATGGCGTAGAATGGCATGGTCGGCAATGCCGGCAATGGTTGAAGAAAAGCGCGATTTCCAGTAGGATCGCGTAACAATTCCGGGCCTGTAGCTCAATTGGTTAGAGCACCAAGCTTATACCTTGGCGGTTCCTGGTTCGAGTCCAGGCGGGCCTACCAAGAAAAACGTCCTCATAACGAGGGCGTTTTTGTAGGGAGTAGGGAGGACGTGGGGCGTAGGATGAGGAACAGGGAGTAGGATGTAGGAGCGCGGCATGCCGCGCCCTGTAGGACGTGGTGCGTAGGGGAGCACAATCTTCCCCGAAACCCGAAACCCGTTTCCCTTAGCCCTCGATCCGTGTCTCACGGTATTGAAAACGCGTCCTCGAAGGCGGGGACGCGTTTTGGAGAATCGAGGAGATGAGTGCCCGGTCAGGATGCGCTGGAATCGTTGTCCGGATCGGCGGGCCCGTAGCTTTTCGTCGAAGGCACGGCTTCGTGGGTGTCATTCGGCGGGGCACTCCAGCCGTGCTCGATCGGTCTCTCCTCCGTCGCCTGCATCGGGGGTTCCGGAACCGCAGCTTCTGGTTTGAGCGTCGTCGTTTTTCCACGGCGCTTTTTGTTGCCGTGATGAACGCCGGCTTCCGCTTCTGCGGCTTCTTCCTCCTCCTTGCTCGCGGGTGTGGCCGCGGTCGTTTCGGGAGCATTCTCGTCGGTCATTGCCTGCAATTCGACGGGAGCGGTTCCGGACGGCTCCAATGCCTGTTCGGTTGCGAGAATGCGTTCCGCGTCTTCGCCACCCGGCGCGCGCCCGATGGCTTGGACGTCCTGCTCCATGGCTGCGGCGGTTTCGGGGGATCCCTCGAGGATCGTTTGGGAACGCAGGATGCCGAGCCGATCCACCGTTCGACGAACGATACGTTCGAACAGGTATTCCGGCGGCAAGCCGTCGAAAAAGTCGGGAACCCCGACGATCTTGAACACGCGATCCGCGTGAAACGGCTCATTCCGGTGACCTGTGATTGCCGCGTCGGCAAAGAGCTCCTCGAGTTTATTCTTGCTGAGCGCGGGAGCGAGCTCCTTCGGCGACAGCTGGTCGAGGTAGTCCTTTGTCGGAAGGAAGTCGTGGGCGAGGATGGCTTCGAGCAGGAACTGGAGGTATTGCCGTTCGCCGTCATCCGGATTCCGCCACCATTCGCGGCCCGAGATGAAATTCCAGAGCGCAGCCTGCGGGATAACCTCGGCCCATGCGCGGTAGGTGTTCGCCTCCACGATTTTTCCGGCATCCGCCTCGCCGGCCTCATATGCCGTCTGCAGCAGGTCGCCGGCCGTGTACGGTCCGAGCTTCGTCAAGAAGTCGCCTTCCATGTTGAGGGCGCTTGTGAGCACATTGGCTCGCATTTGGGGGCGTTCTTTCAGGATGTCGGCCATGAGGCCGTCCGGCGGAAAATGCTCGAGCATCCCCGCGGGGGTTTGCACGTGGTGCCGGAAGGATCCCTCCAGCGCAAGCTCCAAAAAACGTACAGGAGGCTTTTCGGCGTTTCCGGGCATTCGTCATCTCCTCTGTGTCGGGTGAAAGGGCGCTGTGAGAATGATGAAAAAGTGACGCATTGTCAAGATGAACGAATACGCGTCGTGGACCAACTCCAGCGAACATAAGGGGCATGTGCCGGACAGGATGCCACGAATGTCCTCGTTGCCTCATCATGCGTATATCCGCATCCAAAATCGATCCCAAGTTCTTTTTTCAGCCTCGCGATCAGTCGCTCGCGTTCGGCCTTGGCCAGAATTGATGCGGCTGCGACGGTGCGGTCGGTTTTGTCTGCGCGATGTTTTGCGACCAGTTGTTCCATGCTTTCCCACCCGCTTGCGTCATAGAGTTTTTCCAAAAATCCCTGCGGATTCACGCTCGGCGCATCCACGAGCGCGAGAGCAGCGCGGTCCGGATGCTCGTCTTGAAATTCGCGGAGCAGCTCCGCCATCATTTCGAGCTCGAGGCCTGTGAGATTCCTCGATCGATTGCGCACGGCTTCGTCGATCGTCGGCGCATCCGCGATTCGGAGCTCGAACCAGCAGCGTTCCTTGATCCGTTCAGCCAATGCATCCCGCTCGTGCGGCGGGACGAGCTTGGAATCGCGGACACGATGTTTCCAGAACCAGCGGCGGTCGCTTTCATCCGCGGCAACGATGGCCACGACCATGGGTCCGATGACGCAACCGCGTCCGGACTCATCGATGCCGACGGAAATCGGTCGTATCCTCGATGCATTCACCATAAGAGGAGCGTACAAGGGGCGCGAAGGAGGAGGAAGGAGGAAGGGGTGGCCGTGAGCCGTGCGGCGAGCGCGGAATGCGGTATGCGGGTTGCGGTATGCGAAAAGTCCGTAGGACGTGGTGCGTAGGGCGTAGGGGAACAAAATCTTCCCTTAGCCCTTGGGGTCTATACGTTCGTAGGTTCGTAAGACCGTAGGACGTAGGGCATGGGTCGTGAGGTATGGGTCGTGAGTCATGCGGGAAGTTGCGTGGTTGCGTAGGGGGGAAGAGGACGTAGTTGCGCAGGACGTAGTTGCGTAGGGGGAGCATAATTCTCCCCGAACCCCGTAACCCGTTCCCTTTGCCCTTGGGCCAGTAAGATCGTAGGTCCGTAAGTAATGTGCTATTTATTAAAAACACGAAACTCATGATAACTCTAGAACCCTAAAACTCTGGAACGCTTGAACGGCCCCATTGCCAATAGCTAACAGCTCCCACCCACAATCTTCCCCACAACCCGCATATCGCATACCGCATACCGCAACTTGAGCCCCTAGACCCCAGCCTCAAATCCATGTCATAGTCATCACCGAAACTATGTCCCGTATTCTTATTTTCGGTCCCGGGTATCTCGGAAATGCATTCAATAATGTCTGGGATGACGCCGTACTTACGCTTGAACGCGCGGATGATCCTGCAGGAATCGAACGGGCGCTCGATGAGCACAGTCCGGAATTTGTTTTATCCGCGGTGGGCAAAACCGGACGACCCAATGTGGACTGGTGCGAGTCCAATCAGCTCGAGACGATTCGCGGGAATGTTCTTGCGCCGCTCATGCTCGCGGAAGCATGTCAGAAGCGCGGCATTCACATGACGCATCTTGCGTCAGGATGTATTTTTTACGGCGAATCGCCGGATCCGGCGGGATGGCGCGAGGATGATTTTGCCAATCCCTCTGCCATGTATTCCCGTTCGAAATATTCTGCGGATCTTGTGCTCGCAACGCTCCGGAATGTCGCCATTGTGCGCTTACGCATGCCCATCGACGGCAAGCCCGGACCGCGCAATCTCATTACGAAACTCGCGCACTATCCAAAAATCGTCGACGTGGAGAATTCTGTTACGGTTGTTCCGGACCTCATCAATGCCGTACGGCAGCTTATGGAAAAACGTGGGCAGGGCGTCTTCCACGCCGTGAATGACGGCACCATGCGGCATCGCGATCTCATGGCGCTCTATAAAGAGCTGGTGGACCCGGAGCATAGGAATGAATGGATTAGCACCGACGAACTGGTATCGCAGGGGCTCGCGGTCAAGGGACGATCGAATTGCATTCTTCAGAACAACCGTCTCAAAGAACTTGGCATTGAGATGCGTCCAATCCACGTGGCGCTCCGAGAGTGCATGGAGCGGTATGCCGAGGCTGTAAAAGTGTCGAAAATGTGAGACAATGGGGAAGGAGGGCAACATTATGCCAGCGCCGAACCGAATCATAGAACTGGTCGAGCGTTTTACGGAAAATTTTAATTACTATCAATCCATCGAATACAACGAAGAGGACCTAAGGAACGAATTTTTAAACCCGCTATTTTGAGGAGTTGGGGTGGGACATAGTTAATACGGCAAAAAAGGGTGCTGACCGAGATGTTCATTTTGGTGACCCTGACAGAATTGCTATCGAGGTTTCTTCGCTTCCCCGTTGACCTTAATGACATTTTTCGTTAGTGTTCTCTCCATCATTGACCAAAAAATCTTATGCCACAAGCACTACAATTTGCCCTCGGCGCATCCATTTTGGCGCTTGCATGGGGCGCATATCTCGTCCGCTGGGTTCTGAATCAGCCGGCGGGGGAGGGGAAAATGACTGAAATCGCCGAAGCGATACAGCAGGGAGCGAAAGCCTACCTTCTTCGTCAGAATAAGACGGTTGCCTTTATCGGCGCCATCATCTTTATCGTCTTGCTCGTGACTCTGGGGAGAAACACCGCCCTCGGCTTCGCGGTGGGCGCCATCCTTTCCGCGCTCGCGGGGTATATCGGCATGAGCGTGAGCGTCCGCGCGAATGTGCGCACTGCGGAGGCCGCGAAAAAAGGCATGAAGGAAGCGCTGGACGTCGCAGTAAAAGGCGGAAGCGTTACCGGGCTCTTTGTGGTGGGACTCGGTCTTCTTGGCGTGGCCGGATTTTATGCATTGACCGGGGATCTGAAAGCGCTTGTGGGTCTGGGATTCGGCGGTTCGCTTATTTCCGTCTTTGCGCGTTTGGGCGGCGGCATTTTTACCAAGGCAGCGGATGTGGGCGCGGACCTCGTGGGCAAAGTGGAAGCTGGTATCCCGGAAGATGATCCCCGCAACCCTGCTTTTATCGCGGACAATGTGGGCGACAATGTAGGTGACTGCGCCGGCATGGCCGCGGATTTGTTCGAGACCTATGCCATCACGGCGCTCGCGGCCATGATTTTGGGCAGTCTCGCTTTCCCCGGAAAAGACATCGTGATCCTTTTCCCGCTCGTGCTTGGGGGCATTGCCATTGTCACCTCCATCATCGGCGGCTTCTTCATTAAACTCGGTAACAATCAGAACATCATGGGCGCGCTCTATAAGGGTCTCGCCGTCGCGGGCGTGCTTGCGGCAATCGCGTTCTGGTATGCCGCGAACCAGTTCTTTCCCGAGACAGGACCCATTACGGCCTCGGACGTCACCAAATCCGCTCTCGTGGGGCTCGTGGTTACCGCATTCATGGTGTGGATTACGGAATACTATACGTCCACGAGCTATAAACCGGTGAAAGCCATTGCGAAAGCATCGGAAACGGGGCATGGCACCAATGTGATCGCCGGCATTGCCGTGGGCATGAAATCTACCGCGCTTCCGGTTATCGTGATCGCCGCCGGAATTTTTGCAGCCCATAGCTTCGCGGGCCTGTACGGCATCGCGCTTGCCGCCATGGCCATGCTTTCGCTTACCGGCATTATCGTCACCATCGACGCCTATGGCCCGATTACGGACAATGCCGGCGGTATCGCGGAATCGGCGGGCTTGTCCGAGGACGTCAGGAATATCACGGATCCCCTCGACGCGGTCGGCAATACCACGAAAGCCGTCACCAAAGGATATGCCATTGCCTCGGCCGGACTCGCCGCGCTTGTGCTGTTCGCATCGTATACGCAGGAATTTGCCGAGCTCGGACGCCGTCTCGTATTCACGCTGGAAGATCCGAAGGTCATTATCGGCCTGTTTTTGGGCGGACTCATTCCGTATCTGTTCGGTGCGCTCGCCATGGAAGCGGTGGGGAAGTCTGCCGGCGCCGTTGTTGAGGAAGTTCGGCGCCAGTTCCGCGAGATTCCAGGCATTATGGAAGGGACTGCCAAGCCGGATTACGCCACATCGGTCGATATCGTCACTCGCGCGGCCATTAAACAAATGATTCTTCCGGCGCTTCTGCCGGTGGCCGCTCCCATTATCGTGGGCTTCTGGCTTGGTCCGATCGCGCTCGGCGGACTCTTGATCGGCGCCATCATCACCGGCATTTTCGTGGCCATTTCCATGACCACGGGCGGCGGAGCATGGGACAATGCCAAGAAATATATCGAAGCAGGAAATTTCGGCGGCAAGGGCTCGTTCGCGCATCAGGCGGCCGTTACCGGAGACACCGTGGGCGATCCGTATAAAGACACGGCCGGTCCGGCCATCAACCCCATGATCAAGGTGCTGAACATTGTCGCCCTTCTTCTCGTTGCGGCGCTTCTGTAGATCGCTCCCGTTGAACCCAGCAGATATTCACGAATCGTTTGCGAAGAATATGAAACCGACTCTTCGACGCATTCTCATCGCCCTGGCCATTCTTACGATTCTCGCTATTGGCGTGGCATTCTTTATCGTGAAAAACGACGTGAAATCGCCGGGGAAGGACACGGGAGAGGAGCGCCCTGTTTTAGGCGCCTTCGAGTCCGCATCTCCGAGTTTCGGGGACGCCGCAACCACAGCGCCATCCGAGCCGACCGATCCATTGCCGTGGGACGTCACATGGATGCGAGCGCGCAAAGTGGGATTCACGCCGCCCGCAGGCTATTGGGTATATGAATCGGAGCTCCGAGGAGAGTTTTCGCTGGTTCCGGGTTCGCCGCCCGCACCCGGAAGTCCGGATCCGGCCGATGAGGTGCAACATACGCGCGTCGCGTCCATGATTCCGGTTATGCGCGATGCCGTAAGCTTCCCCACATGGGAACGTTTCAGGCTCACCATGGCGCAATTCCAGTGCGCGAGCGGAACAACAGATGAGGATCTTGTGATTTGTCTCGATAAGCCGAAAAACGCGATCGCCGGAAAAACGCAGGCCGGCCTGCCATATGAGAAATTTTCGCTCGAAGCGGTTCGAAAAATCGATCAGGCGCCTCGAGGGCTTCGGACATTCGTGATGGTACGCCTTGGGGAGGCCAATGACAGCGGCGTGCTTATTTCCGTGTTGGATGAAACGGCGGGCGCGGCGCCCGCGCTTCAACTCGCCAAGAGCATGCGCATTCAGGAATCGCCGAGCGCTCCATAGCCATGGCGGACATCGTCGATCCGCGTCACGAAGCGTATGTCGAGCACCTGTTTCAGCGCATATGCCTGCTACTCGGCATGCCGGGGTTTTGCCTGCGGCCTCTCCGCCGCCGCAAGCGCGGGGCCGGAGCATTCCGCTCGTTTCGATACGGCTACACGGTTATTGGCGAGCAATCCATTACGGTAGATCTTTATACGCCAAAAACCGTGAAGCCCCGTAAATTCGACGCCATCATCCGTGTCATCTGTCACGAGCTGGCGCATCATCAGGAACCGCCGAGGCGCTGTGTGTACGGCGGACGGATGATGCGCATGGCGCATCATCCGCGTTTCTGGAAGCAATACCAAAAGAATGTTTCCGCATGCGCCGGGGACGATGTTCTCGGCATTCACTTTTCGTCATGACTATTCCTCCGCAGGCCGAACTCCGGCCGTATCGCGTCACGGAAAACCGTCCCATAGCGGAGGGATGTTTCGCGCTCACGCTCGAACCCGCGGATGCATCGCGGCCCGTTCCGCCGTTTCAAGCCGGACAATGGGTCGGTCTGCATCTCCTGAACACCGACGGAACCGAGTGGGCGCGCGCGGCATACTCCATTGCCATTGCGCCGCACGAATATAACGGATCCATAGAACTCGGCATCAAACGGGAAGGGGATTTTACGGCGCGCGCAGAATCCCTGTTGCCGGGTGATATGGTAAACCTGCAGGGGCCCTTCGGCGTTTTCACCCCGAACATGCATGCCGGGCGCTGGATGTTTTTCGCCGGGGGCATAGGCATCGTTCCTATCCGCAGCATGGTTCGCGAGCTCGCCGCATCAGGCGTTCGGGGAGACATCATCCTTTTTTATTCTTCGCGGAAGGCGAGCGCCATGCCGTATGCGGAGGAATTCCGCGCGCTTGCCGCATCGCATCCACATGTCCGTTTTGTCGAAATTTGTACGGGGGAATGTCCAAAGGGCTGGAAGGGCGAGCGGGGACGCATCGGCCGGAAAATCATCGAAACCTATGCCGGCGATGTTTCATGCGGAGAATTCCTCCTGTGCGGTCCGAAGGGTTTTATGGAGGATCTTACGCAAACGCTGAACGCGCTGGGCGTCGATGCCGGGAGAATCCGACGAGAACGCTTTTCCTGATTGCTCCTTTCCGGCCGTTCACGTATCCTTCCCACATCATTCTTTGACGATATTTTCTATGCGACATTCGTCCATTGCCGTCCCTCTTGTCTCCATGCTTGCGATTGCCGCGCTCGGGCAGGGATGCGGGCCGTTCGGACAGCGTATCGGCGAACGGGCGGCGGAACGCGCCATTGAACGGAGCATCGAACAAGGGCAGGGAGGAGACGTACAGGTAGATTACGATTCCGACTCTTGGCAAATACAGGATCAGGAGGGGCGGAGTTTGCGCGTCGGTGCCCAGGTGGAATTTCCCGAGAATTTTCCTTCGGACATCCCCCGGTATCAAAACGGGACGCTCGCCTTCGTGAGCACGGATGAATCCTCGCGATCCTTTGGATACAGTATGGAAACCCCGGATGCGAAACGAGATGTGGCCGCATGGTTTCGATCGAAAGCAGAAAGCATGGGATATGCGCAGACGGCTTCATTCGAGGTGCAGGATTCGATTGTCGTGAGCTATGAGCGGAACGAAGGGGAAGATACGCGCGTGTTGAGTATTACCATTGCGGATGCGTACGAAGGGGGTTCGAATATCGTCGTTGCCAGCTCCATCCAATAAGCATGAATCGCAATTTCAGCCTTCTTGTTGCGCTCGGCGCCCTTGTTGTCATTGGGCAAGGTTGTGTTATTCCCGACATGACATCGGAATCCCCGGATACCGGCCTCGTAAAGGCCTCCGGTCCGGCCGTGTATTACCGATCCGGCGACGGGACGCGTTACGTCTTCCCGAACGAGAAAGTGTATTTCAGCTGGTATCCCGATTTTTCCAATATACGCGCGGTCAGCGACGAAGAACTGGCGGACATGCCGATCGGCGGCACAGTCACATATAAGCCGGGGACAAGGCTTGTGAAAATCACAACAGATCCCAAGGTGTATGCCGTGGGCGCCGGGGGCCTTCTTCGGTGGGTCACATCAGAATCCCTTGCCAAAGCCTTGTACGGATCCGCTTGGGCAAAGAATGTCCATGATATTCCGGATGCGTTCTTTGCGGATTACCGCACCGGGAATCCCATCAAGAGTGCGGAAGATTATCATCCGGACGATCCTTACTATCACAGCCTGAAGGTGGGCGGAGACCGCGCGAGTATTGACGCGTCCGAACTTCCCGACGATCTCTCCGTGTATCCGTCGGGCACCCTTACCGGGATCATGAAATTCGATGAAGGGGACATCGGAAGCAGCCCTGTCGGCGAATCCGCCAGCGTTATGTACGGATATGCGCTCCAGGACGTCGCGGATGCCTCGAGCACACTATTGAACTGGTTTGACGCGCGTCTTTCCGGAAAGGGCTGGAAGAAGAAAACGAACAGCGTTCTGTTTCAGCTGCTCCATTTGCAGGGCGTCGGCGTGTATATGAAAGATATGGGCGCGGATACGGAAGCGACGATTACCGTTATGCCGGTGGATTCGCATTTGCTTGTATATTACGGCGTCGGTCCCAAAGCGCCGCCGTTTCCGGATATTGTTCCCGTGTATCCGAGCGCCGACGAGCTTATCCGCAACCAGGACGCCGATGAACAGACGGCCATATACATCGGATACACCCTGGATCCGAGGATGAATGTGTTTAACTGGTATCAGGGACAGCTGGCAAAATATTCCTGGACCGAAATTCGCGTGGAAGATCAGGACGCTGACCTCATCCGCATCTATCAGCGCCCGGTCGGGAACCAGATTTTCAGCCTAAAGCTCGTGGTCGGATCCATTGATCCAAATGATCAGCTGTCGAATTACAATACCGGCATTCTTGTAATGTACGGTCCGTCGGATCGTCCGGAATTCCAGCCCGGCGCCGATGCCGACCCGTCCCTCTACCTTTTCCAGCCGCCCCCCTTATCCGAGGCGCCGTAACCGGCGTTCCGCCTCCTTTTGGGTACTCGAGATTACCGTGAACATCAAAAACGATCGGCCGCGGCCGATCGTTTTTATGGTGGGCGTGCCTGGACTCGAACCAGGGACCTTTACATTATCAGTGTAACGCTCTAACCAACTGAGCTACACGCCCGACAGCCTTTTCGCAATGTGGCGAGAGTTTAGCGAATCTATTGACCCTTGGCAAGATGCTTCCTATACTAGCCTCCGCTATCATACGATAGCCCCGTCCGTGGGCACGGATGGATATGCAGCTTACCTGGGAAGACATTGTTCTCCGGCTTGTCGCCGCAACCTTATTGTGCGGCATACTGGGCATTGAACGTCAGATTCACGGAAAGCCGGTCGGCTTCCGTACGAATGCGCTGGTGGGTCTTGGCGCGGCAATCATGACGGTTTCCGGCGTGCTTGTCGCTGGGTCGAACGGCGCCTTCGTGGACGTAACGCGCCTTGCTTCCATTGTGGTTCAAGGCATCGGGTTCATCGGCGCCGGCGTCATTATTCAGTCGCGCGGGGAAGTGCGCGGCCTCACGACGGCTGCCACCATGTGGGCAGCGGCCGGCGTGGGCATTGCCTGCGGATTCGGGCTCTGGATTGTAGCCATTGTCGCAAGCATTCTCATCCTCTTTCTTCTCGTGGTTCTTCGCCGTTATGATTTGGAGGCGGAAGCGGCGGAGGAAGGAAAAAGCCGTATCCGTTTTTTCAAACGGAAATAAATTTCGCAAACTGTGAGCGCGTTCATCCTCCGTAAAGGAAAAGCGTTTCTGAAAAATCTGCCGAGGGAGCTTTCTCCTGCGCCTTCGGGCTTCGGGGGACAATAGAGCCGCGCGAGAGTAGAACATTGTAGCCGTATACATGCCGAGGTAGCTCAGTGGTAGAGCGCGGGCCTGAAGAGCCCGGCGTCGTCAGTTCAATTCTGACCCTCGGCACCACACAACAATAGCTCGCAATCTGCGAGCTATTGTTGTGTTTTCCGATGAGGGGAAGAATTGAACGCTGGGGGTTCGGGGGAGCGGGACGCTCCCCCGACCGTGCCGGACGGAGGGAAGGGTTCACGGGGAATCGGGAGGTTACCCGTGAGAGCGAATCCCGTATCTGCGGGATGAGTGAGTGAAATTTTGACCCTCGGCACCATATGAAAACGACCAGCTACGGCTGGTTGTTTTCATAGGATTTTTTCCTCATCCGGATATGGATGGAAGAAGGAATGAACGGAATTGATTCCCGAATCATCAAACATTACTGATCGAGTCGGCGTTCGTAATAAGAAACACTCCGGACATATGCCGGAGTGTTTCTTTATGGAGCGGGTAGCGGGAATCGAACCCGCCTCTCAACCTTGGAAGGGTCGCATAATAACCACTATACGATACCCGCGTATGGTTTTGTGTTATGGGTTGTGTGGGATGCGTTCCATCGTTTTTCATCGATTTGACGCAAAACCCATAACGCACGACCCATCACGTTTCACCGGGTGTGCCTCGCATTGACGGGGCATCCTCGGTGTTCGGGGGTAATCCTGCGTTGGCGGGACGACCTCATGGTCGGGGTGAAACGACGTGAACGTGCGACCTCCTCTCTTCGTTGCTGTGTATGGTCGGGCCGGTGGGACTTGAACCCACGACCTCCTGCTCCCAAAGCAGGCGCGCTAGCCAACTGCGCCACGGCCCGACCATACGCACCGACTTCGAGCCCGGGCGTCTGATTGGGATAGGGACGCCCGCCTCGGATCTTTGGTCCTCGGCCCCAAAGCATGCGCTCCCTGCCTGCCGGCAGGTACTACTAGCTACACCCTGCAGAACATGGAAAGGCGACGGCATCCTAGCCGATTCTTTGCCGTTTGAAAAGGGTATACGGAAAACAGCGCCCGGAAAAGGACGCTGTTATTGTGTCGGGAATTCGATGTCCCGAAATGGGTAGAGATATTTGAAACCGAGGCAGGCCGAGACAAGGGGATTATAGCCGTCGCCGTCATGCCAGATATTCGCGCACAGCAGATTGAGGCCGTCGGAAAGCGGTTCGGCAAGAACGGTTCCCTGATCGGGATCAAAGGCATGCGCGCGGATAATCCATCCCGCGCCCGAGGACGGGATGACTCGCCCCCAAAAGAATGCGCAAAACAGCTCGTCGAGTTCCACGCATCCGCGAAATCGCAGGGCGATGATCGGCAGCGTGTCCGGTCTTCCTTTTTCGAGCTTATGCCATGCAATGCGAAGCTCGGGATCCATGAGCGATGCAAGTTTGGAGCGCAGGAGACGCATCTCTCGTTCCTGCGGCCGACGATGGAGGTATTTCGCGCGGAGGAGCCGTATGGTTTCCATGCCATTTCCAAAGGTTCGGACCGTGAACATAACAGATGTTTCCTCGGCTGTCGAGACTTGCGCCGGTATCTTTTAACGCCTAGGCTTGTCCTATTCCGTATGCGAATAACCATTGATGCGCGCATGATGGGCGCAGGCGCCGCGCGCGGCATAGGTCGATACATCGAGGAATTGATCCGGGCCATGCTCGCCATTGCCCCGATGCATACATATTGCCTCCTTGAACGGTACCCCGATTCGTCCCCGTTTCTCGGTCATTCGTCCGTGGAACACGTTCATGCGGACATTCCTTGGTACGGTTTCGCGGAACAAATCCATCTTCCTGTTATTATCCGTACGACAAAACCGGATATCGTCCATATTCCGCATTGGAATGTCCCGGTGTTCGATGCGCACCCCCGCGTGGTTACCATCCATGATCTTATTCTTCTGGAAGAGCCGGATTCCGCGTCCGTCACCACGCGCGGGCCTGTCGTCGCCGCGCTCAAGCGCGCGGGATATCGTCTTGCGCTCCGAAACGCCCTTACGCGTTCGCGCCGCATCCTTGTGCCATCCGTCTTTTCGCGCCAATGGATTGAACGCCGGTTTGCCGTTCACGCGCCCATCACCATCACCGGCGAGGGTATGCCAGAACCGGACGAATCGTCGTGGCGCGAGCCGAATTTGGAAACGCCATATATTCTGTATGTCGGTTCCGCCTATCCCCATAAGAATCTCGACAAGCTCCTTGATGCTTGGAAACTCGTAGAAGCGCGGCAGGAGCGGGTATCGCTTGTCATTGCAGGAAAGCGTGACGATTTTATGCGGCGATTGGAGACGCAGTCGGCAAAGAAGGGCCTTTGCCGCGTTCGTTTTGAGGGCGAGGTCGGCGAGGAGCGCCTCCGCAATCTCTATGCGGAAGCGCTTGCCTTTGTGTTTCCCAGCCGTTTGGAGGGTTTCGGCCTTCCTCCGCTCGAGGCATTGGCCTATGGATGCCCGGTTCTGTCGAGTAATGCGGGAAGCCTGCCGGAAGTTCTCGGAAAGGACGGCATTGTCTTCTTCAAACCCGGGGACCCGAATGCTATACTCGAAGCCATCGAGACCGTCCTTCGCGATCCTCGTGGTGTTCGTGGGAATGCGCGCCAAATCGTCCCCGTCCTCTCCGGCAGGCACGACTGGCGTCTCGCGGCTTCGCGGACCCTGGAGGCGTATGAGGATGCGGTCCGATAAAGCCCATGTTGCCCCGATTTGATGATACGGATCCGGAAGCTGCGTCATATCCGGAATTGCCGGAACAAGCGCTCGAAGAACGGCTCGCCTCCGTTATGGAGGGCGAGGGGGTTGCGATAGACGCGGGAGACGGCATTCTCCTCATCGGCCGTCCGACGAATGTCACCGTTCCCGGCGCCGCAAGACGCCGCCGCCGTCGACGCCGCGTGCGAAGCGAGCGGCCGTCATTCGCGCGTCCCGCCGTTTCCACCCCGGAGAGCGATAATGGCAGGGATGTCGTTGCCGATCTGGATCGCGTGATCGTAGGGTTTGCAAAACAGCGGAAGTCGGAACAAAAGCGCATGCCTGTTTCCGTGCGATATATGGAGCATGCGCGGAGTCCGTTTGTCATTTCATTGCGGAGCATTACGTTTTATAGCGGCACGCCGGCTCCGGATGAGCGCGTATTCCTTTCCGACATGCTGCGCTATGAGCCGGCGCCGTCGGAACGGCCGCCGAGTCTGGACGTGCTCGAATCGCTCGCGCGCGACCTGCGTTTGAACGGCGATATCGAGGAGCGATACTCTTTGCAATTCACGCCGGCGAGTTTTTCATCGGCCTATCGCATGAGCTACGGGCCTCTGATCCATGCATTGAATCGCGTGGAGTCGGGCATTCGCGATGCAACCTCGCTATTCCGACGCCGGCATTCGCGCGTGACGGCGCTTCAGGACGGGGAAGTATTCGTCGAGCCGGCATGGTCGCCCCTGCGGGCGGTTGCCGGCGTGGGCATGCTGCTTCTCATCGCCACGTTGCCGGCAAATGCCGTTCGATTGTCGCGGGCGTTTGATGCAAAAAAAGCAGCCGTCACCGAGGCTGGCGAACTCGCGTTGTCCGATATGGCATCCCTCAGGGAGAGTACGGACTTGGATGCTTCCATCGCCACATTGCGCAAAACCAGCGAACGTTTCCGGGCGGCGGATCGTTTGCTTTCGGAAACAAATACCATCGCAACCGGACTCTCCTCCCTTTTGCCCGCCACCCGCTCCAATTACCGGACGGCGAGAGCGTTGCTGGAAATCGGATCCTCTTCCGCCGATGCCGCCAGATTGCTCGCCACCGGACTCTCGGCGGCCGTGGAAGATTCATCACGCTCGGCGCTCGACCGGCTTACGGTGTTTGCCACGTATGCGAACGGCGCCCTTCCGCTTTTGGACCGGGCCGTGCAGTCCCTCGCGAATGTGGACGAGTCTGTTTTGCCGGAGAGTGAACGCGAAAAGCTGAACGCGCTTTCGGAGGGCATTCAGAATGGCCGTGTCGCGGTCCGTGAATTCGTCGGATTATCCGAGTTCCTGCGCGATCTGCTCGGCGAAACGGAGCCGCGGCGGTATGTGATCGTATTTCAAAATCCGCATGAACTGCGCCCGACCGGAGGATTCATGGGTTCATATGCGGAACTTGATCTTTCACGCGGCAATATCAAGCGCCTGAACATTCCCGGAGGCGGCACCTATGATTTGCAGGGCCAGCTGTTGGCGCAGGTTATTCCTCCCAAGCCTCTCTCGCTGGTCGCGGAGCGCTGGGAATTTCAGGACAGCAATTGGTCACCGGATTTTCCGGCCGCCGCCGAGAAAATGCGGTTTTTCTGGAGCAAATCCGGAGGCTACACCGTGGACGGCATTATCGCCGTCAATGCGACGCTCATTGAGGACTTGCTCGATTTCACGGGGCCTATCGATATTCCGGAACTGGACAAGGTAATTGATCGTGAGAATTTCATGCTTGAAACGCAGAAGGCGGTGGAGCTGGAATATGACAGGGCGGAAAATCAGCCCAAGAAAATCCTCGGGCTCATGGCGCCCAAGCTCATGGAAAAACTCACCGCGCTGCCGCCCGCAGAAAAACTTCGGCTGCTCGGCATGCTCTCGGGAGCCATCACGCGTAAAGACGTCCAAATCGCCCTCACGGATCCGCAAAAAAACGAATTCGCCCAGCAGTTCGGGTGGAGCGGACGCCTGAAGCCTTCGGTCGGGGATGAACTGGCCGTGATCGCCGCGAATATCGCGGGGCAAAAAACCGATGCCGTTATCCGTGAGGATGTCCGCCATGACGTTCGCATCAGCGAAGAAGGCGGCATAGCGGACACCGTGACCGTTACGAGGCAACACAATGCATCGCCGGGCGAATTGTTCCGCGGCGTGCGGAATGTCGCATATTTTCGATTCTATGTCCCTCGGGGAAGCTCGCTTTTGAGCGCCGACGGGTTTGCAGAGCCGGCGGCCGCATTTTTCGATGAACCGCGCGAAGACGCCGTTCCGGATCCGGATATCGCCGCCGCCGAAAAAACCAAGCTCCGCCATCCCTCTGGCGTGGAAATTTGGGATGAAGGCGACCGCACCGTCATCGGGGGATGGAGCATGGTGGATCCAGGAAAAACCGTAACGCTCGTGGTAACCTATCGCCTGCCGTTTACGGCCTTTGATATCCGCGAGCGGCTTCGCGGCAGCCTGGAAGACGGCGCGGATACCGGGGCGCGCGCCGCGTATTCCCTTCTTCTCACGAGCCAGTCCGGCAAGCCGGATCGCCGCATCGAAACGCGGGTGGCCATCCCCGAGACCTGGGGCGTGCAATGGTCCCGCGACGGCGAAGGGATCGCGGATATGTGGGACCGGGACAGGGTTCTTTCCGCGCTCTATTCCACGAAGCAGCAATGAAGAATCAAAAAAAACAGCATCATGAATCGAAGAGCGGCGGCACGCATCATCCGCATGAAACATTCGCGGATGAGAAAAAGCTTGCCGCAAGCGCCCTGCATCTCACGGCGCACGCGGTTCATTCCAAAGATCCGGAAGAGCGCCGCGAGGAACAGGTGGAGGAGGGCTTGAAGGCGATTTACGACGGCAAACCATCGAAGGAGTGGTTGAACACCATGGAAAAGGGGGAGCGGAGCAGATGGAAGATTGTCGTATGGAGCATTGTCGGTTTACTCGGGCTCGTGAGCGCGCTCGCCTGGGCGGGATTCTGGTGGTTCGGGCCCCGCGGCTTCAGCGGCACGGGTCTCGACATCCGCATCGAAGGCTCGCCGCAGATCGTTATCGGAAAAGAGGTAACGTATTTCATTAACTGGAGCAATGTTGCCAAGGAACCGCTTGCATCCACGGAACTCCGCGTCAGTTTTCCGAATGATTTTATCTTGACCGCCACGGAACCCAAGCCGAACCAGGAGCCGCTTGTTTTCCGCTTGGGTTCGCAGTCCGCCGAAGCCAGAGGAACCATAAAAATTACCGGCCGTTTCACTGGCGCTTTGGGTACGAAAAGCGCCATTCAGGTTATCGGTACCTATAAGCCCGCTTCCTTCAATAGCAATTTTGAAACGCTTGTAACCAAAGAGCTCGAGTATGCGGATACCGTCTTGGAAGGATCGCTCGCCGTACCGGCGAAAGCGCTTCCCGGGGACGATATTGTTCTGCGGTACGAGATTCGCAATAAAGGGTCGGATTCTTTGGAAGGGCTTGAAGTCCGCATGTATCTGCCCGAAGGATTCGTTCCGAGCGCGAGCTCCAGCAATGACGTGCTCGACGGAAGTTTGCTCCGAAGAAGTATCGGTTCGCTTGCGCCGAACGCGACCGTCGTCATGGAGGTGCCCGGCGCCTTTGCGTTCGGATCGTCCGGCGATACGCCCGTTCGCGCGGAAGCCGGCACCGTCACAGAGAACGATTCATTCGCACCGGCGCAAAAGGCGGAGGCGACCATATCGGTTTTGGCCGGCGATCTTTCCGTGAATCTCATCGTCAACGGTTCGGATGCCGACCGTGCGGTCGCACTCGGAGAATGGCAGCGCATCGCCATTTCGTATCAAAATATCAGCGGCGCGCATTTGAAAGGCGTTCGGCTCACCTTCCGCGCGGAAACGGACGGAGAAGGCGGCAAGAGTTTGATCGATTGGGAAAAGTTGCAGGATGCTGCGGGCGGCGTCCGGAAAAACAATAGTCTCGAGTTCACGGAAGATGCTATTGATGGTCTTGCGGACATTGCCCCCGATGGCGAAGGGCTCATCGATCTGTCGGTTCCCATTGCGGCCTCGCTCGGCAATCAGAATGAAGCGCCTATCCGCGTTTTCGTTGAAGCGTTTATCGCGAAGGTGGATGATGAGAAGGTGGATCGAACCATTTCCACAAAGCCCGTCACGCTTACGCTCCAAACGGATGCGGAGCTCTTGTCCGCGGCAGCCTATACGGCCGAAGAAGGCATTGCCATCGGCTCCGGTCCTTTGCCGCCCGTGGTGGGCGCTGTTACATCTTATCGCATTTTTTGGACGATTCAGAAAACATTGCATGGTATTGAGCGCATAAAGGTAAGCGCCACGCTTCCTCGCAATGTTGAATGGATGTCGGTAAAAGAGGTCGAAGCAGGGGACGTGAGCTATGATCCCGAGCTTCGGCTGGTAACATGGTCCGTCAACAAAATGCCCACCTCCGTGGGCAGCGTCCTTGTTGCATTTGACGTGGCGCTTACGCCTTCCGAAGCGGATGTCGGGCGTTTCGCCAAGCTCTTGGGCGAGAGCCGGTTTGAGTTCACAGATACGGATATCGGCGAATCCATGATTCGGACCGCGCCGGCTCTTACCACGGATTTGCCCGGCGATGCGCTGGCCAAGGGGAAGGGCGTGGTTTCGCGTCCCTGACGGAATCGCGCTTGCGGGAATGTTCGAAATGCGTAAGATACGCCGGCAAGCCGGCGTTTTTTCGGCCGGCCGCGCTCTTTCCAAACATTACGGAGGTTCGCATGAAGCCTGAACAGCGGCTCATTGTCGCGCTCGACAATCTAGAAGAGCATGAGATCGTCCCAATCGTGCGGGAGCTCGCGCCACATGTTGGGATGTTCAAAATCGGCCTTGAGCTCATCATCAAGCTCGGCGCGGGCAGGGCCGTGAATATGGTCCGGGAAGAGGGAGGAAAAGTATTCCTCGACGGGAAGTTTCACGACATTCCGCAGACCATGGCCATGGCCGCGCAGGCAGCGAGCCGCATGCAGGTGGAATTTTTCACAATCCATGCATGCGCCGGCTCGGATGCCGTCCATGAAGCGGTGGAAGCCAGTCGGACCAAAATCCTCGGCGTCACGGTTCTCACGTCAATCGATGAGCATCAATGTCTTTCCATTTTCGGAGATGCGCCTGACAAAAAAGTCCTGCAGTTCGCCGGATGGATGGACGCCGCCGGCGCTGACGGCATCGTATGTTCGCCGCGCGAAGCCGCGCGTATCCGATTGCGGTATCGGGAGCTCATTCTCGTGACTCCGGGCATTCGCCCTGCATGGGCATGCAAGGACGATCAGTCGCGCATCACCACGCCGGCAATGGCCGTCAAAAACGGCGCGGATTATCTCGTCATCGGACGCCCCGTCACGCGCCCTCCTCGGGAAATCGGTTCCCGGGCCGACGCCGCCAAACGCGTGGTCGAGGAAATCGCATCCGCCGAAGGAGGGATCTGATGCCGGATGAAGCATTGCTGAATCTGCTCGAACAGGCCCGGGCCATCGTGCTCGGGAGTCACTTTGTGTATGCGTCCGGCAGGCACGGCGACGCCTATGTCAACAAGGACGCCATGTACATGCATCCGCTCATTGCAGCGCAGGTGGCGTGGCGTATTGCGGACGAGGTGCAAACGTGGAAGGAGAAACCCGAAGTCGTCCTCGGTGCCGCCGTAGCGGGGGCCATCCTCGCTCAGCTCGTGGCTTCCCATGTGGAGCTTGCCGACGCAAGCGGATCCGCATCTAAGGAAGTCCTGGCGGTCTATGCCGACAAAGACGGCGGAAGTTTTGTCATCCGGCGCGGTTATGACGCCGTCATTCCAGGACGGAACGTGCTCGTAGTCGAGGATGTGCTCACCACCGGCGCAACGGCAACCTTCCTGGTTGCTGCCGTACGCCGTTTGAACGGGCGCGTCATCGGCGTCGCAAGCATCTGCAATCGCGGAAAGCTCACTGCGGAGTCGATCGGCGTCGAAACGCTCTTTTGTCTTCTCAATCTCGATCTCGTAACGTATTCCCCGGACGATTGTCCGCTGTGCCGCGACGGTGTTCCGGTCCGCACGGACCTAGGCCACGGCCGCGATTTTCTCGCTACAAAGGCAGGAACGTAGGGGCACAGCGACCGCGCCTCCTCATCTCAATAAGAGCCTCGACATCTGTCGGGGCTTTTGCATCATCGGAATATCTACCAACTTCTTTGCAAAGAAATGTGCAGAAACTCGTTCAGACTCTCTAAGGTTAATTTTTTACTAGAACTCCAAACGAATATCTCTACAGGTATGTGAGTTAAATCCTCATTGGTTATCCCTAAACTCAAATCTCTCCATGATAGTTGGTAAGAACCAATCCATTGTCATCAATAATAGTGCCAGATCCTGTTCCAAGTCGGTCTTTATGTTCGTGTCTATCGGTGTATGTCACAACTTGACCTACTGACAAAATTTCGTTTGGACGGACCTTCGCCTGCACTGGCAAAGCAATGAAAAAAATTATTATTGTGACAATGATTTTTTTATACATAATTCGATTGCTGTTGTTTTTTATTACTAATATGCATTGCAAGCACACCCGGGCACCTTATTGCATGTTAAGTTTTTTGAAATGCAGGAGTCACCACACGCCTTACTGGTTTTGCAATATTTACAGCAGGTTTTTGTCGACGATGGTGTAGTAATAGGCTTCTGATCTATTGTGGGAACAGGTTCTGTTGGCGTGGACGGTGCTGTGGCAGGAGTCGGGTTGATATTCGTTTGTTGGTCGGGTTCCTGTATCAGAGGTTCTGGTTCCTGCATGTACGTCGGTATCTGAGTTGATGTTGTTTGCGGAACTTCAATGGCCGGGGAAACTTCTGGCGTTGAATCTACATTCTGTTGTTCATTTGTACAGCCTTGTCCAATACTGAAAAGAAGTGCTGTGAGAAAAAAAGTTCCGATGATTACTTCAAAACGTTCAGCTATTTTCATATTTTCACACAGATAACAATTTCCAATTCATCCTGAATAAGGAGTATAACCTATATGCTAAATTAGTTTAGCACGCCATCAGAAACCCCGCCGTGAGGCGGGGTAACGAGTGGTACGCCCAGAGGGAATCGCCCCTCGCTCCGCTCTCGGGGACCGGGGTGGCGGAGTCTATCCTGAGCGAAGCCGAAGGATACAGGCCCGCCTCTGGCGGGCCTCTCGCTGGTCCGTTCGATTCCCTCACCCGTTCAAACAATTCAAAAACGACACCTGGCGGTGCCGTTTTTGAATGGTACGCCCAGAGGGAATCGAACCCCCATATCCGGTTCCGAAGACCGGTGTTCTATCCGTTGAACTATGGGCGCGAGGAGCGAGCGTGGTGCGGGAGCGTCGGCTCATGCATTCCCGAGCGACGAGCGTTTATATCGAGCGAAGCGAACATATGGGCGCGGGTGGGTGTTCGTAGGGTGATGCATGCATCACCCTACGCAACGGATATATACCCTATTTTCCCGGTTTTGTCCTCCATCCTTTTTCTTCCAGTCCGGCTTCGGCGGCGGAGATCTGCGCCTCCTGTTTGGATGTCCCTTTGCCGACAGCCACGAGCTCTTTTTCCAGGAACACGCCCACCGTGAATTCCTTGGCATGGTCCGGACCGGTTTCCTCGAGCACTTTATAGCTTGGAGTGATACCGAGAAGCTCCTGCGCCGTCTCCTGAAATTTGCTTTTGGGATCGATATAGAGTTCGTTTTTCAGGATGAAATCCAAATGCGACAGAATATGACGGTCGATGAACCCTTTGGCCGCGTCATTCCCGCCATCCATGTAAATGGCGCCGATAATGGCTTCGATGGCATTTGCCAGAATATACATGCGCGCCTTGGAATTGGCGTCCTTCGCTTCGCCTCGGCTCATAAGAAGGTATTCCTCAAAGTGAAGCTGATTCGCGATACCGGCGAGGGTTTTGGCATTCACGAGCGCAGCGCGCCAGTTTGTAAGATCCCCTTCGGGATTTTCGTAATGGGAGTAGAGATATTCCGTCACGATGAGCTCAAGGACGGCATCTCCCAAAAATTCCAAACGTTCATTATGCGGATACGGGAAATCCGCATGCTCGTTAATGTAAGATCGGTGCGTAAGAGCCTGCGTGAGCAGAGACTGGTCTTTGAATGTGTATCCGAGCTGTTTTTCGAGCTCGGAATAATCGAAACGTTCCATGGTCGTAGTGAACGACGACGACGATGGCTGCGGAGCTCGTATGTACGCGCTTCCGTATCCCTCGCCGTAGTCGTTTGAGTCAATAATGAATATGAAGGTGAATGTATGTTCCGTTCCTCAATTTTTATTCTTCAATATGCGGATGCGCGGCAGGAAAGTCTTTCGAGGTGGAAGGTTCTTTGGGCATGTCCGTTCCTTCCTTGGCATGTCGTTTCGATTCTTCCTCTTTCGTTTCCTTTTTTTCTTTGGGTTTGTCCGATTCTTTCACGACTCCTTGTGCGGCCTGATCGCGGAACACGGCGCCGAGCACGCCATTCACAAATTTGCCGCTGGATTCTCCTCCAAAGGTTTTTGCCAGTTCAATCGCCTCATTAATGGCGACTTTGGATGGGATCTCATGCGTATAGATGAGTTCGTATGTCCCGATACGAAGCACATTTCTGTCAACGGTCGTGATTTTCGGCAATGGCCAGTCGGGCGCGAACTTGGTAATAAGGCCGTCAATATCGTCTTGGTGCTTCATAATGCCGTCCACAAGCTGTTCGGCAAAATCTTTTTCCTCCAAATCGGGAGCGAACTCTTCGATATTGCGTTTCAGAAGCGCGACAGCATCTTTTCCGCCATTGTGAAAATCCCACTCATAGAGGGATTGGAGCGCAAGAGCGCGGCAAAGGTGGCGATTGGACATAAGGTGCTGAAAGGACAAGGGGTTTCGAACGGGATTAGGAGGTCTGCGCCGCCTTTTCCCTGGTTCGCGTAAGTTTCTTCGCGGCTTTTTCCGCCTTTCGTTTGCCGGGCTTTATATGAATGGGCTTCCCGTTGTACTCCATGGTTCCGGGAGCGGCACGGTGGGAAAGATGCAGAGCTCCTGTTTTAGCGTCCTTGGAGAGATTTGCCTTGACGAGCGCAAAATGACTGGCTCGCCTTCGCTTTTTTGAACGGGTGTGTCGATGGCCGGGTAATGGCATAACGGATGTAAGGAAGAATAGAGACCGGAGTTCTGTCGTCCGGGATCTCTGACGAAATCAGAGGTTGCCTGAATTTAGCAGAAAATGCCGTAAAAGGCAAGTCAGATTGAGAAGAAGAAAGGAGGGCGTGGGGAGTAGGATGCAGGGGCGCGGCACGACGCGCCCTGTAGGACGTAGTTGCGTAGGACGTAGGTCGTGAGTCATGCGGAATACCTACATCCGAAAATCCAATTACCAATTGTTCATTGCTAACAGCTCCCACCTACAATCTTCCCTATAATCCATAACCTGTTTTCATTGCCCTTAGCCCTTGTGTCCGTAGGCCCGTAAGATCGTAGGTTCGTAGGGAATGCGCTGTTTATCCAGGACACGTAACCAGTAACCAATAACCCCGTTCCCATAGCCCTTAGCCCTTTGCCCTGTTCCTTTTGCTAATTGCCAATAGCTAAAAGCCAACTCCCTACCGCCATTTCGTCCTCAATACCCTTGTAAAACCTCTCCGTGTCTGATACCATCCGGCCACTATTATGAACATGCAGAAAACGCTCGTACTGATTAAGCCGGATGGCGTCGCCCGCGGTCATGTGGGAGACATCATTTCGCGCTTTGAGCGCGCGGGACTGAAGCTCGTTGCCATAAAAATGATCCTCCCGAAGCATGAGGACGTGGATCGCCATTATGCGCTCACGGACGAGTGGATGCAGGGTGTTTACAACAAGGCAAAATCGAAATATGCGGAGGAAGGTCGGGAGTTTCCGTTTCCGAACTGGCAAAGCTATGGCCAGGACATCAAGAACGGACTGGTACGCTTCCTCAAATCCGGGCCCATCGTGGCTATGGTGCTGGAAGGGGAGCAGGCGATCCCGCTTGTCCGGAAGCTTGTCGGAGCCACCGAACCTGCGTCCGCTTTGCCGGGAACCATTCGCGGCGATTTTTCGCTGGATACCTATTCGCTCGCAAATGAACAGCATCGTTCCATCCGCAATTTGATCCACGCGTCCGGTACACCCGAGGAAGCGAAAACCGAAATCGGCATTTGGTTTACCGAAGAGGATTTGCAGAGCTACGAGCATGTTCTGGACAATGCTCTCTACAATCCAAAAGCGTTTTTCGCCGGGGAATGAGGCAGGAATATCAGCTGGCGACTTGACGGATATTGCGGTTTCGGGTGGGCGCATGTATCATAAGATTCATGACAAACGCGAGTGTCCGCATGTTCACCGCCAAAAAGGTACAGACCTTTGCGTTTGCCCTTTGCCTCATCGTTGATCCGGAGGCCGTTCATACATCCTGAAGTCCCCGTTTGGAATGTATGAAGGGCCTCTCTCACGGGAGGCTTTCTTTGTTCCTCGCACATTACACACCTACAGACGCGAATCACTAGCCCATTGGAGGGCGAGAAGGGACGGCGATGACGGAAACGGAAGAGGAAGAAGTGAAGCGCGGGAATCACATACCCGGCGCGCCTGAATCGGAAACGCAAGCGAGCCACGGTCATCGTGTGACCGGCGCGCATGATGCGGTGGTACCTTCCGGGATATACAACACCCCGGAAAAACCACCCATGGACGAAGTCCTGAAACGTCGAGCGCTTCGGAAGGAGGAAAAGAGGGCACGCAAAATTGCGGCCAAGGAACGCATCGGTTCGAAGAATGGATTGTACCCGTCGCCCGCCACGTGGCCGTCATCGTCGGCAGAGGCGAGGAGTGAGGTTATCAATCCGCTTCGCGTGCGGAGCTGGTTTTGTCCGAATGTCTCATGCGACTATCACGATCATCTGACGCCGCTTACGCACCAGATGCTTCGTGGGAAAGCCCCGCCATACGTTTGTCCCGTTTGTCCCGATACCGTAAAGCTTTTACCCGCACAGGATAATGGCCTGCCGCCGTGGTACTGCGCGGATACGCAGCGTCGCAGTCAGGACAAACTGCGTCAGCTGTACGAACGCCCACGGGTTTCCAAGAATGCAAGCAATAAAGGAGGAGCATCATGAGCGAGAAAATCAACGGACAGGAAGAGGATGATCTTGAGCTCACCGGCTACACGGCGGACATCTTCCCGCCGCCGAGATCGAAGCGTCTTTCTTCATCCGTCCGCAACCGCGAGGATGATGAATCCCGCTGGGGCGAAGAGGCGCGCTACGAACAGGTAGTGAGCGAAGAGGCGGCGAGAAGCCGTCCGTCCAACCGACTCTCGTAGCAGGCCGTCGTGATTCCGTCATACGGTGTGTCCTTGAGGCGCTTTCCCGAGGGATAGCGCCTTTTTCTATTCTTCCACATACCCGCTTGACCGAGGATTTTTCTCGGGGCACTCTTGAGATGTCCGGAGGGATCGGCAAGAGGTTTCGGGCTAAACACGACTTTTCGGGACTTATACATGCGGGGGCCGTGGCACTCGCATTGCGGGCCCAGCAGCGTTCAATCCTGTGGTGCGATTCCGGCGGGTCTTCTGCCGCTATCGGCCATTCGGACGTTGTGCTCACTTGAGAGAAAGCCGTAAACCTCTACCGAATCCCGCGGACACAGCAGTCCTCGATGCCGTCGAGGATTTTTGTTTATCGATCGGGGACAAAAGGAAGGAGGGGATGGAGGGTTGCCGTGAGCCATGAGCCATGTGGTGAGCGGTATGCGGGTTTCGGGATGCGAAAAGTGCGTAGGACGTGGTGCGTAGGATGCGGAATAGGGAGTAGGGGGTGGGGAGTAGGATGTAGGGGTGCGGCATGCCGCGCCCTGTAGGATGTCGTTGCGTGGTTGCGTAGGGGGACCACAATCTTCCCTTTGCCCTTAGCCCCGTAACTAAAAGCTAGAACGCTGGAACAATCCTCATCTTCCCGATCGTACATCAAAACAAACCCCCAGCGCGCACTGGGGGATGTTTTTTGTTTCCGATCTTTGAATTACAGAACCGCGTCCTTGGCGGCTTTTGCGACGCGGAACTTTACTACCGTCTTCGCCGGGATCTGGATCTGCTGGCCCGTGGCCGGATTGCGGCCCATGCGCGCCTTGCGATGTACCTTCACGAGTTTCCCTACGCCCGGGAATGTGAATTCACCGGCCTTTTTCACCTGGTCATAAGCCATTTCGGTCATGGCTTCCATGAGGGTGGCGACGTCCTTCTTTGTCAGGCTGGTCTTTTCGGCCAAGCCTTGGAGAATTTGGGACTTTGTCATTTTTGCCATAGAAGTGTTCGACAAATGAGTTAATTGTGTAAGAACCCCCGTATTATGGGGGGATTCTGCAAGAATGACAAGAAAACCTGGGGAAAACCCCCACAAAATGAAAGAAAATGTCAAATCCTCCGGAAATCCGCTGGGAGGGCAGTTTCGTTTTTGCGTACAGTGACGGGTCAGTCGGTTTGTCCAAAAATACTAAGAAGCGAAAAAAAGTATCTAGAGACATCGGCGCCGGCAAAAGAAAAACCCCCGCAAGAAAAGCGGAGGTTTCAAATACTAACGATCCAATGCCGGGTGATCCTCCAGGGCATATGGGCGACGGAGCTCTCGGAGGAGTTCCTCCTGCCGCTCGGGCGTATTTGCCGCGCGGAGAAGGTCTTGAAGCCGGTGAAAACGACGGGCCTTCTCGTGGAGTTTTCTGGCCACCACCGGGTCTCTTTGCCAAGAGAATTTCATCTTCCAGGCCTCGTCCGTTGCGCCTTTATGGCCGGCGACGGCGAGATCCATTGCGCGACGCCAGTCGTTCGAGTCTACTGCACCGTCTCGCTCGAGCTGTTCGTGCATGCGATTGAGCATCGTTTTGAGTTCGCGCTCAATTGTATCGATCACCGCCATGGCATATCATCCGTTTCCCCCACACGTCGCATTCGCGTGCAGGAGACCGATGGCATGCCTGGCGGGAGCGCCGGACCACGCCGAACGTAGGAGAAAAGGGTCGAAATTGTCAAATACACGATTTCGTTTTTTTATGCACGAACCCCATTGGCGGAAACCCGCGACATCGTTTCGTTCACCATTGAGTCGGGCTAGTGGGACTTGAACCCACGACCTCATGCACCCCATGCATGCGCGCTAGCCAACTGCGCCATAGCCCGATTCAATGGTGAACGTAGAACTCGAGCACGATGTTACGATAAGATTCTGTGTGTGCTCGACAAGCTTTCGCTCGACTCCTGTGCATGCGCCTGCCTTTTTGCCTGTCTGCAGGCAGGCGCTAGCCAACTGCGCTATAGCCTGGTATGTCGGCGGAGTGTACCCATCCTTTGACAAACCTTCAAGGTGACCGACGGCAATCATCTTGCTACCATAAAACCCATGGCGCAACAAACAAAACAGAAAAGTTGTGTCGTCGTCGTGCACGCGCGGCTGATTTCGCTGAACGGAGGCATTGTGCTCGCCGTGTGTATTGTATTGAGTGCGCTGACGGCCGCTCTTTTTTTGACGGATCGTTTTGCCGTTTCCCAGGCGATCTTGTTCGTCATTCTGATGCTCGGAGCATGGATCTATCTCATCGACGGCGCAAGCGAAAAGCTGTCATTGCAAGATCACAGCTTGGTGCAATCTTCCCGCTTCGGTCGCGAATCGCGCATGAAGCTCGTGGATGTATCCTCGCTCGTGCTTCGCCACGAAGGTCTAAACCCGTCGCTCGGTATTGAGTCGCTTACGGCAACCTTCCAGGACGGACACGAAGAACGAATCCCGCTCGGGCCATGCTGGCGACGCCGTGATCTGGAATCCTTCCTTTCTTCCGTGGAGGAAGCGATGGGGTATGAGGATGTGGTTGAGAGTGTGCGATAGCGCATGCTACGATGGCTTTCACTATGCAAAAGAAAAAGACGCATGCGCCAACGGCCAAAAAAAATCCCGTAAGAAAAACGAGAAGGTTGAGCGATATTGGGGCGCGTCGTCTTGCATCGCAAACGCCCAGATTGCCATCTACGGGCCGAGAGCGGTATCAGCGATGGCTTTGCGACCCGGCAGGAAAATGTTCGCCCATGCACGAGCAGCTCGCCACCTTCACGGACAATCCGAATTGGCGGATTTTCCGGATCATGGCGGAATTCATCGAAGGATTCGAATTTCTCGATAAGCTCTTTGGGGAAGTGACGATTTTCGGCAGCGCACGCGCCACCAAAAAAGATCCCCACTACAAGGAAGCCAAACGCTTGGGGTTCATGCTGGGCAAGGAGGGATATACCGTTATCACCGGCGGGGGTCCTGGCATTATGGAAGCGGCGAACTGGGGAGCATTCGAAGCGGGCGGTGAAAGCGTGGGGCTGGATATCGAATTGCCCACAGAGCAGCGTCGCAACCAATATGTCACTCGCGCGCTGGGATTCCATTATTTCTTTACGCGGAAAGTCATGTTGAGCGCATCGGCTCAGGCGTATGTATTTTTCCCCGGAGGCTTCGGCACCATCGATGAAATGTCCGAAATGGTCACGCTTATCCAAACGCGCAAAATTCCGGGCAATGTCCCGGTGATCCTTCTCGGCAAGGATTATTGGTCTCCGTTCGTCGAATGGGTGCGCGAGAGTGTATGGAAGGGGCACGGCTATATCGACAGGAATGATATGAAGATTCTTCAGGTTGTAGAATCGGCGGAAGAGGCTATGAACATCATACGAAAGACGCGCGAACGTCCGTACGGATCCGAGCGCCAGAGGGTACTGAAGGGATTCAAAACGGGCTAATTGCTACGCGCATGAACGATGAATTGAAACAGGCCGCACTCGATCTGCATGAGCGGCTCCGCGGAAAAATCGACGTGCAACCGCGCATGGACGTCTCGTCCATGCGTGATTTGTCGCTCATGTATACGCCGGGAGTCGGATATGTCTCGTCGGAGATCGCGGAATACCCGGAACGAGTCGATGATCTCACTTGGCGGAAGAATGCGGTGGCGGTCGTGAGCGACGGCACGGCCGTGCTCGGCTTGGGCGATATCGGACCGGCCGCGGCGCTGCCCGTCATGGAAGGGAAGTGCGTGATCTTCAAGCGTTTTGCCGGCGTCAATGCCGTTCCGATCGTTCTGGGCACAAAAGATCCGGATGAGATTGTCCGGACGGTAACAGCGATTGCGCCGGGTTTTGGCGCCATACAACTCGAGGATATTTCCGCCCCGCGCTGTTTCATCATCGAAGAACGGCTCATAAACGAACTTCGCATCCCCGTCATGCATGACGATCAGCATGGAACCGCCATCGTCGTTCTCGCAGGCCTTCTGAATGCGTTGACGCTCGCAGGAAAAAATATTGAACACATCCGCGTTGTTTGTTCGGGGGCCGGCGCCGCAGGTACAGCCATTGCAAAACTCCTCCGCGTCGTTGGTGTCCGTTGCATCATCCTCGCAGACCGTCAGGGCGCTATTTGGGAGGGACGGCCGGGGTTGAACGATGAAAAGAAAAAGCTGGCGGCCATGACGAATCCGGACAAGGAACGGGGGACGCTGGGCGACATGCTTCGAGGGGCGGACGTCCTCATCGGTATCTCCGGTCCGGGCACCGTCTCCGAGGACATGGTGGTATCGATGAATCCGCAACCGATCATATTCGCCTTGGCGAATCCCGTGCCGGAGATTATGCCTGATCGCGCGCGTGCGGCCGGGGCAATGCTCATCGCAACCGGAAGGAGCGATACGCCGAATCAGGTGAATAATGCTCTGTGCTATCCCGGGTTATTCCGCGGCATGCTGGATCATAACGTTATGCGCGTCACGGACGACATAAAAATCCGCGCCGCAAGGGCCATTGCTGCCATGGTTCCCGACCCTACGCCGGAGCGATTCATTCCGTCCATATTCGATGACGGCCTGCACACCGCCGTCGCCGCGAGCGTTCGTTCATAAAAAACACCCCGGCGCTCCGGGGTGTTTTTTATGCCGGCGTTCAGGCCGCCCGCTTCTTCATGGTTTTGATACAGCTTGTGCAAATACGCATCCGCGTTCCGTGGAGCTTTTTCGTCTGCAAATTTACTTCGTGGCGTCGTTTTGTCGCCACTTTGGAATGGCTGCGCGACTGGGAAGATGCAGGACCCCGTTCGCAGAGCTGACAGACCTTTGCCATAGTGTGCGCGGATGGTACGCTTCGCCTGCGCTTTCGTCAAGATGTATGCTTCTTTCCCTTGCGTTCAGCCAGCCGCTTCTCTTTGTCGCTCTCATTCTTGGCATTGTGATCGCGCTGTCGTTTCATGAATTTTCACATGCGTTTGTGGCGTCCAAGCTTGGAGATCCAACGGCCGAACGCATGGGCCGTCTGACGCTGAATCCCCTGGCGCATCTCGATCCGGTGGGTTTCATGATGCTTCTTGTCGCGGGTTTTGGATACGCGCGGCCGGTTCCATATAATCCTGCGTATCTCCGGAATCGCAGTCGCGATGCTGTCCTCATCGGCATTGCGGGTCCGGTGTCGAATGTCATTCTCGCCACGGCGTTTGCATACGCCCTGCGGTTCTTCCTTCCTTCGCTCGGATTCTCCAACCTGCTGGTCCAGTTTCTTTTTTTCACGGCATTCATCAATATCAACCTTGCGATCTTCAACATGATTCCGGTCCCGCCGCTCGACGGATCAAAAATGCTGCTTGCTGTTTTAGCCAAACCCAAATACGCGCGCGTACGGTATACGCTGGAAACGCAGGGACCATTTTTGCTTCTTACGCTTATTCTTCTTGACGCCATTGGCGGCATCGGCATTTTCGCGGGCCTCTTCCAGTTTTTCGGCAGCGCGTTTTTTCGTCTTATGGGATTGAGCTTATGAGATTCATCAATGTCTCCAAGCGCATGCCGTGGCCGGGCATTTCAGCTTGGTTCCTGTCGTTTTTGGGAGTACTTGCCGTGTTTGAACTGCTTGCGGCGTTCGCGTGGCGCGGGGAGCAGGGCCGTCTTCCGGATCTCACGACCGCCATCGTTACGATTCCGGGCGCATTCATCGTCATCGTACTCGTGGCTGCGGCCGTGTTGCGCATGACGGCACGCATCCCCGTCGAGAACACGCTTGTATGGATCGTGCGTATGTTGCCCATCGCCTGGGCCTTCCCCATGTTCGACCTTATACGCACATATGGGAAAGGCCTTGTCGTTACCGCGCCGCTTTTGGATGGCAATGCGCTCCTCGCCGCCCTTCTCACGGGAGGACTCCTGCCCATCGAGTCCGGTATTTCCGTCGGTATGCGTCTCGGTATATTCGCCGCCGTCCTGAGCGTGGGGTTGGTCATCTGGTTCGCGACGCATCGCGTCGTCCGTTCTGTTTTAGGCGGACTGGCATTCAGTGCGGTTTGCATAGGGCTTATCAGCATCACGTCAGTGTCCTCGCTCGCGTACAGGCTCCTACATGGTCTGGGATGGACGGCCATTCGAAACGAGGTTGCGCGGTCCGCCGTCTCCGCTGTCAGCAACGGCTACTGGTGGAATGCGCTCTACGAGCGTTTTCCTGCAGTCGTTGAGTCGCAGGCGACTATTGCGCTACGGCTTACGGAAGCGGGTATTGTCATGTTCGCTCTGGGATTGTTTCTTATGATCCTATTTTTTTGGATATTTCCGAATGCCGGCCGTTTGATCCGGCATGCATTCTGGGCCTGGGGCGCTCTGAATGCCGCCATCTATGCCGCGGCGGGCTTTGTGGTCGCCCTCGTTCTTGCGCGTCCGCCGTCGCTTTCATTGTCATGGGGGCTTGCCTTTGGCATCGCGGTTTTCGCCATGATTGCGCTTCGTTTTTCGTCCGTCATGCGTCGCAATCTGAACCGTCTCCGCAATGACGAGGCAAAGGACTCCGACCAGCCTATTGTCCGCGGGGAGCTGTCGGTTGCGGAAGCGAAAGACGCATCCGCCGTCTGCGAATGGTATGCGCTTGCCGCCGGATGGGTGCTTGGTTGGCCGGTGTTTGCCATGTTTCTTGTGTATCTTGCCGCATCGCATCTCACGCGCGGTCGCTCTTGGTCTCCGTCGTCCTTTATGCCCACCCTCTACCGCAGCGCCGGCGCAGCCGCCCTTGCCATGGCCGGACTGCTCTTCGGCTCGCAGGAATCCTCCTTCGGCCCTCTCGCGCTTGCCCTTGCCGTCCTCGCCGGGACGCACCGCATCCTGGCCGAACGCGGTAGTTTTCTGCAAAACCGCACATAAAGCTTTTTTTGGTGGTGGTAATACGTAACATGCCGTTAACTGCGACTCTTGACGGTCGGGTCTGTTCATTGGTATAGTTCCGCCGCATTTTCGCCGGACACCCTGCGCCAGAATCTGGTTTTTCATGCGGCGCACCAGCGTGATCACGGCGCATCCTATGCCCACAGCAAGCCAACTCCTTCGTAAAGGACGCAAGACCCTCCGAACAAAATCGAAGAGTCCGGCGTTGCAGTACACGCTCGACACCATTCGCCGCCGTCGCACCAAGCTCAAGCGGGGAGCGGGATTCAAGCGCGGCGTCTGCACCAAGGTCAAAACGACCACGCCGAAAAAGCCGAACTCGGCATTGCGGAAAATAGCCCGCGTGCGTTTATCGAACGGCGAAGAAGTGACGGCATATATCCCGGGCGAAGGTCATAATTTACAGGAACACTCCATTGTACTCATCCGCGGCGGAAGGGTGAAAGACCTTCCGGGCGTTCGCTACCATATTGTTCGCGGCGTTTTCGACACCCAGGGCGTGGATGGCCGACGTCGCGGACGATCCAAGTACGGGTCAAAGCGCCCGAAGGAAGCCAAGAAATAATATGCGAGGAAAGAAAGCCCCCGTACGGAAAATTCTTGCGGACCCCAAATACAATCGCGTAGATGTGGCCAAGTTCATCCACTACATTATGCGCGACGGAAAAAAGTCCACGGCGCAGCGCGTCGTGTATGAAGCGTTCGGCATCATGGAAAAGAAATCCAAAAAGCCGGCGCTCGAGATTTTTGATGAAGCGCTCAAAAACGTCAGCCCCGTTCTGGAAGTGAAATCCAAGCGCGTGGGCGGCGCGAATTACCAGATTCCAATGCAGGTGCGCGCCGAGCGGCGCACGCAGCTGGCGTTCCGCTGGATCGTGGATGCGTCTCGCGCCGTCAAAGGCAAGCCTATGTCGCAAAGGCTCGCCAATGAACTTCTGGCCGCTGCGGAAAACGGCGGCGATGCCGTCAAAAAGAAGATGGATGTCCAGCGTATGGCCGAGGCCAACCGCGCCTTTGCACACTTCGCTCGCTAAGGGGCTGTATGGATGAAGCCCCGCGTGCCGGAATTTTGAACAGACACACCTAACCGCAAGCAGGACGTCTTCCGCGCCCTCTTTTCGACTCCCTCATCGTAAATATCTATGCCACGAGAATATTCCCTGGAACTTACCCGGAATTTCGGGATCATCGCCCACATTGACGCCGGCAAGACTACTGTCTCCGAGCGCGTGTTGTTCTATACCGGCCGCAAGCACAAAATCGGCGAAGTGCACGAAGGCGAGGCGACTATGGACTGGATGGAGCAGGAACAGGAGCGCGGTATTACCATCACTTCGGCGGCCACTACGTGTTTTTGGAAGGGTCATCGCATGAACCTCATCGACACGCCGGGGCACGTGGACTTCACCATCGAAGTGGAACGTTCCCTCCGCGTGCTCGACGGCGCGGTCACGGTATTCGACGGTGTTGCGGGCGTAGAACCGCAGTCTGAAACCGTGTGGCGCCAGGCAGACAAATATAAGGTTCCGCGCATGTGTTTCGTGAATAAGCTCGACCGCACGGGGGCGGATTTTTACAAGGATGTGGAATCGATTAATAAGCGTCTCACGAAAGATGCGCATCCGATCCAGATTCCCATTGGGGAAGAGTCAAATTTCGTAGGCATCATCGATCTCATTGAAATGAACGCTCGCATTTACAAAGACGAACTCGGCAAGGAAATCGAGGAAACAGCCGTCCCCGACGAATATAAAGAAAAAGCGGAGGCGTATCGCGCACGCTTTTTGGAAGCGCTTGCGGAAACGGATGAAGCGCTCATGGACCGCTATCTCGGGGGAGAGACTTTGTCGGTCGATGAAATCAAGAAAGCGCTTCGGAAAGCCGTTATTGAGAGCAGGCTCGTGCCGATTCTTTGCGGATCTGCGTTGAAAAATAAGGGGGTCCAGTTCCTGCTCGACGCAATTGTGGAGTATCTTCCATCGCCGGTTGATGTCCCTCCGGTTAAAGGCCATGCAGTGGACAATGAAGAGGAGATCGTCGAACTGAAAGCCTCGGACAGCGAACCCTTTGCCGCGCTCGCATTCAAAGTCATGACGGATCCGTATGTCGGAAAGCTGATTTTCTTCCGGGTCTATTCCGGCATGCTGAAGGCGGGATCGTATGTGCTCAACACGACGACGGGCGAAAAAGAGCGCATCAGCCGGATTGTGCGCATGCATTCGAATTCTCGTGAGGAAGTGCAGGAGGTGTTCGCAGGCGAAATCGCCGCTGCCGTAGGACTGAAGGGGACATTCACAGGACACACGCTCTGCGATGAAAATTCTCCGGTCGTCCTCGAAACTATTCAGGCACCGGAGCCAGTTATCTCCATCGCCATCGAACCCAAAACAAAGGCCGACCAGGACAAAATGGGTATCGCGTTGCAAAAACTTGCGGAAGAAGACCCGTCGTTCCGCGTACGGACGGATGAAGAAACGCTCCAGACCATTATCAGCGGTATGGGGGAATTGCATCTCGACATTATCGTGGACCGCATGAAACGCGAATTTCAGGTTGAAGCGAATGTCGGCAAGCCACAGGTCGCGTATCGCGAAACCATCAAAGGCGAGGCGGAAGCGGAAGCGAAATACATCCGCCAAACAGGGGGTCGCGGCCAGTACGGGCACGTGTATGTGCGCGTCAAACCGCTTGAACGCGGCAAGGGCTATGAATTCCACGACGAAATTAAGGGCGGCGTCATTCCGAGAGAATACATCCCTGCCGTGAACAAAGGCATTCAGGAAGCGCTTTCGCGCGGCGTTCTTGCCGGCTACCCCTTGCAGGACGTATCGGTAACGCTCTTCGACGGCTCGTATCACGAAGTTGACTCGTCCGAGGCCGCGTTTAAAATCGCGGGATCCATGGGATTCCAGGACGCGGCAAGAAAGGCGGGTCTCGTGCTGCTGGAGCCGCTTATGAAGCTCGAGGTTGTAACGCCGGAGGAATTCATGGGAGATGTCATCGGCGATTTGAACTCAAGGCGCGGACAGGTGAATGAAATGACGGATCGCGGCGACATGAAAGTGATCGATGCCGTCGTTCCTCTCTCGGAGATGTTTGGCTATGTTACGACGCTGCGTTCCATGTCGCAGGGCCGCGCGACATCCACCATGGAATTCGATCATTATGCTCCGGTGCCAAAGGCCGTTGAGGAAGAAATCGTTGCGGGCAAGGGAAAGAAGTCGTAGGTAGAGAAGGAAACGAACAAAAAGACCCGCTCCCGGGTCTTTTTGCGTCCGTCCGCTTGGGGGTATCAAAAGACGCCGACAGATATTGACGCCAGACCCGCTCTGTACTACGGTGAAAGTGAACACAAGTGCGCCGCAATTCGTGAGCGCCGATGGAAAAGGAAGGAGAGGATGACCGTGCATCAAAAAGAAAAATCAGCAACGAACCTTCGAATTCCGAGCAAGGACGACATATTCCGTCTCTTCGACGCGTTCAAAGCCAACCCCGGCTACGAAACCGCCATCCCGTTCTACAGCGCCATGAAGCATCTCGAGCGCATCGACGGGCTTTCATCAGCGGAAAAGATACGCCTCACGAAGGCGAGCAGCCGCGCCGTTGAAATCCTCGGTTCATTCGCCGTTGCCATTAGCGCGTAACGCGCCGATGCTCACAAACCACTTCGAGCTCATCTCACCAATCTCCAAGCCCGCGCTTCGTCCGCGGGCTTTCGCTTGTCCATACCGCTTGACATGATTGAAAACACGATGTATCTTCCCGTCGTTCCTCACCTTCAAAAGGAGATCGGATGTCAGCAACCATTTCTGCAACCACGGCGTGTGATACGGATCAGGAAAGGCTGATTAGCATCTTGAGCCTCCTCCGTCAAAAGACTCCTGTCTCGATGGACGTCATTGCGGAGTACATCGCCCTGGCGGGCGATGCAAGAAATCTGGTCGGACTCGACCGGCAGACCCTCGATGTGGTTTCGGACGCCACGCGAGCGGCAGAGGCAATCCTCCAGCGCGGCGAAAAGCTCGCGCAGCTTCTGGCGCTGATTCCCGATGACGGAAATGTCGATGACGTCGATGACGGAGCGGAGTTTCTCCGTCTGGCGGACGACGCCGATCTCATTCGGCGCCTTCCTCACGAGGAGTTCGCGGCTGTCCGAAAGAAAGCGGAAACCGTCCGAAAGCACGTCATCCTGTACTAGGGCCATGCGTCTGCGCCTGGCCGAGCCCGTCTCGCAAGAGGAGACGGGCTCTTTTTTATCGTTGACAGGAATATTTCTGCCCGTTAGATTCGGCTGGCACATTGGTCAGGAAGGCAGCACGGATGACGAAATCCTCAAGAAATACCACGGGGAAAATGCGGGTGAACCTGCGAAGAATCAAGCTTCTGGAGCTCCTCGCCGTCATTCCCGAACATGGAGAAACGGATGAAGGAAACGCGGAAATTTTCATAAGTCTCGCCGAAGACGAGTCACTCCTTTTTGAGCTCTCTGAACACATGCGGAGACAGGTGGAGCGTCGACTTCAGTCCGTTCGCGCGCAAAGATCCTCCCGCGCGGCTTTCCCGGGTTCGGAAGACGGAACGGGTCACGAATAGCTCCCACCGCTACATGGGTCAGGCGGATGCCCGCCGCCATGGATCCTTGTTTTTTCGCCTTTTCCGGTCGAAAAGTCGGAAGCCGTTCAATCTCGTCGAGAGCCTGTTCATGCAGGCTCTTTGCTTTTCCGAAAAATATCTACCTACGGCAAACATATGACTCGGTGATTTGCATCTTGTCAGGTCGGGTGTACCGTGATGACATAGCGGTACTGTTATGAGCATCAATAAAATTCTCGAAACGGCGGGTCGTCTCGGCATTCCCGTCGTTATCACCAATGACCGGGGGGAGTCTCCTCAGGTCGTTATGCCGTTTGAAGACTTTGCGGCCATGGTCGGCATCCCGGGGACAACCGCGTCCAAGCCCCATGTTCATCAAAACGGTGGGACGGAAACGGAAGATGAAGTCGCCCGCGCGCTCGCCGACCTTACCCTCGAGCGGATGCAGGAACATATGCAGGATCCGACGGACGGCTCATCCTCTGCTACGAAGAAGCGCGTGGAAGCGACGGACGCCTCATTTCTGGAAGAGAATTTTTATCTGGAGCCTCTGGAAGATGAAAAATCATAGCGTTTATTCGTCAAGAAATGGGGACTGGAAACGCATATTTTCTAGCTCCGTTGAGCAAAAAGGACGGCGTTTGCCATAACCCTTGCATCCAAAACAGGGTGGTGCTATACTCCTCGTGCTCTAAATCACATCATTATTCTTCATCGTCTGAAGGCGTTGTTTTTACCCGCTTTTCTTAGGGAAAACGACGGTGGAAGACCGGCGATTCGCCGCTAATTCTCACGCCTCTATGGCAGAAAAGTTTGAACGAAAAAAGCCGCACGTAAATGTCGGCACCATCGGTCACGTAGACCATGGAAAGACGACGCTCACGGCTGCCATCCTTGCCGTCTTGAATGCGCATGGAAAAACCGCCCAGACCAAAGGGGTGGAAGATCTTGATAAAGCGCCGGAATCCCGATCTCGGGGTATCACCATCGCGACAGCTCACTGCGAATATGAGTCTGATGCGCGCCACTATGCGCACGTGGACTGCCCGGGGCACGCGGACTACATCAAAAACATGATTACGGGCGCCGCCCAAATGGATGGCGCAATCCTCGTCGTTTCGGCCACAGACGGTCCGATGCCGCAAACCCGCGAGCACATACTGTTGGCTCGTCAGGTCGGCGTACCGGAAATCGTCGTTTTTCTGAACAAAGTCGACATGGTTGATGATCCGGAACTCGTGGATCTTGTTGAACAGGAAGTCCGAGACCTTCTGAAGCAATATAAATTCGACGGCGACGCTGCTGTGATTATCCGCGGATCCGCTTTGAAGGCTCTGCAGAATCCAAGCGACGAAGCTGCTTCCAAGCCGGTTCTCGATCTCGTAAAGGCGCTCGATGAAAAAATCCCGGAACCCGTTCGCGAAGTGGATAAGGACCTTCTCATGCCAATCGAAGACGTGTTCTCGATCGAAGGCAGGGGAACCGTAGTAACCGGACGCATTGAACGGGGCAAGATCCATTTGAACGATGAAGTTTCGATCGTTGGTCTCCGCGAAGAGCCCATGAAGACGATTGTTACCGGCATCGAAATGTTCAATAAGCAGCTCGATGAAGGTCTTGCCGGCGACAATGCGGGAATTCTTCTCCGCGGCATCAAAAAGGAAGAGGTAGAGCGCGGAATGGTCTTGGCAAAGCCTGGATCTATTACTCCGCATACCGAATTTGAAGCGGAAGTGTATGCACTCAAAAAGGAAGAAGGCGGACGCCATAAGCCGTTCTTTACGGGCTATAAGCCGCAGTTCTACATCCGAACGACGGACGTCACGGGCGAAGTGAAGCTCGCAGAAGGGACGGAAATGGTTATGCCCGGCGACACCGCGCAGATTTCCGTAAAACTTATTACCCCGGTTGCTATGGAAGATAAAATGCGTTTCGCCATCCGCGAAGGCGGAAAGACGGTGGGCGCAGGGGTTGTCACGAAGATCATCAAGTAATACGATCGCCGCAAAGCTTCCGGATCTGCGGCGATCCGCCTCTTCTCCCGACACAGTCTCGGCGGCAGAGGCGGATCGCCCCGGAATCCCGGGAAGCACCGCAGCGCATGAACGACATGGTCGATACCAAAAAAGCCACTGACGCCGCACATCGCGTCCGCATCAAGATTCGCGCGTATGATCATAAAATCATTGATCAGTCTACGCGTACCATCATTGATACGGCAGAACGATCAGGGGCAAAGGTTATCGGACCCATTCCGCTTCCGACGGAAAAAAAGAAGTGGACAGTCAATCGTTCCACATTCGTTCATAAGAATGCCCGCGAGCAGTTTGAAATGCGCATTCATAAGCGTATCGTCGATATTCTGGATCCGAATGCCAAAACGATTGACGCGCTTACGAGCCTCAATCTGCCGGCTGGCGTGGACGTCGAAATAAAAATGTAATCGTACCCCCCGCGAAGGGGCCCCAAGGAGTAAGTTGCTCTTCGGCCAGCCATCAGCATGGCCGAAGTCAGTCCCGATGAGCGATCGGGATCACGGCATAACCTCCCTGCAGAGGCCAGGACGTGAGGAAATTCGTCACAATCTTTCTTCGATCCATCCGTACGGATGGCCGCTCCGAAGGCCAGAGGATTCTTCATGACCCGCGTGTCACGAGGAGCCCTCTGGCTTTTCATGTCGACCGCGAGGCATTCTCGCCGGCATGAGCCAAGCACAAGCGCCAGACTATGAAATTCATTCTTGGAAAAAAGCTCGAAATGTCGCAGGTATACCGTCCCGATGGGACGGTTGTTCCCGTGACGCTCGTGAAAGCCGGCCCCTGCATTGTAACGCAGGTTAAAACGGAAGAAACGGACGGTTATGAGGCCGTTCAGCTCGGATTCCTTCCAAAACGGAATCTTTCCAAACCACAAAAGGGCCATGTGAAGGACCTTGAACCGGTTGGTCTTCTGCGGGAATTTCGTCTCACCAAGGGTGGCGCAGACATGAAACGCGGCGACAAAGTGGAAGCGGCGGTATTTGTCTCCGGTGACAGAATTCACGTTACGGGTATTTCTAAGGGGCGCGGATTTCAGGGTGTGGTGAAGCGTCATGGATTCCACGGGCAGAAAGCGTCCCACGGGCACAAGGATCAGGAGCGCATGCCCGGATCAATCAGCGCCGGCGGTGTCCAGCATGTCTTTAAGGGGCTGCGCATGGCGGGCCGCATGGGAGACGAACAGGTCACCGTAAAAAATTTGGAGGTTATGGAGGTCAGAAATGACGGGATCATCGCCGTCAAAGGCGCTATACCGGGTTCGCGAAACAGCATTGTTGAAATCGTATCCGCATAAGTATGCCGAAAATCGCTGTCTACAATCAGGAAGGTGCGAAAACGGGCGAGATGGAACTCTCGGACGTCCGATTCGGCGTGCCGGTCAAGCAGTCGCTCGTGCACCAGGCGGCAGTGGCGCAAATGGCCAATGCGCGACGCGCTATTGCTCACACGAAGACGCGAGGCGAGGTCAGAGGGGGCGGAAAGAAGCCTTGGCGCCAAAAGGGAACCGGCCGAGCGCGGCATGGATCCATCCGCTCGCCGATTTGGATTGGTGGCGGCGTCACCTTCGGCCCGCGAAGTGACCGCAATTTCGCGCAAAAGATTAATCGCAAAATGCGCCAGAAGGCCTTGTCGATGGTTTTGTCGGACAAGGTAGCGCATGAATCACTTTTTGTGCTTGAAGGGTTTGTACCGAAAGAAGCCAAGACGAAAGCGATGATCGGACTTTTGGGCAAGCTGCCGGTGAAAAAGACGGTCCTCTACATTATCGCAAAACCGCGTCCGGAACTTGTTCGCATGGTCAGAAATCTTCCAAATATACACGTTATTACGGCAAATACGCTGAACGTTCTGGATGCGTTGAAGTATCAGACAATTCTCTTCGAAAAGGACGCTATTCCGGCATTTGAGAGTCTCTTCCGCAAGGAAGCATAAAATCTATGGCACTCTTCGACCGATTCAAGAAACCAAAGGCCGCAACGAAGTCCATTCAAAAGGCCGCTGTTCAGGGTGCGCCTCTTTCTCGGAAGGAGCAGAAGCCGAAAACGGAAGCCGCTCCTGCAAAGCTGGCAGCGGAGCGTTCCGAGGAGACGAAGGCGGCGGATATTGTTTCGGCGCGCTATGCCGGCATTCTCTTGAAGCCGCATGTGAGCGAAAAGGCCGCTATGCTCGCGGACCAGGGGGTCTATGTGTTCGATGTCCCTGTTTCTGCAAACAAAGTGGAAATCCGGAAAGCCGTAGAGAGCGTCTATCGTGTGGATGTATCAATCGTCCGTACGCAGCGCGGAGCGGGAAAACGCGTCGCTCGCGGACGCATCGCCGGCCAGCGAAATGCCTGGAAAAAAGCGCTCGTCAAGCTGAAGAAAGGACACACCATTAATCTCGTGGAAGGCGTGTAATTCTATGCCGATCAAGATATACAAACCGAATACCGCCGGACGCCGAAAATCATCGGTGCAGGATTTTTCAGATATCACGAGGACAGAGCCGGAAAAAACGCTGCTTGTCATCAAAAAAGAGCACGCCGGACGTAGCGGCGGGAAAATTACGGTTCGCCACCGCGGAGCGGGGAATAAGAGGTATATCCGCCTGGTCGATTTTCGGCGGGAAAAGTTTGATATTCCGGCGAGCGTGGCAAGCATTGAATACGATCCGAATCGCGGAGCACGCATCGCGCTTTTGATATATAAGGACGGTGAAAAACGCTATATGCTTGCGCCGAACGGCCTAGCTGTCGGAAATACCGTCGTCTCTTCCCTGCAAAAAGCGGAAATCGTGACGGGGAATCGCATGCCTCTTGAACACATCCCTGTCGGCGTCTTTGTTCATTCCGTCGAATTACAGCCCGGAAAAGGCGGCCAGCTCGGGCGCGGTGCGGGAACGCAGATTCAAATCATGGCCGTGGAAGGCCGTTTCGCGACGCTAAAACTCCCGTCCGGCGAAGTGCGCCGCGTCCCGAAGGCGTGCGCCGCAACGATCGGTTCCGTGTCCAATCCCGACTGGCGTCTTGTTCGGTGGGGGAAGGCCGGCCGCATGCGCCATCGCGGCATTCGTCCGACCGTTCGTGGAAAGGTTATGAATCCGGTCGATCATCCGCATGGCGGAGGCGAAGGGAAGCATCCTATTGGATTAAAACAAGGCCCCAAAACAAAGTGGGGAAAGAAAGCCATGGGTGTGAAAACTCGGAATGCCAAAAAGGCGACCAATGTTCACATTATCCAGCGACGTAAAAAGAAGCGTTAATTCTCTTGTATGTCTCGAAGTCTTAAAAAGGGTCCATACCTGGATGAGAAGCTCATGAAGAAAATCTCCAAGCTGAAGCCGGGAGAAAAGACGCCCGTAAAAACGTGGGCGCGGGCTTCGACGATTACGCCGGAAATGGTTGGATTTACGATCGCCATCCATAACGGACGTCAGCATGTGCCGGTGCTTATAACGGAAAATATGGTCGGTCACAAGCTTGGTGAATTCGCGCCGACGCGGAAATTCGTCCGTCACGGAGGAAAAATGATGAAAGAACTCGAACAGCAGAAGACGGCTACAGAATCTAAACCGGCCGCATAATATTTATGGAAGTAAGAGCACGCCTCCGATATCTCCGAATGTCGCCCCGCAAGGTACGACTGGTGATTGATATGGTTCGCGGGATGAAGGTTTCGGCGGCCGCACATCAGTTGGAGTTTTTGCAAAAAGAAGCGGCGAAACCCGTGCTGAAACTCCTTAAGAGCGCGGTGGCAAATGCGGAGCATAATCACAAGCTCGATGCCAGCTCATTGATTATTAAGGCCATTACGGCAGACGGTGGGCCAACGCTGTATCGCTGGATGCCGCGCGCGCACGGTCGCGCGACGCCTTTGCGGAAGCGGACGACGCACATAACCTTGGTTCTTACAGACGGAAAGGCGGATGTGAAGGGCGCGCATTCGGCGGCGTCGAAGAAGCGCAATGAGCATAAGTCTGCAGCCGATACGTCGTCTGCGGAAACAAAGAAAACTTCCGCGAAGGCCGCCGCATCCCAAAGGAAGGTGCCAATCAAGAGCAAATAGCTATCCCTCAACTCTATGGGTCATAAAGTCCATCCGAAACTGTTCCGCATCGGAGTCACGAACACGTGGCCGAGCCGTTGGTTTGCCCGCGGGGATGCCTATCGAAAACAGCTCCAGCAGGATCTGGCTATCCGCTCATTCATCCAGCGGCGCCTGAAGGAGGGAGCGATCAGCAATGTGACTATCGAACGGTCGCGCGGCGTCATTGCTATCGCGATTCACACGGGAAAGCCGGGGCTTGTGATTGGAAGATCCGCACAGAGTATCGATGAACTTCGAAAAGAGATCGCGCAGAATTTCTTTCGCGGAAAAAAAGTAACGCTCCGCGTGGATGTCGTCGAGGTGCCGAAGGCGAACCTTGATGCGCGCATTGTGGCACGCCAAGTGGCGACGGATTTGGAGCGGCGTCTGCCGTTTCGCCGCGTATTAAAGCAAACGGTCGAACGCGTAAAAAAGAGCGGCGGTCTCGGCGTGAAAGTTGCCGTCGCGGGTCGGCTGAACGGAGCGGAAATCGCCCGACGGGAATGGCTTGGCTGGGGAAAAATTCCCCTTACCAGTCTTCGGGCAGACATCGATTTTGCTCAGGATGCCGCCCAGACCATGGCCGGCACGATCGGCGTGAAGGTTTGGATTTATCGCGGGGACGTTTTCGAGCAAGATCGTTTGTCCATGTATCAGCCGACCACACCGACGCGCGGACCGCGTGGACGCATGGGCGGCGGACGCATGGGCGGCGGACGGGGTTCGGAATCGGGCCTTTCTTCCGCAGGGGCATAGACACACCCATATGCTTATTCCCAAAAAGGTCAAACATCGTAAATGGCATAAGGGCCGTGGCCGCAATAAGCGGATCGCGAGTAATAAAATTGCGCTCGCATACGGTTCGTACGGTCTGAAAGCGCAAACCCCAGCATGGATTTCCTCCAGGCAGATCGAAGCCGCGCGTCGCGTGATGACGCGGTATCTCAGGAAGGGAGGAAAAATGTGGATTCGCATTTTTCCAGACCATCCCATCACCAGAAAGGGGAGCGAGGTTCCCATGGGCGCGGGGAAAGGCGCCGTGGAGCATTATGTTATTCCCGTGAGGCCGGGAACGGTTATGTTCGAGATTGACGGCGTGGCGGATGATCAGGCGAAAGAGGCGCTTCGATTGGCAGCCTATAAACTTCCCGTGAAGACCACGGTCATTTCCCGCTAAGCATATGGATATGAAAGAATTGCGTCAGCATACGTTAAAACGGCTTCAGGAGCTTGCGGCGGTACAGGCATCTACCATTCGCGATCTGCGTTTTACGGTGGGAACCCGGCAAAGCACGCATGTGAGGAATCTGCGGAAGGCGAAGAAGGATTTTGCGCGCATCCAGGCCGCGATCGCGGAAAAAGCGCGTTCAGAATTTCAGACGAAACCCAACTAGGCATATATGAAAGCCCAACGAAGACGATTGTGGGGTACGGTAATCTCCACCAAAATGCAGAAGACGGCCGTCGTAAAGGTGGACCGGCAGGTTTCGCATCCGAAATATCAAAAGAAGTACACCGTCTCAAAACGGTATCATGTCCATGATCCGGAAGCGCAAGGAAAGGTTGGAGATCTGGTTGAATTCGAAGAATGCCGTCCGTTGTCGAAAACAAAGTGCTGGCGCTATGTAAAAACGGTAAAACCGGCCGTCTAAATTCCTATGGTGCAACATCGATCAATGCTCGCCGTCGCGGATAACAGCGGAGCCAAAAAGCTCCAGGTGATTCGCGTGCTTGGCGGCTATAAAAAACACTATGCCCGCGTGGGCGATATCGTAACGTGTGTCGTGAAGGAAGCGAATCCGCGCGCGGCAGTAAAAAAATCCGATATCGTCCATGCCGTACTGGTCCGATCCCGCAAGGAGGTGCGCCGACCGGATGGGACGTATATCCGTTTCGACGAGAACGCGGCCGTGATCATTGATCGGAAGAGCAAAGAACCCAAAGGAACGCGCATTTTCGGTCCGGTCGTTCGAGAACTGCGCAATCTCGGTTACCAAAAAATCGTTTCTCTTGCGCCTGAGGTCCTGTAACACCCTATGAAACTACGTATTCGAACCGGGGACACGGTGAAAGTGATTGCCGGCAAAGACAAAGGAAAGAGCGGGAAAGTCATTCAGACATTCCCGAAGATGAATCGTATTGTCGTTGAGGGGGTCCACGCTTCCAAGAGGCATTTACGAAGCCGCCGTCAGGGCGAGAAAGGTCAAATTGTGGAATTCTTCATGCCCATTCATGCCTCGAACGTTCAGGTGGTCGGGGACGACGGGGTAGCCCGTCGCCATAAACAGCGTCATCGCTCTGCAAAATAAGTATGCCTTTCTCTACGACACTCCGAACGAACATCGCGAAGGCTCTTCAGGCGGAGCTTGGATTAACGAATGTGATGGCCATACCGACCGTGAAAAAAGTCACGCTTTCCGTGGGCATCTCTCCCGCAAAGCATAAAGATAGCAAGATGCTGGAAACGGCCGAAAAGGTTTTGGCGCGGGTAACAGGGCAAAAACCGGTACGGACGAAAGCAAAGAAATCCATCTCCAATTTCAAAATCCGTCAAGGCCAGGTTGTTGGTCTCAAAGTCACATTGCGCGGTCAGCGCATGTGGGATTTCGTCGGACGACTCGTTCATGTTGCGTTTCCGCGCGTCCGCGACTTTCGAGGGATTCCGGAATCGGTCGTGGATGCACAGGGGAATCTTTCGTACGGCCTTGTCGAGCATCTTGCTTTTCCGGAAGTCCGGCCTGACGAAATCGAACAAATTCACGGATTGCAGGTCACCATAACGACGAATGCCGAAACGCGTGAACGCGGTCTCGCATTGTTCAGAGCGCTCGGCTTTCCTTTTCAGAAATAATATTTATGGCAACGGAAAATCAACGAGCAAAGTCACGGAAGAAACCGAAGTTCAGCACCCGGAAGGTTCGGCGATGCTGGCGTTGCGGTCGAAGCCGAGGGTATATGCGGGATTTCGACTTGTGCCGCATTTGTTTTCGGGAACTCGCTAACCGCGGGGAAATGCCCGGGGTAAAAAAATCTAGCTGGTAAATATGATGACTGATCCCATTGCAGACTTCTTGACGCGTCTCCGGAATGCGCAATCAGCGCGTCGGGAAACGTTGACACTTCCGTCTTCCCGGATGAAGTTTTCGATTGCGAAAATCCTGGAACGCGAAGGATATCTTGCATCCGTGCAGGAGGAAACAGACGGGCCGAGGAAAACACTGACGGTATCGCTAAAATACGACGGCGGGAAGAAAGCGCCGGCGATCCGCACGGTCCGCCGCATTTCCAAACCCGGTCTTCGAGTGTATCGCAAAGCGAATGAACTTCCGCGCGTGATGAGCGATCTCGGCATCGCTATCGTTTCTACGTCACAGGGCATCATGACCAATAAGGAAGCCCGAAAACGGAAGCTGGGAGGTGAAATTCTGTGTGAAATCGTTTAACACGCTATGTCTCGAATCGGCCAAAAATCCATCCTCATTCCGTCAGGCGTTGATGTAACCATCGCGGACGGTTTGGTAACCGTAAAGGGCGCGAAAGGCGCGCTCACCGTTCGCCTGCATCCGCAGGTGAACGCGGACGTGACGACGGAGAATACGGTTGTCGTGTCCGTGAAGAAACCGGAAGACGTGAAACAGCGTGCATTATGGGGATTGTTCCGGCAACTTATCGCGAATGCCGTCGAAGGCGTCCAGAAGCCGTTTGAAAAACAGTTAGAATTCGTCGGCGTCGGGTATCGCGTATCGGTATCCGGAAATACGATAACCATGGAAGTCGGTTTTTCGCATTCTGTGATCGTGGAACTTCCGCAGGGTCTGACGGCATCTGTTGATAAGCAGGTGCTCACGATTTCGGGCATTGATAAGCATCTTGTCGGCGAATGGGCGGCGCGTATCCGGCGCATACGCCCACCGGAGCCTTACAAGGGAAAGGGGATTAAATACGTCGGCGAGCAGATTCGTCGCAAAGCCGGGAAAGCCGCGAAGGCCGCAGCGGCATAATCGAGGATGTCATATGAGGAAACAAGAACGTAAAACAATGCAGGCTCGGGGGCGGCGCGTGGCGCGCGTACGGGCGAAGGTGAAGGGCACGGAACAGCGACCCCGATTGACTGTTGCCCGGTCTCTTCGGCATATTTCCGCGCAGCTCATCGATGACGCGGCCGGAAAAACGCTCGTGTCGGCATCCGACAGGGATGTAAAGGCGGCAAAGGGAGCGAAACCCGCGGAAGTTGCCCGCGAGGTCGGGAAGGAAATTGCAAAGCGTGCAATCGAAAAAAACATACAGTACGCCGTATTTGATCGTCGGGATAAAAAATATCATGGTCGCGTGAAAGCCGTTGCAGACGGTGCGCGCGAAGGTGGACTTATATTCTAAATACTATGGCAGACGAACAAGACACAAAGCATCCAGAACCGGCGGCAGACGCGGAGAATAAATCCGCCGAGCCAACGGCGAGCGATTCGGGAGAAAAACCATCGGACGACAATGCCGCCCGCGGTTCGGCGAATCCGAATGCGCGTTCATTTCGCCTCCGTTCGTCCGGCCGCCGCGGGGGTCCCCGTCGTCGCGGAGACAGGGCTGAGATTCCCGAGCAGTCTGATTATGAGGAAAAGACGCTCGAGATCCGTCGCGTAACGCGCGTCACGGGCGGCGGGAAGCGCATGCGTTTTCGCGCATTGTCCGTCGTGGGAAATCGAAAGGGCCGCGTTGGATTTGGTATGGGAAAGGGCGTGGATGTTCCGGGAACGACCAATAAGGCTTCAACGAAGGCCCGGAAGAGTCTGATCACCGTCCCCATTGTAAATGAAACGATTCCGCATGAAGTACGCGCGAAATTCGGTTCGGCGGATGTTCTCATGAAGCCGGCCCCGAAGGGGACGGGTGTGAAGGCGGGAGGTGCCGTACGACAGGTATTGGAGCTGGCAGGCGTCCCGAATGTGAGCGCGAAGATGCTCGGATCCGGCAATAAGGTAAATAATGTGAAAGCGACATTTAAAGCGCTGAACGCGCTCCGAACACCGGTGTTGGCCGAATCGCAGAAAAAATCCGAGGGATCGGCATCACATGGCCAATCGGCGGAATAAAAGATATGTCCGAATTGACACTCCATACATTAAAGCCGAAGTCGGCGCGAAAGAAGCGTATGCGCGTGGGGCGTGGTCCGGGAAGCGGCAAAGGAAAAACTTCGGGTCGAGGCACGAAAGGACAGCGCGCACGGTCTGGCGGATCGCGCGGACTCGCGTTGAAAGGAATGAAGCGCATGCTGCTTCGTATTCCCAAGTCACGCGGGTTTACGAGCCAGAGAGCGCGACCAGCGACCGTCACGCTCGAACAACTTGAGCGATGGTTCCGTGCGGGCGAAACGGTGACAGAAGCGATCATGAAAAAGCGCAATCTTATTCCTTTGAAGGCCGGAGGAGTGCGTATCGTTCAAACAGGTGCCCTGAAAAAAGCTTTGAAATTGTACGGAATCCGAGCGACCGATGGCGCTGCAAAGGCAATTGAGAATGCGGGCGGAAGCCTGGAGGCATTGTCGTCTGCCGCATCGTCGAAAAAACAGACAGCAAGACAGAAGATGTCAAAAAAACCCATTGCATAGTTGGCAGGCGCGTGCAGGGCAGATAAACTACGAACCGCCCGATTGTCGAACACCATAACCCTATGTGGGAAAAACTCGTTCAAGCCTGGAAAATAAGAGAAGTGAGAAATAGCATGCTCTTCGTATTCGCCATGATGGTGCTGTTTCGTTTTTTGGCGAATGTGCCGTTGCCGGGGGTCGACGTAGTAGCCTTGCAGCGTTTTTTTGAATCCAACCAGGTTTTGGGACTTGTGAACCTGTTTAGCGGCGGAACGCTAGAAAATTTTTCCGTTATCGCCCTCGGCGTCGCTCCGTATATTACGGCCTCCATCATCTTTCAGCTGCTCGGCATGATTATTCCGCAGCTTGATGAATTGCAGAAGGAGGGTGAGCGCGGCAGACAGCGGATAAATCAGTGGACGAGGATGGCTACCGTCCCTCTTGCGGCGCTTCAGTCTATCGCGTTGATTTCGCTCATGCAGAATGCGCAGCTTCCCATTCTGACCAAAAGCGGCATGCTCTATAACCTTACGATCGTCATGACCGTGACCGCCGGCACGATGTTTCTTATGTGGATTGGCGAACTCATCTCCGAAAAGAAGGTTGGAAACGGTATTTCTCTGCTTATTTTTGCCGGTATCGTTGCGGGCATCCCAAGCGTTCTGCAGAGAGCGCTCGTGACGTATGACTCCTCCCAGCTTGTTACCTGGATCGGCTACGGCCTCATTGCTATCGTGACCGTGCTCGGCGTTGTATACATTTCCGAGGCCCAGCGGAACATCCCCATCCAGTATGCGCGTCAGGTTCGGGGGGCGGCGGCGGGAACATCCACGCACTTGCCGCTTCGCGTACTTATGGCAGGCGTTATTCCGATCATCTTCGCCATTTCTCTTTTGCTCTTCCCGACCATCATCGGCCAATTCTTCCTTCGGGCCCGTACGCAATGGCTGGCGGATGCGGCAAATTGGATTATCCGCACCCTGCAGAATGAATGGGTGTATGGAATTCTGTATTTCGCGCTCGTCGTAGGCTTCACATATTTCTACACGGCGGTCATCTTTAAACCGGATCAGGTCGCCGAGAATCTGCAAAAACAAGGAGGGTTTATTCCCGGTATCCGTCCGGGGAATCCGACCGAAACATATTTGCAGCATGTGGTGACGCGTATTACGCTTGCCGGCTCCGTTGTTCTTGGGTTCATTGCTGTTATGCCATTCGTCCTGCAATCGTACAGTGGTACCTCGACATTCGCGATCGGGGGGACATCTCTTCTCATCGTCGTGTCTGTCGTTATTGAATCCATGAAGCAGATTGAATCGCATGTAACCATGCGAGAATACGACGTATATTAGAGGATATGCCGTCGGAGCGGCGGGAACGGCGAAAGCCGTTTTTTGAAACTCCGAAGCGGGGCATTATACTGGCTGCATATGAAAAATCACAATCATAACCTCATTCAACAACTTTCCGAGACGCTTGACGGCTCTTGGCGGTTTCGTCAATACGGAAAAGATGCCAAAGGCTGCAAACGGTGCCGGACGCTATGGAAAAGGTTTGAGGAGGATTTTTCCGGGCATGAGAAGCTGCTTGCGAGTGAGATCGCTCATCATTGCGAAGCGAGCGCATTCAATTGACATGTCATCATCCGCGACGCCGGCGCATGTCCGGGAACCTCGAACCCCCCCCGGAGTTTCATTGGCCCTGTGGAGCGTGCCGATGATGTATGGCGTTCTCGCCCTTCTTTTATGCATCCCTGTTTTGTTCGCTCTCGGGAGAGAAAATGCTGCGAAAGAGATTCCCGGCCAAATTGTGGCATGGCAATTCCTCATCATGATATTCGCCGCGATACTCGTAGGCGCATTTCTGTTGCAGTATATCCGGCTGCGGATCGTGTGGGAGGCCATGCTTACCGGTACGCTTTTTCTCGGTGTATGGGTATATGCATGGTTCGTTTTGCCGCTCCCGTTCGCTCTTTTGTGCGCTGCACTTTTTACGATTCTTCAGGCGTATGTCCGCCGCGTTTTTGTCCACGATGTGTTTCTCCTCATCGGCGCCGCGGGCATCTCGCTCAATTTTGCCCTGCTGTTTCATCCCTACACGCTTCTCATCGTCTTGGTGACCCTCGTCATTTATGATATGTTCGCCGGGCGCCCCGGCGGATTTGCAGCAGAGCTTTCGGCCGCATTCTTTCATCGAGGCCTTGTTCCCGGTTTGCTCATTCCAGGTCAGACAGAGGATTTCATCCAAGAGATTCCCCAAGCAATGCGCAACGCAAAAGCCGTGTTTCTTGGCGCGGGGGACGTTATTCTTCCCGGTATTTTCCTGGCTCAGGCCATGATACGAGGATGGGTGCAGGCCCTTTTCGTGCTTGCCGGCATAGGTATCGGAGCTGTTTTTCTTGGGAGGCGGGGAGCTACAAAACCGTATCCCGCCCTGCTGCTGGTGGGACTGGGGGCAGGCATTCCATATGCGATCATGCTGATATTCCAACTCCTATGAGGCAGAAAACACTGCGAGCGGTCATTTTTGGTCCTCCGGGTTCCGGAAAAGGGACGCAGGGACGTCTGCTGGCACAAAAATTTCATGTTCCATTCATCGGATCCGGCGAGCTTTTTCGTTCCGAAATCGAACAGCAAACGGAATTAGGAAAGCTTGCGCGCGTGTATGTGGATTCTGGTTGCCTCGCCCCAGACGATTTGGTGAACGGCATCGTGAGCCGACAAATGAAATCGTTAAATCTCAAAAACGGTTTTGTTCTCGATGGGTATCCGAGGACCGTGGATCAGGCGGCTTTTTTTCAGCGCCTAATGCCGGTAAACGTCGCAATCCTTATTAAAGTCAGCGATGAGATCGCCCTGAACCGTCTAAAAAAACGCAGGAAAAAAGAAAAGAGGTCCGATGACCTTGCAGAAACCATTCGTACGCGCATCCGAAGCTATCATTTTCTTACCGAACCGCTCGCGCAGTTTTATCGACAGAAGGGCGTACTCCTCATGATAAAAGGAGATCAGTCTGTCGAATATGTCCATGAAGTTCTTGTGAAGAAATTAGCCAAATTGGGATTTGTACCGTAAGGTCTTTCGCGGGAAGCGGTTTGCGAAAGTGTATAGGACGTGGTTGCGTAGGGGGAGCATATTCTTCCCCATAACCTGTTTCCCTTAGCCCTAGGTCTGTAGGGAATGAGCTGTTCAACCCAGACCCCAGCCCTGTTCTTCTTGGTATGTCACTCATCAAAACGCCTGAAGAAATCGAAAAACTGAAAGAAGGCGGAAAAATTCTCTCGACTATCCTTCGGGAGATTCGTTCGATGTGTATTGCGGGCGTCTCAACCGCTGACATGGATATGCTCGCGCGGAAGCGTATGGAGGAGGCGGGAGGAATGCCGTCTTTTTTAGGATATCGGATTTCTCCTGACGATACTCCGTATTCCGGCGCGCTCTGCGTTTCCATGAACGACGAAGTGGTGCACGGCCTTGCGCATCCCGGCCGCAGTATCAGCGATGGGGACATTGTCGGGCTGGATATCGGATTTTGGTACAAAGGATTGTGTACGGACATGGCGACAACAGTCGTCGTCGGGGACGTTTTGGAAAAAGAACAGGAGCTGGTTCATGATACGCGAGAGTCTCTGGTGCGGGCGCTTGGCGCCGTCAAACATGGCGGCATGGTATCGGATATCGGCGCGGCGGTTGAGGATTATCTCGCTCCGAAGGGCTATGGCATCGTTCGGGACTTGGTCGGTCACGGGGTAGGCCATGCCGTACACGAAGATCCGGCAATTCCGAATTATCGGGAGCCGAGCGCGCCGAGGGTACGCCTCCAAACGGGAATGGTGATCGCTATCGAGCCTATGGTGACGCTTGGCGGCTGGAGGATCCGTCAAAAAGATGACGGTTGGACTATTGTAACCGCGGACGGCTCAAAAGCTGCGCACTTCGAAGTCACCGTCGCCGTTACGGATGACGGGTATGATCTTGTGACTCCCTGGCCGGATCAGGCAGGCGATTAGCTGTTTGTTTTTTGCTATTGCCACATGCGCCCATAGCTCATCGCGAACAGCCAACAGCAATCTATGCGCATTCTCGGCATCGACTACGGCTCTCGCCGCATCGGACTCGCCCTCGGCGATACGGATTCGCGCATCGCAAGTCCGTGGGGCGTGCTTCCGAATGAAGGTATCGAGCTCATCATCGATCGTTTGAGTGATATGGTTCAGCGTGATGACATCGAAAAATTCGTCGTCGGTATTCCGAAACCTCTTCGGAAGGCGGATGCGGAGAATCCGCAGGTTCGCGAGACAAAAGAATTCATCGAAGCGCTTCGTGATGCCGGATTCGTGGTCGACACCGAAAATGAGGCGCTGACGTCCAAATTGGCGCAACGGCAGGCCGAAGAGGCCGGCGACTGGAGGAAGCGCGACGATTTGGCCGCGGCGGCGATCCTGCAGAGTTGGCTTGACAGGAAGAAAAAGGGAGGAGGGAGTCGGAAGTAGGAATTTTCTTCCGCTCCCTCTACACTGTTCCTCCTTACGCCCCCATGCCCTATCTCCGCGACCGTGTGGTGATCCTGCGCAGCGTCCCGTTCCGCGAGCATGACCGCATGATCGTGATGTTCGGCTGGCAGCACGGGCTCATGGAGGCGGTCGCGCGCGGATCGGGCCTTGCGCGCTCCAAACAGGCGGGACATTTGACGCCCATGTCGGAGATCGATGTGATGATTGCGAAGGGAGCTATGTACGACAAGCTTGCCGTTGCCCGTATTACGAATCATCATCGAGGCATTCGTAAACGATTGGGCGCGCTCGCATTCGTCGGGTCCTTCTTTGACCTCTTCGAGCGCATGCAGAAGCCGGGCATTGTCGACGAAACGCTCTACGCGCTGCTTGTAGAAGTCCTTGAAGCGGGGGAATCCATTCCTGACGAACCCTCGCGCGAACGGACAGGACTCCTGTATGCCGTTGCGGCCTTGAAGCTCCTGGATCGCGTTGGACTTGCGCCGGCGCTTACGCATTGCGCATCATGCCGCGAAGAAATGCGCTACGGGGAATTCTTCCTGATTCCGCATACGGCGACACTGACCTGCGCGGATTGCTATCGCGTGCTTCGGAGCGCCAACCCGAATGCCGAGATGATTGATCAAGAGACCTTGAAACTCATACGATTTCTTCGAAAAGAACCCATACGCAATGTTTTTCTTTTAACCGGGCGGGCAGATCAGTTTGTCCGTGTTTCATCGGCCATTTTGTGCGCGCTCAAGGCCGCGCCTTTGCAGAAAGAACCCCATGGATTATATACGATTTCGGCTCTATTGAGCCAAAAATAAACATTTATAGCTGACAAGATTACTTGACAGTTTGTCGGTTTTCCTCTATATTCTTTAGTTATCTGTCTCATCTTTGGGCGGGTAGCATTCACCATTTTCCCTCCGGCGGGTATGCTGGAGGCAGGACCTTGGAGAAACAACCGTGAAATATCTCATCGCATGCCTGCTGCTGATGTTCGTGTCGGCCTGTGGCGGCTCCTCCATTGACGCGGACAACCAGCCTCTGCTCGAAGTTCGGATGGAGGACATCCAACCGGGCAAAACCATTTGCGTTGACGAACCGGCTCTCATGTTCCGGGTGATTCTTGCGAATCTCTCTGACACGGATATGAACATTCAGGAGCTGTATTTCAGGCGCACCGGTTCCGGAAATGCCGAGGACTACGGCTTCTGGGGCTTCAACGGGGCCATCATCCGCGAAGGCGTTGTGAACGCCGACTCGGTGACCTTTCCCATGGCGCCTTTCGTCGTTCCTGCGGGAGCATCCAAGTCACTTCAGTTCTGGATACAGGCGCACGCATCCGACGCTACTGGGGAGCATGTCTTCAGCCTCACGGACGAGGACGCCGTTCATTCGGTCCCCGATGCGCGCGTGGACGGCGCCTTCCCTCTCCGGGGCAATCCCGTAATGGTGAGCACGGTTCCTTGCCAGTAGTCCTTCAAACGGCTTCTGACCAACTCATGCACCCCTGCGTTCACAGCGTCGGGGTGCTTCTTTTTTGGCGCATAGCGTCATGGCATTTCGTCGGGTACAATGTGCCTATGTCAAAGCATGAATCACCCCCAAAGGGCCTGACCGCGCTTATCATGCTCGGCGTCGTCGCGCTCGTTCTTTTTGTGTGCGCCGCCTTCGCTATCCCGGCATTTTTTAGATACAGAGTTTTTTCATTGCCAAGGCCAGCTATAGATATGACCCGTCTGGGCGAACCCGGTATGGCATGCGGGGGTCCGGAACGGTATCCGTGCAAGCCCGGCCTCGTGTGCAGCATTCCGTCAGAATCATGGGATCGTCAGTACGGCACATGCATGACAGACGCGGATGCGCCGCCGCCGAAAGATGTCGGCGAACCATGCGTCGGGGACTATCAGTGCATGACGGATCTGAAATGCATTACCGGGCCGGATTCTCCGGTCGGTACGTGTGAACCATTTACTCCCGACAGCCCCCCTTTTTAATCCTTGGCCAAACGGGGCGGATGTGGTTTGATATGGCGGAAATCCTATGGAACGAACACTCGCAAAAGACACGGTGCATGCCGTCGGAAACTCGGTAAAACTCCAAGGGTGGGTGCATACCCGCCGTGATATGAGCAAGGTGCTGTTTCTGGACCTTCGCGACCGATCCGGGCTTGTCCAAGTCGTCCTTGTGCCGTCGGAACTTCCGACAGATCAGGCGGAACTCATGCAGAGCATTCGACCGGAATATGTCGTAGAAATCGAGGGAGAGGTGAAAACGCGCGGCGCGAAACAAGTAAATCCGAACCTTCCCACCGGAACAGTGGAAGTGCTGGCAAAGAATCTCGTGATCTTGAATCCCTCCAAGACGCCTCCGTTCGAGCTTGACGATACGCGCGGCGTGAACGAAGAGATTCGCTTGAAATACCGTTATCTCGATCTCCGCAGTCCAAGGATGCAGAAGAACATTCGCGAACGCGACCGGATGATCGCGTTCTTCCGGAACTATATGCACGCGCATGATTTTGTAGAGATCGAAACGCCGATTCTCATGAAAGGCACGCCGGAAGGATCGCGCGAGTATCTTGTTCCTTCGCGCCTGCATCCGGGAGAGTTCTACGTGCTGCCGCAGTCTCCGCAGCAGTTCAAGCAGCTCTCCATGGTGGCCGGGTTCGAGCGGTATTTTCAGATCGCCCGCTGTTTCCGCGATGAGGACCAGCGTGGGGACCGTCAGCCGGAATTTACCCAGCTTGATTATGAAATGTCCTTCGTCAACCAGGAGGACGTGCTGTCCTACACTGAAGCCATGATGATTGCCATGGTCGAAACGCTCTATCCGGAAAAGACCATCATCGCAAAGCCATTCCCGCGTCTCACATATGCCGAATCCATGGAACGATTCGGAAGCGACAAGCCGGATTTGCGACGCAACAAGGAGAATCCGAACGAACTCGCCTTTGCGTGGATTGTCGACTTCCCGATGTTCGAACTCGACGAACAGGGCCACATCGGCGCCACGCATCATCCATTTTGTTCAATTAAGGAAGAAGACAAGGAAGCCTTCATGAAGGGCGAAGATCTTATGAGTATTCGCGCGAATGCGTACGATCTCGTCCTGAACGGTTTCGAGCTCTCGAGCGGGAGCATCCGAATTCATGAACGCGAACTACAAAAAAGAATCTTTGATCTCTTGAATATCGACGAGGATGAGCAGCAGCGTCGTTTCGGACATATGCTCGACGCCTTTCAATACGGCGCCCCGCCGCATGGCGGATTCGCGCCCGGCATCGATCGGATTGTCATGCTCATGATGGGCGAGCCGAATATCCGCGAGGTGATCGCATATCCCAAAGACGGGAACGCGCGTGATTTGATGATGGGAGCCCCGTCGCCCCTGCCCAAGAAAGCGCTCGATGAGGCGAATATCCAGATGAAAAAATGACAACATTACGAATCGCAAATAACACGAATGACGAATCCGTCATGCATGTCGGTGTTCATTCGTAATTCGCATCATTCGCAATCCGCATGTCCGTGACGTTTCGCATTGAAGCCTTCGAAGGTCCCCTGGACCTTTTGCTTCAGCTTATCGAGCGCGAAGAACTTGAAATTACGGATGTGTCCTTGTCCGTCGTCGCGGATCAGTTTATTCAGCATGTGCAGGCGGAACAGGAGAACATTCTTCCCGAAGAGCTGGCGGATTTTTTGGTGATTGCCGCGCGGCTGGTGTATATGAAATCCAAGGCTATTCTGCCCGGACTCCTGGATGAAGATCTTGAAGAAGGCCCCGATCTCGCCTCACAGCTCCGTTTGTACCAGCGTTTCGTATCGGCATCCAAATGGATCGACGAACGGTGGAACGAGGGGATGGTGAGTTTCCCGAGGGAAAAAAGGCCGTTGAGAAGTCTGGAAACATCGTTCGCGCCTCCACCGGGCGTTTCGGCGCAGACGCTTCGCGATGTCATGGAATTCGTGCTGAAGCGCCTTACACCCATTGTCAAACTCCCGGAAGCCGCCGTCCGACGCGTGGTGACCATTCAGGAAAAAATACGCGATCTTGCCGAACGCCTGCGTTCGCACGCAAAACTTACCTTTTCGGGTTTTCTGAAAAAATCCCGGGACAAGTCCGAAGCGGTTATCTCTTTTCTCGCCCTCCTCGAACTCGTAAAACAGCGCGTGGTAAACGTGGAACAAAAGGATCTCTTTGAGGATATCTCCATTGCCGCGAATGATCTTGAAAAGCTCGCAGATTTAAAAATCGAATTCGTGTAAGTATGAAACTTCAGCACACTATTGAAGCGATACTCTTTGCGGGCGCCAGGCCGTTTTCCATCAAGAAACTCGCGGACCTCTGCGAATGCTCAGTAACGGACGTGGAGGACGCGCTCAAAGAGTTTTCGGCGGCCTGCGCGAACCGGGGCATTATGCTGCAGCGATCCGGTACCGACGCGCAGCTCGTTACCAAACCTGAAGCCTCGGATATCGTCGCGCAGGTGGTACGGGAAGAAGCATTCGGGGAACTCACGCGTCCCGCCTTGGAGGCGCTTACGATTCTGGCCTATCGCGGGCCTATGACCCGTCCCGAATTGGAACAGATTCGCGGCATTCAATCCGCGCTTATTTTACGGAATCTCATGTTGCGCGGCCTCGTTGAAGAGCAGGAAGACAGACGGCTCGGACAGTCCGTATATGCGATAACTTTCGATTTTATCCGTCATCTCGGACTTTCGTCGGTCGAGGACCTTCCGGAGTACGAAGAGATGCGCGGACACGAAGTCCTCACCGACGCTCTTGCCGATTTGGAGGCGGGGAAGACGGCGCAGGACGGAACGAAAGAGCTGAAGGTCTAGTATGACCCTGAATTTCCTCGTCTCCATCCTTGCCGCCGTGGCAATGAACGCGAATCCGGCTCCTGAAGCCGTGCCGGCGAATCTCGGTCGTTTTCCGCGGACAGCGTCGCGGATAGCGGCGTTGCCGCCCATCAGGGGGAAAAGCGATTCGCTGGGCGTACTAACAACGGCAAAATCCGCCATTGTCGTGGATGTGGGCAGCGGCGCGGTGCTGTATGCCAAAGACGCGGAGATTCCGTATCCCATCGCCTCTCTTACCAAACTGCTGGCGGCCATGGTGATTCTCGATCAGGGGCTTCGAGAATCTGAAACAATCACTATACAAGAGTCCGATTTTGATTCTATCGGGCGTAGGTATTTCCGCGCAGGCGAATCCATGAGTCGCGGCGACGCTTTTCGGGCTATGCTCATTTCTTCTGTGAACGAGCTGGCGAATGCGTTTGCCAGGACAGCGCCGGGAGGCAGGGAAGCGTTTTTGCAGGCTATGCGGGAAAAGGCGGCGACGCTTGGGCTCCGGCATGCCACATTCCGGGATGCGAGCGGCATCGATCCGTCAAATGCCGCATCTGCTTCGGATGTCGCGCGATTGTTTCGGAGCGCAACCGCATACCCGCTCATGCGGGATATTACGGGATCGGGCGGATTCGATCTTCGAACCGCGGAGGGACGATCGATCCAGATGAAGCCCACCAATGAACTCATCGCTTCCTATCTAAATCAAGACCCGTATAAAGTTATTATCGGAAAAACGGGATCGCTCCCCGAGGCCGGTTTTTGCTTGGGACAGGTGACGCGGCATCCCGACGGGCAGGAAGTGATTGCGGTCGTGCTCGGCAGTGACAATCATTTCGGGAGATTTCAGGAAGTGAAGGCGCTTACCGCCTGGGCATTTGATACCTTCCGCTGGCCGAGAGGGGAGGAATAGCGAGAAGTTTCAGAGGAACATGAATATCGGCATCGATCTCCGCTGTCTTCCGGCCGACGGATCGCCCGGCGGAGGCATTGCGCATGCGGCGCGCGCAATTTCGCGCGCGATGGCCGCCCGCGAAGCTACGGTATGGTTTGTGCCGCAGGGCGCCCGGCCGGATGACGGGAGTCCGAGTTCGGGATGCTCCTCGTCCCGCGTTCTGCTTCCGGACGCATCGCGCAGAACACTCCTCCGCGCCCTGCATGCGCATGCGTGCGACGCATTTTTTGTTCCGTCGGGAGCCGTGCCGTTCGGCCTGCCGATTCCCGCCTATCCGTGGATTCATGATTTGGACATTTTTTCTCATCCCGAATGGTTCCCTCAGTCGTTTTTCCGGCGAGCACTCACGACACATATGGTCCTGCGGGGCATGCGTCGGGCTCCGGCTGTTTTTGTCGTGTCCGCATACGCCAAGCGGCAGTGCATTGAAAGAGGTCTCCTGGATCCCGCGACGATCCGCGTAACGGGCGAAGGAGGTGATGCGATTCTTGCGGGACTCACTGCCGATTCGCGAGCGAAGCTCCGACGGAAAACGCAGTCCATTCTTATGCGTTTTGGAATCGCGAGACCCTATATGCTCATACTCGGAACGGCAGAGCCCCGGAAGAACATTCCGTTTATTGCGCGTATTTGGCCTCAGGTGTCTCGAGTACTTCCAGGCATAGATCTTGTCATCGCCGGCCGCGACGGCTGGCGCATGCAAGACATTCCCCGCGCTCTCGAGGATGCGCGAATTTCTGCGGCGTCGGATATTCTCCGAGTAAAGAACATCGAAGATGACGAGCGGCGGGCATTGCTTCTGCACGCGTCGCTTGTTCTCGTTCCCTCCCTGTCGGAAGGGTTCGGCTTGGTAGCGCTGGAAGCTGCCCAGGCGGGCGTTCCAGTTCTTTTGTCGAATCGTGGCGCTTTGCCGGAGATTCTCGGGGAAGGGGAATGGTGTCTTGATCCCGAGGATGACGCACTTTGGGTGCGCGCCATGGTGCGCATTATCGCGGATACGGATTGCAGGCTTTCATGGCTGTCATCGCAGGCGGAATCCGCTAAACGCTGGTCCTGGATGAAGGCTGCCGATATCATTCTACGGGGCATTCGCGAAACATATGATTGAATTCTTCCTCTATGCCGTTCTTTTCGCGCTGGCCGGCACCTATGCATATGCGGGATGGCAAACGGCGCCGTGGGTTCCCACGCGGAAGCATCACGTCGACCGAGCGATGCGCCTTGCGGATGTGAAATCGGGGACGGTATTTGCGGATCTTGGCTGCGGCGACGGGCGTCTCGTTCATGAAGCTGCGCGGAAGGGCGCTACCGCTCGTGGCTATGAGATAGCTATTGTTCCGCTCCTTCTTGCCGTATGGAGGAATAGGCGCGTGCCGAATGCCCGCATTCATTTTCGGAGTTTGTGGAACGCTGAACTTCGCAATGTTGACGTCGTCTACCTTTTTCTCATGCCGAAAGCCGCACATCGCATCAAGGCAAAACTGGAACAAGAGCTCAAATCCGGCGCGGTCGTCATTACGTATGTTTGGCCCATGGAAGGTTGGACGGCGGAAGAGGAGGATGCGCTACATGGGGAATTGAAGTTGTATAAGTATCGAATAGATGTGCGGGGATACGGAGTAGGGCGTGGGGAGTAGGGGGTTGCGTAGGACGTGGTTGCGTAGGGGGAGCATAATCTTCCCCATAACCCGTTTCCCTTAACCCCTTGCCCTTTTGCCAATTGCCAACAGCTCCCACCTACAATCTTCACCATAACCCGTTCCTTTTACCTTGTGCCCTTAGCCACCAGTTCTCGTGTTTCGGGATTATAGAATTTGGAATGAGGAACTCTTGTTTTTACGTCTAAGGTACTTGACGTTCCGGGGCATTTCTTTTAACATCGGCAACGCCGATCCGTCGCGGGATAGAGCAGTCAGGCAGCTCGCCAGGCCCATAACCTGGAGGTCGGGGGTTCAAATCCCCCTCCCGCAACCAAAAGTCCCTCTTTCATTGAAGAAAGGGGGATTATTGTTTATGTGGACAGCTCGTCCCTTTGGCACTTGACGGCATATTAAGGCTCGCGTATCATTCCGCCCGCCCATTGCTTGTGTTCTTTTTCCATCTTCATGAAGCCAGCATATCCTGGGTTGATGCTTGATCCGGCAAAGCCGTATCAGACACCAGGCCAGGACCTTGTACGCGGGCGGACAGGCCTGGTTTTTTGTCCGCTTGCACCACATAGCCGCAAAGAAGTTTCGATGCGGTCAGCCGATAGGCGACTTGCTCCCGACAAGGGAGAAAAAGGGGCTACATCCGGCCGGCGCGTCTGCAGGCGCACAGTCCGCTCACTCCGCATGGAGGACGGACCATTCGTCACCTGCAGTCCGGTTCATCGCCCGGTCAGCAATGAACCGTGAGAGTCCGTTCTGTACTTCCGGCATGTCGCCGGGAAAGGAGCGGCCCATGACCCCTCCGGCAATACCGGAGGCAGTAAGGAGAAAGCCATCGTGAAGACCCAAAAGAATCTCCGCACCCTCATCGTCGGCGTCGACACCCTCGCGAGCGAGATCCGCAAAAACGGCATCACGCTCGAAACGCTGGTCGCGGTCGGTTTCGACCGTACCGGCAAGGTCGAGTTGAGCTGGCTCGAGTTCCCCGCCGTCATCGGCGAGAAGCGCGAGATCCAGATCGAGCCGACCCCGGGGTATCAGTACTTGGGGAGCGTCCAGATGATCGCGAAGACCAACGTCATCATCGCCGAGGCCCAGGCCGCGGCGCTGAAGGACGCGCGTTTCGCCGCCATCGTCCGGACCATCGCCGAGAACCTGCCGGCCAAGCACATGAACGAGCGCAAGGTGTTCGACCTTCACTTGGTCAACCCCTACCGCGACGATCAGGTGCCGGTGAAGGTGGCGGGACAGAAGGTCGATCCGCTTTGGACCGAAAAGGACAGCGGGCTCATGCACCTTCCGCGCGTCACGCCCGCCGGGCTCCTGGCCGCGAAGGACAACATGATCCTGTTCTTCCCGTTCACCGGCGCGGACTACGACACGCGTTCGAACAAGGCGACCGTGATCCAGACCTTCAACGCGCAGATCGAGTACCTCAACCGTGCGAAGAACGAAGCGGGCTTCATGACGATCGTGGCAACGACCGTCCGCGGCCACAACTTCGTCGCGCAGATCGCGGACGTGCACGCCATGGACCAGGCCAAGATCACGGCGCAGGCCGAGACCGGCGCCCGGTACGTGGGAACGCCCGGAGGGGACGGCATCGAGGCGATCCTCGAGATTCAGTGGGGGAAGGACTACCCGAACCTGCTGGTGTTCCCGAAGAACGCCAAGCACACCGCCGCCCTCGTCAGCGCGAGCTGACAACGCCGGTTGCGGCACTCACGCCCAAGGACTTCGTCCAAAGGCGCATCGCCCCAGGCAGCACTCGCTGTCTGGGGCTTCTTTTCACCCCATGGATTTTTTAAGACAAAAATATCTTGCCAAGACCGTCGTTTTCTTATATATTCTGCCGGCAACGATATCGGCCGCCGGTATCGAAAGCTCATTCGTTGGTGCGCTTTGCCCAGTCTTTCCTAAGGAAGGATGACAGAATCGTCATCAACGAGCGGCATGCCGGGGTAGCTCAGTTGGTTAGAGCGTGGGACTCATAAGCCCGAGGTCGCCGGTTCGAATCCGGCCCCCGGTACCATAGAAAATCGAACGGGCTTATCCCGTTCGATTTTCTATGTGGTCGATAATTTTCCGAACATTTTTTGTACAAAGAAAAATCGGGACTCCTCGATGTCCCGATTTTCATGGTGGGCGGGGAGGGGATCGAACCCTCATGAGGTTGCCCTCGCAGGATTTTGAGTCCTGTGCGTCTGCCAGTTCCGCCACCCGCCCGCTGTATTCTTGGTTTTCTCCTGTTTTTTGATTGAGCATCCTCCGTGCTCAATGTGAAGCGCACTATACGAGGATGCGAAAAACTCGTCAACAGGTTTTATACAATTTTTATACAGGATGCTCTTGAAGCACTTGCTTTGTACGCGTATCCTTGGGAGGCTACGCATATGGGGAGAATCATTTCCGTGGTCAATCAAAAAGGCGGGGTCGGCAAAACGACTACCGCCATTAATCTCGGCGCGTATTTGGCCGAGGAAGGGAAGTTCGTGCTGATCGTGGATCTCGACCCGCAGGCAAATGCCACATCAGGCATTGGCGTGGATTTTCAGGCTTTGGAACAAGGAGTGTACGAAGCCGTTCTTGGACAGGTACGCATGAAAGATATTGTTCAGCCCACCGCGCATCAAACGCTTCGAATTGCTCCGGCAACGCCCGCACTCGCCGGGCTGAATGTGGAACTCGTGGACATGGATCGGCGCGAATATAAATTGCATGAATCCTTGCTCGAAATTCGCCATGACTACGATTACATCCTTATCGACTGTCCGCCGACGCTCGGTCTTATCACGCTGAACGGAATCGTTGCTGCGGATGAAATTCTCATTCCCGTCCAGGCGGAATATTATGCCCTCGAAGGGTTGGGCCAGCTTCTCGAAACCGTCAATCTGGTGAAGGCGCGCATACGGCCCGACGTGGATATTCTAGGAGCCGTCCTCACCATGTATGACAGCCGCACAAAGCTCTCCGACGACGTCCTGCAGGAACTCTACAAATACTTCCCGCGAAATATTTTTCGTTCCGTGATCCCGCGGAGCGTGCGTCTTGCCGAGGCTCCGTCCTTCGGTCGGTCCATTGCCATGTTTGACGCGAGTTCTAAAGGCGCCAAAGCTTATGAGCGGCTCGCGCGTGAAATTATCGAGACCGAGCTGGAACGCATGCCCGCCGTATGATGAAACGACCCTCCGGACTCGGCAGAGGACTAGGCGCGCTCATTCCGCCCAGACCGGGCGGTTCTTCTGTTGCTCAGACCGTGGAGCCTCATGCTCCGCCGCATGCGGAGATTCAGGGGGGCTTCATGGAGATTCCGGTTGAGCGCATTGTTCCGAACCCCAAACAGCCGCGCCAGCATTTCGATCATGCGGCGCTCGAAGATCTTACAAACTCCATCCGCGAACACGGCGTGGTCGAGCCGCTTATTGTGACGCGTCTTCCTGACGGCAATTTCGAACTTATCGCCGGGGAGCGACGACTGCGAGCCGCAACCATCGCCGGGCTTGCCACGGTTCCGTGCGTCATCCGTACAGCATCGGAGCAGGATAAGCTGGAACTTGCGCTCATTGAGAATATCCAGCGACATGATTTGAATCCTATTGAGGAAGCCATTGCTTATCAGCGTCTCATGGATGAATTCGGCCTCACACAGGACGATGTTGGAAAAAAAGTCGGGAAGAGCCGTCCGCAGGTGGGAAATACGGTGCGCCTTCTCCAATTGCCGCGGGAAATTCAGCAGGCTCTCGTGGACAGGAAAATCTCCGCATCCAATGCGCGCACCCTTTTATCTCTGCCGACGGACGCCGAACGGATGCGGCTTTTTGAGGACATGCTCGCAGGTCAATTCACCGTCCGGCAAACGGAGGCGCGCATTCCGCACCCACGCCGCGGACGCATCTCGCAGGATCCAAATATTGCCGCGGCGGAACAAAGGGTACGCGATTGGGTGGGACACAGGGTCCACATTAAAACCGCCGGCGACGGCGCCGGGGAAATCCGAATTTATTTTCACGATCAGGAAGATCTCGAGGACCTTCTCGGAAAAATCGGGGGTAGTTCGTAGCTAAGGGGTTAGCAAGCGACATTTTCCCTTCTCATTTTCGATCTTTTACGTCCGGGGCATCTCAACAAGCATCGAAAAAGGTTTCTCCTTCGTTGCGTACGGCGAGCTGCGATCTAGCCGTGGTTTCCCGGCATGAGGCCCTTAATCCAGCTTCGGAGGGACATCTGCGATTTTTGGCGGATGCGGCTTCTCGCGTGACGCGTTTTAACGAATGACAGCCAGTCGGGATTCGGCGCCTTGCGCGATTTATCCACGACGATTTCGACGATATCGCCGCTTTTCAGAGGGTGATCCAATGATGTCATTTCATCGTTTACTTTTGCCGACGTACATTTATCGCCGATCTCCGTGTGAATGGCATAGGCGAAATCCACAGGGCTCGAGTCTTCCGGAAGATCGATGACGTCGCCTTTCGGCGTGAAGACGAAAATTCGATCGCGGAATACGTCGATTTTCATTTCCTCCAGCGCGCTGATGTACTGTTTTCGGTCGGAAATTTCTTTATTAAGCTCCGCGAGCTGTTCCATCCACCGCGTGTCTTCCGCGCGTTCGATGCCCGATGCCGCTTTGAGTTTTCGCTCATCGTATTGCCAGTGCGCCGCGATACCGTATTCGGCGACGCGGTGCATTTCCGGCGTCCGGATTTGAAATTCTACGATTTCCCCGTCTTCGCAGAATACCGTGGTGTGCAGGGATGAATAGCCGTTGGGTTTGGGCTGCGCAATATAGTCCTTGATTCTGCCCTTGAGCGGTGTCCAGGTACCGTGGATAACCCCGAGAGCGGCATAGCAGTCCGCCACGGTCGGCACGATGATTCGGACGGCATTCAGGTCATAGATGCGTGAAATGTCCCGGTCGTTTTTGAGCAGTTTCCGGTACAGGGAATATACATGCTTCGCCCGTCCGTGAACTTCGATGTTTTTGAGCCCCGCATGCTCCAAAATGCCCTTTGTCCGTTTCATGATCTCCGCAAGGTATTTTTGCTTTCCCGCTCCCGTCGTCGTCGCGAGCATCTTTGTCCATTCGTATTCTTTCGGATACACATACCGGAATGAAGCGTCTTCGATTTGTCCTTTCATGTCGCCCATGCCGAGCCGCCCCGCGATGGGAGCAAAAATTTGAAGGGATTCCAAAGCAACGCGATAGGCCTTTTTTGGCGGGATGGCATCGAGCGTTTCCAGATTATGAAGCCGGTCCGCGAATTTAATAATGACCACGCGGACATCCTGCGCCATGGCGAGGAACATTTTCCGGAGATTTTCGATATACCGTTCGATGCCCCGGTATTTGAGCTTCCCGAGTTTCGTAATTCCGGCAACCATGCCCGCCACCTCGGGACCGAATCGTTTTTCAATGTCTTCAAGCGTCCGCTCGGTGTCTTCCGGTACATCGTGCAAAAGCCCCGCAATGATCATGGAAGGCGGCAGGTTCATACCTGCAAGCGTCATGGCCGTTGCCACGCAATGCATGACATACGGCTCTCCCGTAGCGCGAAATTGACCCGCATGCGCTTCCTCGGCAAAGGAAAACGCATCGCGAATCTGTGATTCGTCCGCGTCCGCGTCATACGATTTCACCGTTTGAATAACGTCTTCGATTGTGGTTCCGACAGTTGCACCGCTCATACGCGTCGTTCTCGTAGGCTAGGCCGTATAGCGATATTTGACAAGGCATTACGAAAAAAGAGTGTCAAATAACCTTGACAAGGCATGCGCGCTATGATAAAATTTCAATTATGAAATCCACGGAGGCGCGCGCATTCACTTCCGAAACGGTAGAACAACACCGTTCTTCGGGAGAACAAGAGCCTGCATCGGAACGCCGGCGTAAAAATGAGTCTGCGCCCATGCCCGAACGCATGACGCGCATGGAAGAATTGGAAGCCTTGCAAAAAGAGGACGAAGGTCATATCGCTTTCCTGAAAGAAGTGATTGCGAGTCCTCGTGAACGCGTGACGCTTGCAGGAATCGAGCGGCAAAATGTCGTTTTTTTCGGGAGGAAGAAAGAAGAATGGAAACAGGAGCTCGAAGAGCTTGAATCGAAAGCCGAACTGACGCCCGAGGAAGGAAAAAAGAAAGTCGAGCTCATGTCGCGCATCGACAAAGTCGAGGCGATGGAACGGCAGGCGGAGGCCGTGGCACGCCGCGACGAGCTTGAGAAGATCGCAAAAGAAAAGGCCGAAGAGATCGATGTCGTTCAAGCAGATCTTGACCAGAGGGAACGTCAGCAAAAGGAAACGGAGAAGGAAATGCGCGAAAAAATACGTGATCTCGAGAGCCAGCAGAAGCGACTTCAGGAGCTTCAGGAGTCATTTGCGCGCCAACCTTCCGAAGACGTCAAAACGCAGATTGACGCCATGCCGCGGATTTTAAAAAGCCTTAAAGCGGATGTTGAGCGCTCTCAGGGCATTGTGGAAGAGCTTATTGCGGAGCGAGACACTCGGGCGGCGGATTTGGAGAAGGTGATTGAGGAACATTCGGCCGCATTAGAACATATAAAGCGCGCCGACCAGGAAGCGGCGGAGCTTGGCGCCGTCATAGCCGCCATGAGCATTGATTTAGGAAAGGGGGGAGACACGAAGCCGAAAACGGCGGCTGAGATTGCTCCAGCGGCGGAAAAGCTGAAGGTTGTTACGCCGCGCCCGGAGCCGGCAAACCAGGAACAACTCAAACCAGCTTTCCGGCCGTCATCGCGCCGTTTTGCCGCCGCCGCCATGTATATTGGCGGAGGGGCCGCATTCGTAGGGTCTGTCGCGGCGCATGCGGCGTATTATCCGGCGCGCTTTGTGAGCAGATTCTTTGAGAATCTCTATCATCTCACCATGCATCCCGGGAAGTTTTTCTCCGAGATCGGTTCGAAATTTTCTTCAGAAATGCAGAATCCGCCAAAAGGGAAGGGAAAGGCCATGGGATTCATCGAAGGAACGCGATATCTTCTGTTCGGGAAACGCGTCGAAGAAATCGAGAAGGCGAAGAAAAAAGCGAGGGAGGAAGCAGTTAAGAAAAATGAATAATCCGCCACGGCGGATTATTCATTGCGATCGTTACGTTTCTTCTCGCGGCTTGGAATATTTACAGCCTTCGAACGAACATACGAGTTTGGTTTTTTTCGCGAGCAGAGGCCATGTGTGCTCCGGGCAGGTTTCATTCGTCGGCTTATCCCAGAATGCCTGATCGCATTCCGGATAGCGATTGCAGGAGTAAAAGATTTTTCCTTTCTTCGTTCGTTTTTCGATCATTTCCCCCTTGCCGCATTTCGGGCATGTGACGCCCGTGCCTTTTTCGATGGATTTGATGTTTTTGCAGTCCGGATAGCGCGAACAGGAAAGGAAGGGCCCGAAACGCCCGACTTTTTTCACCATGGGCGCGCCGCATTTTTCGCATACCTCATCTGTGGGTTCCGGCGGCGGCGGTTCCTCTCCTTTCATCGGCTTCGTGTTCTTACATTCGGGATATCCCGAGCATGCCAGGAATTTTCCATATCGTCCTCGCTTGACGAGCATGGGCTTGCCGCATTTTTCGCATACCTCGCCGCTCGCTTCTTCGAAGGCCTCTTTGGTGAGTTCTTTTTCCTTCTGGACGAGATTCGTATGGAAGGGGCCGTAAAACGCTTCGAGAAGAGGCTGCCAGTTCATTTCGCCCTCAGCGATCTTGTCGAGGGAGTGCTCGAGGCGCGCCGTAAACGCCACATCAACGATATTCGGGAAATGCTTTACGAGCATGTCATTTACGGCATAGGCCACGTCTTGGGGAAACAGCCGTTTGCGTTCATCGCGTTCCACATACCCGCGGTCGAGAAGGGTCGAAATGATTGTCGCATAGGTTGATGGACGGCCGATACCCTCTTCTTCCAGGCTTTTCACGAGGGTCGCATCAGAAAATCGCGCCGGCGGTTCAGTGAAATGCTGTTTTCCCTGGATATCTTTTGCTTCAAGCTCGTCCTCATTGCGAAGTTCCGGGAGGATCTTCTCTTTATCCTGATCCGGATACAGTTTCAGGTATCCGTCGAAGGTCACCCGCTGGCCGGTTGCGCGGAACACCGCGTCACCGCCGGTAATGTCGACTGATGTGGAGAGGATCATTGCCTGCCGCATTTGCGTGGCAACGGCACGCTGCCAAATGAGCCGATACAGCTTGAGCATATTCGCTTCGAGATACGGAGCTACGTCTTCCGGCGTTCGCGAGGCGTCGGTGGGACGGATAGCTTCATGCGCTTCCTGCGCGCCTTTGCTTTTTGTCTTGTACCTCCGCGACTCTTCAAGCGCGTAATTGCGGCCGAACGCATTCGCGATATGGCTTTTGGCATCATCTAAGAATTTCTGCGACAGATTCACAGAGTCCGTTCGCATGTATGTAATGAGGCCGGTTTGCCCTTCCGCGCCGAACTCGACGCCTTCATACAGCTTTTGCGCGAGCGTCATGGTTTGCTTGGAGGTGAATCCGAGCCTGCTATTGGCCGCCTGCTGGAGCGTGGAAGTGGTAAAGGGCGGCGGCGGCGTTTGCTTCTTTTCTTTTTCCGTGACGCCGGTCACGCGCCAAGAGGCATTTTTTATGCGGTCCAGAATGCGGTCCGCTTCCTCTTTGGATGCGAGAGCCATTTTTTCGAGCGTCTTTCCTTCCCATGCATTCAGTTTCGCTTCGAACGGCGTATCGGAGCCGCGTTTTGCGAACAGGCCTTCGATGGACCAGTACTCTTTTGGAACGAATGCCTGAATCTCCCTTTCGCGTTCCACAATAATCCGGAGCGCCACGGACTGCACGCGTCCGGCGGATAGTCCTCGCTGAATCTTCCGCCAGAGCAGGGGAGAAAGCTCATATCCGACAAGGCGGTCCAGAATGCGTCGCGCCTGCTGGGCGTCCACGAGGCGTCGGTCCAGGTCGCGCGGGTGTTCCAGGGCTTCTGCAATGGCGTCCTTGGTGATTTCGTGGAACGTGATCCGTTTCAGCTTGCCCGGGTCCACGTCCAATACTTCGGCCAAATGCCAGGAAATGGCTTCGCCTTCCCGGTCTTCGTCTGTCGCAAAGAGGATTTGCTTTGCCTTGCCTGCCGCCGCTTTCAATTCCTTGATTTTTTGCCGGCTTTTTACCGGGATGACATAGGTTGGCTCGAAATTTTTTTCCACGTCCACGCCAAGTTTGGATTTCGGTAAATCCCGTACATGGCCGAAACTTGCCAGCACCTTGTACTCGGCGCTCAAAAAACGCGAAATCGTTTTCGCTTTTGTGGGAGACTCGACAATGACGAGCTGCATATAGGAACAGAGGATACACGGTGTTGCCGTTCTGCGTCGAATGCGGCGAGCGTCCGAAAAGGTTTTTGGTATCTATCATTGAACGGCGCATCTGTCAATCGGATCACCTTTAAGGAAGCCGTAGAAATGTTTTGGGGCCGACATTCAGGATGCGTCCTTTGAGTTCCAAAAGACTGAGCGCCGAAGCCACCTCCTGCGCCGAAAATCCGGACAATCTCGCAAGCTCATCCGCGGTCCGCTCTTCGCCGCAGAGTTCAAGGATACAGTTCTCCGCTGGCGTGGGCGGCAGACCGCTCCGGGCCTGCGTCGTGCGTCGCGCTTCGCGGCCGTCCATGCCGAGCGCCTCCCAAATATCCTGCATGCTCTCGCAGAGGCGCGCGCCGTCGGCGAGGAGCCGGTTCGGGCCTTTGGAAGCCCGCGACCAAATGGAGCCGGGGACCGCGAGGACTTCTTTGCCTTGCTCCAGCGCCAGCCGAGCCGTTACCAGAGCGCCGGAATCATGATCTCCTTCCACGATGAGTACGGCGTTCGAGAGGCCCGCGATGATGCGGTTTCGATACAGGAAGGAGTACGGTTTCATATCCGTCCCCGGGAGGTGTTCGGATGCCAATGTTCCGTCCGCGGCAAGGATGTCCCGAACGAGCGTCATGTTGGAGCGCGGCACCACGGATGCGTCATCCACGCCTCCCGGGAGAACGGCAACCGCTCTCCCTCCCGCATCGATGCATGCGCGATGAGATTCGGCGTCGATGCCGGTTGCGAGGCCGGAAACGACCGTGATCCCCGCGCGACCGAGTTCGCCGCCGAAAAACGCCGCGCTCCGCCTGCCATACGATGTCATGCGCCGCGTTCCGACAATGGCAATGCGCACTTCATCGCGGAGCGGGGTGCCGCGGAGGAATATGACATACGGAGGATCGGGAATACGCAGGAGTTCCGCGGGGTAGCCGGGATCGTCCGCGAAGATCGCGCAAATCCCATGCCGATCCAGGTATTCCGCCAAAGGTTCGATCGGCTCCCGCCATGAGGCGGCGAGGCGCTCCTTTTGGGAGTCCGTTAACGGCCACGCTGTCCGCTCTTCCGCCGATGCGGGCGGCAAAAAGCGGCCGCCCGTATGCCGGGCGATCTCCCAGAGGGTCCGGCTTCCATGCGCGAGCGCACGCGCCGACCGGAGCGCTGCCAGACGTTCTTCCGTCCAGCCGACAGGGGTGTCAGGCGGGCTTTTCTTGACGCCCGTTGTCGTTTGTTGGTAAGACATGGCCATTCTCATAAAACGTTTTTCCTACTGTTCACGCAGGACGACCGGGATTGCCCCTCCAGCCCGGAAAAACAGGTCTCGCGTGGGCAGTATGAAGAACGTTTTTCTATTACGAATCGCGAATGTTGCGAATGACGAATGATGGAGGTGGTGCTTGTGGATTGAGAAGCTATGTATATTCAAGTTCATTAGGCGAAACATTGGCGAGCATGGCGAGCCGGTGATCCGTCGATCTTAGATAGGCCGGGGCTTGATCAATGAAGGGACGTCTTATCCGCGCGTCACGCTTTATCTCCAGAATGATGCGATCCTCGATGAGGAAATCCAAATAGGATTTGCCGATATTCCGTTTTCGAAACTGAATGGGCATGAAAGCGTGCGGAGCATATTGTATTCCTCGCAGAGAAAGTGAGGCCGCGACGACGCGATAGCTCAGGTCTGAATACAGAATGACCTACTTTTGGATTTTTCCCATACAAAAAATCATTCGAATGTTCGAATGATTCGCAATTCATAACCGAATTAATTCCAGCGGTTTGCTGCGGTTTCCACCCCCTCTTCTATCCAGTCTCGCATTGCGGAAGAAGTGTCAAGAAGATTCGGGGACTGTTCTGTGGATAGCTTGCCAAGCACCCAGTCTTCGCTCGGTATTTGCGCTTGTTCAGGCCGGCCAATGCCGATGCGGAGACGGTTGACACGGTCCGTGCCGAGCCGCTCCAGAATGTCCTGTACGCCATGATGGCCGGCGGCTCCGCCGTCGCGTTTGAACTGCATGCGCCCCGGTTCGAGGTCCATGTCATCGTGGACGACGAGAAGGTCTTGCGGAGCGATCTTATAAAAGGATACAAGCATTTGCAGCGCTTCTCCGGAACGGTTCATATAGGTTGTCGGCTTCGCAAGCAGAATGGTTTCGCTTCCAAGGAGCGCTTTCGTGGTTTCTGCTTTTCGCTTTGTGTCATCCGCCCAGGCTGCACCGAGCTGATCGGCGAAAGCGTCCACGGCCAAGAAACCCGCGTTATGGCGTGTGCCTTCGTACTCCTTCCCCGGATTCCCGAGGCCGACGATGAGTTTCATATCATTCCTCATTCGGGACATGCGCCATCCCCGGTCCGCGCACATTCCACTTGCGTTCGGATTTGGACAGAGGGACATTGCTTGATTTCACCACGATCGGCGTTCCGGCGAATCCGAATTTTTGCCGGAGACGTTTTTCCACGAACTTGAGCCATGAGGGGTGCAGGCGTTCTTTTTCGCCATGGACGGTTACGAGAAACGTCGGAGGTTCAGTGCTCACCTGCGCCATGTCATGCACGCGCGGGGACTTGGGACCTAGAGTTTGAAGAGGACGCTTTTGCTTGATAACCGATTTTAGCAGGCGGTTCGCGGCGTTGTAGTCGATAACGCGCCTTCGTTCGCCCTGAATGCGGAATGCGTGGTCGAGCAGCTCATCTGTACGCCTGCCCGTTTTTGCCGAAATGAAGACGATAGGGGCCCAATCCAAAAAGGGGAATGCCTGACGAATGGTTTTTTCGTACTCTTTTGCGCTCCTGGTGGTTTTGTCTTTCACCAGATCCCATTTGTTCGCCACAATCACCATGCCTTTATGCTCGTCCCGCATGAGGCCTGCGAGCTGTTTGTCCTGGCCGCTCGGTGTTTCGGTTGCATCGAGAACCAAAAACGCGATGTCCGCGCGTTCGAGCGCGCGTTCATTGCGGCGTAAGGCTTCCTCATCCAGTTCTTTTTTGAGTTTCGACGCCCTGCGCATGCCGGCCGTATCAACGAGGATGACGGGATGTCCATGATACAAAAGATGCGTGTCCTGCGGTTCACGTGTGGTATGAGGAATATCCGCCACGATCACCCGCTCCTCGCCGAGGATGGCATTGGTGAGCGACGATTTTCCCACATTCGGCCGTCCCATGATAACGATATTAAGCGGCTCTTCTTCCGCTTCAGGAATCTCCTGCGGTTCAAGGCGCTTTCCGTCCAGCCGTGCATACACGACATCCAAAAGATCGCCGACGCCTTTGCCGGTTGCGGCGCTAATGGGCACGGCTTCGCCGAAACCCAGGCTAAAAACGCTGCGTTCTACGGGAGCTCCCATCTGCGACAGCTTTTCAATTTTGTTGATGACCAGGATAATATCCTTGTTTCCGGAGGCGCGAAGGGCTTTTGCAAGCTCGCGGTCCTCCGGAACCACGCCGGTTTTTCCGTCAACCAGAAAAAGAATAACATCCGCTTCTTTCATGGCGCGTTCCGCCTGCCGCCGTATTCCTTCGCCGATCTCCGTGGCTTCCGTGTCCATGCCGCCCGTATCGATCACTTCAAATTGGCGGCCGCGCCATATGGCCTTCGCAATATTGCGATCGCGCGTGGTATGCGGTTCCGCGGAAACCAGCGCGCGTTTTTTTTCGACAATGCGGTTCCAGAGCGTGGATTTGCCGACATTTGCCCGTCCGACAATGGCGACGGCGGGATAGCGCGCTTTAAGCGCTTTCTGTTTCATACCGTTTGTTCGTTATTGTCCGTACGGATTTACAATGCCGAAACTCGATTCTCCGAGAACGATTAAAAAATCCGTATTCTGCTTGGCAACGGCGCGTTCTACGGGCGACGTATCGGCGCTCCCTACGGGAGAAGGCGCATCCATCCATCCGGGAATATTGCCCGACACGTTCGCGTCCAGCAGTTTGCGGAGCCGGGCGAGTTCCTGGATTTTGGCGCCGCGGGTCAGATCATAAATAACGGTGCGCTCATAGCCGCGATTGCCGGCATTACCGACATCCTGGACCAGGTATCCGTTCTGCGTAAGATAGTCCGACATGCGCGATGCGAAGCCGGTGATATTGGTGCCGTTCCGGATTTCGATGCGCACCTCGGTTTGCGGCTTGAGTTCGGCAAGGCGTTCTTCGCGGGTTTTGAACGGGTTCTGAACGATTTCACGGATTTCGGACCAGTCCTGTTTTTTGGGAAAAAGCATGAAGGCGCCGTTGACGTTCGCGGGTTCGAGAACGCCGCTTGCGCCGTCTTCCAGCACCGTGGTCACGACCTTGTCCGTTTGCACCCCTTTGGCGAGCGGCGCGAGCTTGAGCATGCTCCAGGCCGTCATGTCCGTCTGCACATTGTTCGCCACGGATTCGTACAGTCTGACGAGCTTCGACGGGTTCGCGATGGTGCCCATAGAGAGGAGACGATCCTTGATGGCGAGCATGACAATCTGCTGGCGCCTGTTCCGCGCAAAGTCGCCGGCTTCCCCATTGGATCCGTGGCGCGAACGAACAAACTGAAGGGCGGTTTTACCGTTCATATGCTGTTCTCCTTCTTGAAAGGAAATCACCGTCCATTTATCGTCGTAGGTGGGATATTGGGTGTCCGTGAAGGAACGCTCCACCGTTACGTCAATGCCGCCAAGCGCGTCGATGAATTCTTCGAATCCTTGAAAGTCCACGCGCACCACATGATCGATACGGATGCCGAAGAGATCTTCGAACGCATCCGCCGTTTCGCGCGCACCTTGTCCGGGATGGGATTCCTCGGCATAGGCATTCACGTGATTGATTTTTACGAAGCGTCCTCCGCCCAACGGAAAGGCCAGATCGCGCGGAATGGATACGATGCCGACGCCCATGTCTTTGAGGTCGATGGAGGCCAGGAGAATGGTGTCGGAAAGCTGCGGTCCATTGTGTCCGGCTCCGCCGACTCCCATGAGCAGGAAGGTGAGGCGATTGTCGGGCGTCTGGGGTATGTCCGATTCCGATTCGCCGACCGCGAGTCGGCGGATATCCGCGATGATCGGGAGATTCCCGACTTCTTCCAGGACGGTTGTTCCGTATATCGCGGCGCGATACGAGGCGCCGGCGCCGACAGCGGAAAGGATGCCGACGGCTACCGCAAAGACGACCGCGATGATTGCGGTCGTTTGACGGGCTTTTTGCTCTGCCTCGCCGCCTAAAAAATCAACCTTCAGTGAACGAGTCATGGAGTGGGGTGAGTGTAGCGGTGAATGGGGGTTTTGAAAAGGGCGCGACAGGAGGACGGGAAGGGGGAAATTGGGAGGAGGAGTGCGTAGGACGTAGTTGCGTAGGGGGTCATAATTCTCCCCGAAACCTTTGCCCTTTGCCCTTTTGCTAATTGCCAATAGCTATCAGCTACAATCTACGCCATAACCCATAACTCATAACAAATAACCCGTAACCAAAAACCCGTTCCCTTTGCCCTTGGGTCAGCAGGTTCGTAAGATCGTAGGTTCGTAGGTAATGCGTTGTTTATCCAAGACCCGTAACCAGTAACCCATAACCTGTTTCCCTTAGCCCTTTGCCCTATTCCTTTTGCTAATTGCCAACAGCTAATAGCCTATTGCATAAAGCTCCTGCCGCCCTCCTGCTTCTGTGGTATCCTTAGATACAGAATATGGAAGGACGCAGCATCCCGGCACCGGATGCGGATATTGTACGTCAGAGAGAGCGGACGTGGCGCGCCGCCGTGTTGATATTGGCATTTGTCGGCGTGTTGCTTCCGCTTGAAGTTTTGCAAGCCGGCCCGGTGAAGGATCTCATCAACTATATCTTGCTCGGGCTTGCGACTATTTTGGGCTGGCTCATCCAGTTTTTGGGGACATTTATTGTCATGCTGGTGCATGTGGTTATCGACGTGTCGCAATACAATGCATTCGTCTCCTCGGCGCCGGTGCAGGCAGGGTGGCCGCTCGTGCGCGACGTGGTAAACATGTTCTTTATTGTCGTGCTTCTTGTAAGCGCCTTTGCAACGATTGTTCAGTGGAAGCCAGGACAGTGGCGGTACAATGTGGTACTCCCGAAGCTTCTTCTCATGGCCGTTCTCGTCAACTTTTCTTTAACGCTCATCGGGCTTCTCATCGATTTTTCCCAAGTGGTCATGCTCACCTTCGTGAATGGATTCAAATCCGCGGCGGGAGGAAATTTTATTACGGCGCTCAAGCTCGACAAAATCATGAAATTGCCGGGCGATCCGACCCTTGGGCAATCCCAGGCCGCGGTAGAGGCAGGCCAGCTGTCGCAACAGCAGGACAGTCTGCTCATTAAGCTCCTTATGGGTGAAATCCTCGGCATTTTCTTTTTGACTATTACCCTGTCCATGCTCGTCATTCTGCTCCTGTATCTTCTGTTTAGGGTTGTGGGATTATGGATTGCGCTCATTTTGAGTCCTGCCGCCTTTTTTGCCTCCGCCATTTCAAAGACCAGCGTGGCGCAATACGTGAATGTCATTACGGAAGGATATTGGTCCAAACTCGGGGCCATGCTCGTGGGCGGACCGATTATGGCCTTTTTCCTGTGGCTCACCCTTGCCACGGTTCAGCAGGGAGGATTCGGGAGTTTTGCGGCGCAGCAGGCCGCCGCCGGTGAAACGGCCCAGCTTCAGCAAAGCTATTTCGCGACCGCCGTCGGAAACGTCCAGGAAGTCGCTACGTTTTTTGTGGCCATTATTATGCTCATGATGGGCGTGCAGGCAGCCGTCTCCATTGGATCTTCCTTCTCGCCGACGCTCGGCCGGGTGGCGGGCGGCATCCAGCGGGGAGGCGTCGCGGCCGCAAGATTCTTAAGCTACGGAGGACTGCTTGCCGGCGGCGCAATGGCGGCGAGAGGAGTTGAGCGCGGCGCGCGCGCGGCGGGGCGGGCAGGAGCGCGCGGAGCGGTTGCTGTTGGACGGGTGGCGGAATCGCGCTTGAATTTGGCAGGAAGAGCCGGCGGGGTGCTTCAGGCCGCGGGCGCGGCAACGGGCATTACTGCCTTAGGCGTGGCAGGCGGCCAGTTGCGCGGACGTCGCGTTGCGCGTCGTCGCGAATTCGAAGAACGCATGGAAGGCGCTACGCGGGACATGAGCGCCGGCGAGCGTATACAGGCGCTTGAGCGCTATGCGTCGCGTTCCGTTGATGCAGATAAAAAACGCGCTGCCGAACTTCAACTCGCCCAGCTTCGGACATCATCCGACGGCATGAAGGCCACGCGCGAGCAGAAAGAGGCCGAGTACAAAGCATCCGGCATGAGCGCCGACATGGCAGCCGCGCTCGCGGAGCGCGATGCGCGCAGCATGGCCGCGCAGGACCGCGATCTTATTACGCGCATCGGCGAAGAGACCAATGACCAGAAGCTATTGGATGAGGCGCGCAAGGAATCGCAAAAGCGCCCCGACTGGATTCAGGACGACGACGCCCTGCGTCGCCAGGTGACGCGCATGATCGACGACGGGGATGCGAATGATTTCATGAAGAACGTGGATTCGCGCGCCTATCAGGATCCGCGCGTGCTGGATGCGATTTTAACCGGCAGCGGCATGCTGGACGAGAGCGGCGAGTTTAATAAGGAGAATGAGTATTATAAAAAGCTCGTGGAAAAGGGCGGCACCAAGGGCCAGCTCCTGCGGCAGCGCGTGGGCGAGCTTACGGCTGCCGCGGCAAGCCGCAATATGCCCGTCGGCGCATTCATTCAGTCCGGCGAAATGGCGGGCGGCATGTATATGCCGGGCGGGAGGGATGCGAACGGCCGTTCCCAGTATCGGCTGTATACGGCCAAGGAAATGGAAGAAGGCGCGGTTCGCGCCGCAGCCGCGGGTCCGGCGCGCGCACGGCGGCGTGATCGCGAAATCGAGGCCGGAAAATCCGAGGTGGAACGCTATCGCGCCGCCGGAGACGCGCGCGGCGTACAGGAGGCCCAGCTCGGCATGATGCGCGCCGGCTCGCGGCTCGATGAAGCGTACAAGATTTCAAATGGCGCTTTCGAAAACGAGGCAGAGGGCAAGAGCTTTACGGCGAATATCAGTGCGATTCATCAGGCAGCCAAACAGGACGTGAATATTTACAATCAAATGGACTTCCAGACGCTCCAGCAGAATCCCCGGGGCTACAATGAGGCAAGACGCCGCTTTGCGGGTGCAACGGATGTGGGCGCCCTTGAACGCGCGGCCGAACAGGCAAAAGGATCCGGCAATAAGAATGCGCTTGAGTCCGTCGGGCGCATGGCTCGCATTATGGATCAGGAAGGCGCGCGCATCGAAACCGTCATCGACAAGCATAATAAGGCGCAGGAGAAGCTCGGGGCCGGCGCCGTGTTCGTGGATAAGAAAACCATCAAAACCGCAAAGAGTCAGGCGGATTTGGCGGCCGCATTGGGCGCTTCCGGACTGAACATTAATATGCTCGATGTGGATGTTCTCAAGAAGCGTGATCAAATCCGCAAGGGCTCGCTTCGGGATCTCACCGGCAGCGTATCCGAACGCACCGCACGGTCTCTTGCCGGCGCCGCGGGTAGCGCTACCACTGCAGCAGGAACGTCAGCTCGTGAAACCCTTACGGCCGAGGGACGCTTGGAGCGCAGGCTTCGCCGCGGAGGGTATCGCGGGGAAGGTCCTGCCGGCGGGGGCGGAGGCGCGCCGCCCGCAACACCGCCGCCGGGTACGCCTCCTGCTGCTCCGCCCAGAGGAGGAAATGCTCCATAAGTCACTGGTATGCAGGAAGAACAGAAACCGTCCGCGAACCCAGCAGAGCCAGCCGCAACGGCCGCAACCGGTGCGGCGTCTGTTTCTCAATCTGCAGATGCGACATCCCGCCCGGTACATGCTTCGAGCGATCCATTATTGCAGTCGCGGGCGGCTTTTATACGTTCGGCATCCCGCGTTGCTCCGGAGAAGATCGAGGAAGCCACGGGAGCGCCTATTGCCTCAACCGTCCATCCATTGCCGCCGATTCCTTCTCCGGTAGCGTTCGTTTCTGAACTCCCAGCTTCCGCGCGCCCCTCAAGGGCGGCTTCCGAGGACGTCGTGTCAGAACCGACCCCTCCATCGCCTGCCTTGGCAGATGCGCTGAGCGCAACAGCTTCGTCTCCAATACGGGAAGCGGCACAACCTCCATCGGCTCCGAAGGTGGGCAAAGTTTCCGAGTCGGGAGCTTCATCCGTCCCGGAATCGGTACAGCCCGCAAATGCCCCGGCCGACGAAAGCGAAGCAGGACTCGAGCTGCCGCCATTGGACGAGGTATCATTCCGTTTTGTCACGTCCGCGCATTACCGCGAGTCGGAGCGCGCGCTCAAGCAGGCATTCGCGCTTACGGACGACGACCTCCAGTTTTTGAATGAAATGGATCACGCGGTGCTCGCGGGCGTCATCGATCTTCCGAAATATATCGCAGCCTTGCGCGGCGAGTTTTCCAATTTCAACGATGAGGAAAAATCAAAACTCATCGGCAGTCTGCTCGCCTATCGTTATCTGCCGTTCGGAAAAACCGTGACGCCGTCCGCACAGGACGCTGCGAAAGAAGCAGGACTTGTCCTTCCGCCGGCGCCGTATTATCAGGTCTATACCAAACCGATGACGTATGGCGGTGCGGCTCACGAGGTGGCGCGCATGGCCGGCATCCCGCTCATGGGGCAGGCGCAGGAACGCCTCCGCGACCTGCTGATCAGCAAGGTCAAAGGCGTACGTATCGATGCGCAGGTGGAGGATCAGCTTGCGAGGTCCGCAGATTTCGGCGGCCTCGGTCTGTCCAAGGAGAAAGCAAAAGCTGCCATAGACGCCATGAACGATATTCTCGGCCGCGTTGAGCTCATGGCGGAAGAGGAATATTCCCGCTGGCTTTCCTCGGCGATCAAACGCGCGAAGCCGGCACCTGCCGTTCCCTCAGAACCTTCCGCGCCGAAAGAATCGGATGAGGACGAACGGGAAATCGCGGAAATCGCTTCTACCATGCCGCGTCCCGCGAAAGATACGACCAGCGTGTTATACCGTTCTGTGCGGGCAACAATGGACAAGATCGCGGACAAGCCGCGCGATGAATACCTCGTCCGTCGCCTCGAGAACATCGTGTCGACGCGCCTCCGGGACGTCCGCAGCCGGAACGAAGTGCTCATGAAGCTCATGCGCGACGTGAAAGTGGGGGGGCTTGGATATGCGCGAGAGATTGCCGAGAAGGTGGCGAACCACATCGAGGATGGGTACAAGGAATTCCGCGACGGCATTGCCATGGAGGAGAAATCGAAAATCGAGCAGCAACTTACGGAACAGGAAAAGAAAATTGAAGGGCGCCGCCGGCGCGAGGCGGAAGAGCATGCCTTATGGTACGAGGAGAAGATCAAATCCAAACGCGTGGAGGAGGAAGAGAAAAAGCAGCTTCTTTCCAGAATGAAGGTGATTGCGCAGGGGTACACGACGCCGCTTCCGCACCCCGTAGATCTGAAGGAAAAAGCGAAAGAGCGTACGAAGTATGGGGAGCTGGTACCTGCCGCGGCAACACCGACCGCGGCAGCGCCTTCGGTCATGCATCCGGCAAAACCCTTTTCGCAGGCACCGGGAGCAAAACCGACCCCGCCGAGAAAACTTCCGGAAAAACCCATGGTAAAGGTGAGTGCGGCGACGGCGGATTTACAGGCCCGGGCGCAGGCCGGCAGGCCGAAGATGACCGATATTCGTCCCCCGGATCGGGGATTAACCGGACCGCTTCAGGAAATCGGCAGTCTGACGCTCGATCAGTTTCGACGCTTAAGCGCCGATCCGGCCGCAGCCGCCGCAAGAATAAAAGATAAAATAGATCTTCTTGGCCAAGAGTCTTTCAACAAACAGGTGCAGGGGATACAGGCCTGGCAGCAAAGCCCGCTTCAGCAAATGTATTTAAAGCTCCTTGCGGAAGCGTTCAAATCCGGCAAGCCCGTGAACGACCTTGTTACGGCTAAACGAGCCGCCGGAGAAAATGTTCCGAGCCCGGAAGAACTTTCGGCGATTATTTCGCTCAATGCGCAGATGAGAATGTGACGGGGAGGGAGTAGGGAGTAGGAGTGCGTAGGGCGGGGGACGTGAGTTATGCGGGAAATTGCGTAGTTGCGCTGGTGGGAAGAGTACGTCGTTGCGTAGGGTGGGACATAATTCTACCCGAACTCCGAACCCGTTCCCTTTGCTCTTTGCCCTCTTTTCCCAATTGCTCATTGCTAACAGTGAACAGCTTCCGCCTACAATCTTCCCTATAACTTGTTTCCCTTAGCCCTTGGGTCCGTAAGATCGTAGGTCCGTAGGTTCGTAGTCTGTAAGCCATGCGTCCCGTAACCCGAAACCCCTAACTAGTAACCAATAACCCGTACCCCGTTCCCTTTGCCCTTGGGTTCGTAGGTTCGGAAGATCGTAGGTTCGTAGGTAAGCGGTTTCATCTCAGACCCCTAACCCGCGACTCACGACCCACAACTCATAACCCGCTAACCCCTGTCCCTCCTTTTCCCCTTTCTCTTCATTTACGATACAATGTGACGGGTCAAACATGCCGGATAAATTCATCGTTCCTCAATTCATTGAAAACGAGGATAAAATCCTCGGGCCCATTACGGTTCGGCAATTCGTCTTGTCCCTCGCCACGTTCTTCCTGCTGTTCCTTGAATTCCGTTTGTTGAAATTGGCGTATTTTATCCCCCTCGGGCTTCTCACGGCGGGGATCGGCGGCGCCTTCGGTTTCATCAAGGTGAACGGCCAGCCGTTTCATGTATTTTTCCTGAATTTCGTTCAGACCGTTTCGAGGCCGAATTTGCGCGTATGGAATAAAGACTATACGGATGCGGAACTGCGTCAAATCATTAAACCGCAGCTGATTGTGGAGGAAGAGAAAAAAGGCCCTGCGCGAAAAGCGCGTCCGGGCTCTACGCGTCTGCGCGATCTGTCGCTAACCGTGAATACAGGGGGAGTGTATGTGCCGGAAGAAGGGGAAGAAGAATCGGGGCCGGTTATGAGCGCCCCGACCGGAGCAAAGGCCTGAACGCATGATGTATGCAGAGTAAAAAGCTTGCAGGATCCAAACCCGGAGTGCCCACACAGCGATTTCTTGATATTGCCGAAATCAAGGAGGATGTGGTCATTCTGAAGGACGGCACCATCCGCGCCGTATTGCTGGTTTCCAGCATCAACTTTTCCTTGAAAAACGTGGATGAGCAGAATGCCATCGTGCAATCCTATATGGGCTTTCTGAATTCCCTGGATTTTCCCATCCAAGTGGTCATTCAAAGCCGGAAAATGAATATCGACGACTATTTGAACCGTTTGAAAGACGCGGAGAAGAAGCAGAAAAATGACCTGCTTCGGAATCAGATTGCCGATTACCGCGATTATATCCGCCAGCTCGTGGAGATCGGGGAGATTATGCAAAAGCGCTTTTATGTGGTGGTGCCGCTGGATCCCGCGGCTGCCGAAGAAGGCGAGGGTCTTCAGCGCCGGAATTTTTTTACGCGGCTTCAGGAGATTCTCACGCCTTCGGTGGCGATCCGGCTGTCGGAGAAGCGCTTTCAAGACAAAAAACAGCAGCTGATGCTTCGCGTGAATTCGGTGATCAGCGGACTCGCCTCCATGTCATTGAATGCCGTCATGCTGGATACGCAGTCGCTGATTGAACTTTACTACACCGTGTATAACCCGGAGCTCTTTGAATCCGAGCGCATGCAGGAGATTAATAAGCTCCAGCTTGAAGGATAATAGGGTATGGCCATTGACGTACAGAAAAAGGGTTTTGATGCCTCGGCGCTCACGGCGGGGGGCGTAAAATACACCAAGCCCAAAAAGGAAGAAGAATTAAAAAAGAAAGCCGAGGAAGAAAAAGTCGCCCTGGAGGAGGCGCGCGTGTACCGCAAGGGCATCGCATCCATCAAGGATCTGATCGCGCCGGCCTCCATGAAAATAGATCCGTCATACGTGCGGCTGGGCGATGTGTTTTGTCGGACGCTGTTCATCGTCACCTATCCGCGCTATGTCACGGTGGGCTGGGCTTCGCCGATCATCAACCTGTCTGCGCAGCTCGATATCGCCATGTTCTTTTATCCCATCAAGGCCGACGTCATTTTAAAAGAACTCAAGCGCAAGGTAGGTGTGGTGGAAGCCCAGATCACCATGGACGCGGAGGCGGGGAAGCCGCGCGATCCGGCCTCGGAAACGGCACTTCGGGATATCGAACAGCTCCGCGACGACCTTACGCAGGGGATCGAACACTTTTTCCAGTTCGGCTTTTACTGCACGTTTTACTCTACCGACGTGGAAGAACTCAATCGGCTGTCCAATCAGGTGGAAACCACGTTCGGTTCCATGCTCATCTATACGAAACGCGCCTATTACCAGGCGGAGCAAGGATTCAATGCCACCATGCCGCTCGGAAATGACGAGCTCATGATTACGTTCAACATGAGCACGTCGCCCATTGCGTCGAGTTTTCCGTTTACCTCCGCGGAGCTTACGTCGGATCAGGGAATCCTGTATGGCGTGAACCGACACAACAATTCGCTTATCATCTTCGACCGGTTTTCGCTGCAAAACGGCAATGCCGTCATTTTCGCCACCTCCGGCGCCGGTAAATCCTATGCCATCAAGCTCGAGATTCTTCGGTCGCTCATGCTCGGCACCGAGGTAATCGTGATTGACCCGGAAATGGAATACAAACATCTGTCCGACGCGGTGGGAGGAACCTATATCAATATTTCGCTCGCGTCGTCCGCAAAAATCAATCCATTCGATTTGCCGAAACCGTCGGGCGAAGCCGTTTCCACCGAGGACGTCATTCGCAGCGCGGTCATCATTTTAAAAGGCCTGCTCCGCCTTATGCTCGGCAAGCTTACGGTGCAGGAGGACAGCATTCTCGACCGCGCGCTTCTCGAAACATACGCGAAAAAAGACATCGTAGCCGGCGCGGACTTAAGCGCGGTTGAGCCGCCCATTCTCCAGGATTTCCAGGATATTCTGGAGGGCATGCAGGGAACCGAAGATCTTGTGGTTCGTCTCCGCAAGTACACCGAAGGAACATTCTCGGGGCTTCTGAATTCGCCAACCACGGTGAACATGGACAATATTCTGGTGATCTTTTCGGTGCGCGATCTGGAAGACGAACTCCGCCCCATGGCGATTTACACCATTATCAACTATATCTGGAATACCGTCCGTTCCGAACGCAAAAAGCGCATTCTCGTGATCGACGAGGCCTGGTGGCTCATGCAGCACGAAGACTCCGCGAAATTTATTTTCGCCCTCGTGAAGCGCTGCAGAAAATATTATCTCGGCGTTACCACCATTACGCAAGATGTGAACGACTTCCTTACGTCCCCGTACGGGCAGGCAATCGTGACAAACTCTTCGCTTCAGCTGCTTCTCCGTCAGAGTCCGGCATCCATCGACTTGATCGCGAAAACCTTTTTGCTTACGCAATCGGAAAAATACCTGCTTCTCGAGAGCGGAAGGGGAGAAGGCATTTTCTTCGCCGGCGACAAACATGCGGCCATTCAGGTTGTGGCGTCGTACGCGGAAGACCAGATTGTCACGACTGATCCCAAGCAGCTGCTTAAGATCGAGCAGGAAAAACGCGAATTTGAAAAAGCGCTCGGTGAAGAACGTGAGGGTCCGGCGGCGCCCGATATTGAAGCAGGAAAATAATCTATGGACAGACGCACCAAATTCATTTTGCTCGTCATCGCCTCCATCCTTTTGCTCGGAGCCGTAATTTGGCTCATCGTCATTCCCACGCTCCGTCCTGTTTTGCCGATACCGTCCGCCGAACAGCCGCCTGCGCTCGGAACGCCGGGCGCGCCGCAATTCCAGATAAACGGTACCGAGGGAACGGAGTCCCAGAATGGCGCAGGCGGCGCGGGAGTGGTGACCGTTCCGGCGCAGACAGCGCTGACCTCGGACCAGCAGCGTATTCTGGATTTGTCGCGGCAGGCAGGCATTTTGAGCGAGCGCATCGAAAGCGGCTCGAGCGCGAATGGTTTTGAGAATTTGGACAATGCAAAAGTGGGCGTATCCGCGTCCCTCGTATTGCAGTTGGACGCAATGAAAGAACGCCTGTTGTCCGCGCATCCCCCCACAGGGCAGACCTATTTGACCATTGCAACGCGCCTGGTGGAAATACCGGAGAATCCCGATATCATACGCGGAGACGCTTTTTCCGTCCGCGTTCAAATGCAGGTTCAGATTCGTGACGGCGGACAAACCAGCACGGAATATAGAGAATCAACGGTGACATTCGGATTTCAGGGAGGGAAATGGCTCGCCACCGTATACGATGTGAAACCGTTTACGCCGTAGGGGGTGGGAAGGAGGGTTGCGGGATGCGGAAAGTGCATAGGACGTGGTTGCCGTAGGGGGGACAAAATTTTCCCCGAACCCTTCGCCCTTTGCCCCATGCCTTTGGGTTCGTAAGATCGTAGGTCCGTAGGTCGTGAGCCTTGGGCTATGGGTCCATGCGCTGTGAGCCATACGCCTCGTAACCCGAACCCCATAACCAGTAACCAATAACTGGTTCCCTTTGCCCTTTTGCTAATTGCCAAATGCTCACAGCCATAATCTCTCCCGTACACCGAGACCTCCTGTATACTGAAGCCATGGAGTGGTTTGCGAAAATTCGGTCCGTTGTTCTCGATGCCGTGTATCCGCCGTTTTGCGTGGCATGCGGAGCGCATGGAATATGGTGGTGCGATGCGTGCCAGACAGGGACAGAACGCGTCTTGCGCGACCCGTGTCCCAAGTGCCTTTGCACGGATGATGCGCATCATCCTTTTGCCTGTACCGGAGATCTGCCGTTTTCCGGCGTGGTTGTTGCCGGTTTCTATCACAACCCGTCGCTTCGCCACGTCATTCATGCCTTGAAGTATCAAGGCGTTACGGCAACGGAGCAAAGCGTGGAGGCGTGGCTTCGGGATATTCGCATGACAAGGAATCTCGCCTTTCCCTGGCAAACCGAAACGGAGCTTTATATCCAGCCCATGCCGCTCGCGGATGCCCGCGAGCGCGATCGCGGTTTTAATCAGGCGGAATGGGTGGCGGATCGCATGCGCTGTGCATGGGCGCCGCAGGCATGCATGGCGCATACGCTCTCCCGACTGCCATCAGCCATGCCGCAGGCATCCATCGAGGATAAAGCGCTACGCCGGCATAATATCCGGCAAGATTTTATCGCAACGGAACGGGTGACGCATCCCGTCATTCTTGTGGATGATGTCATTACCACGGGATCGACGGCGGCCGAAGCGGCCCGGGCGCTTTTGCGCGCCGGCGCGCCGCGCGTGTATGCGGCCGCGCTCGCGCTCGGGGCATAATCTCGCCGAAAAAAAGAAACACCCCCGTCAGACGGAGGCGTTTTGCGAGAAAAGGTTCCAGCGCGCAGGATCGAATTGTTCGAGGGTGTCCAGCACCTCGTCCGCCCGCGCGACGAGCGAACGGTCCAGCTGGGGGTGCGGAACGGCCACCACGCGCATGCCTGCGCGAAGCGCCGCTTCCACGCCGCTCGGCGCATCCTCGAATACCAGGCATGTTCGGGGAGGGATGGAAAGATGCGCGGCCGCCATGAGAAAGAGATCGGGTTCCGGTTTGGTGTTGTACACGTCATCGCTCGTGACAATATGATTGCCGAACAGGGAGAAGAACTCGCGGTGGCTCCCGGTTTTGAGGGTATAGAACCCGCGGTCCGAGCTTGTGGCGATAGCCATAGGAACTTTTTTTCGCGCCAGGATGCGGACAAGGCTCTCGGCGCCCGGCAACAGCCGAGCCTTCGGGAGCATCTCGGTTATTCGCGGCTTCCGCCACTCGAGAAAGCACTCTCCCGGCTCATTGATGCCGATCAGGGCGTGCAGCCTGTTTGCATTCACCAGAGGGCTTGCGCCGAACATCTGCGCCCGCATGGCGAGGAATGCCTTCTCCTCCATGGGCGCTCCTGTGCGGAGCACGATGTATTCCCGAAAGACTTCATCATACAGCCGCTCCGTATCTAGAAGCAGGCCGTCGAGATCGAAAATCGCTGCGCGTACGGATTGGTTCATAGGCCTCCTGTTTTCATCTATTCCACGGAAAGAACGAAGCATGAGGATATGCTGTTTCTGCGCATTCGTCAATGATTTCCCTTGAAGAGAATGCAGAAATCGGATATTCTCCGCGAGCCGGAGAGGTGGCCGAGTGGTTTAAGGCACCGGTCTTGAAAACCGGCGGCCCGCAAGGGCCCGTGAGTTCGAATCTCACCCTCTCCGCCATAAAAAATCCGCAACAGCGGGTTGTTTTTTTATGGCGGTACCTTTTGGTTAAAATCCGAACTTTATTGAAGAAAATCCGTACTGCGAATTTTGAACGCTTCGCCCCGCCGCCGCTCGCTGTTCCGCAAAAAAGTTTTCTTAACAATTTTTTATTTTTCCGCGCCAGATTTTTTCCTCATAAAAGGAAAAGAAAACTTTTTTGCTGGCATCTGCTCCGAACGAGCAGGGTGGCGGGGCTGGCTGCTATTTTTATTCGCTCCGGCATGGCGGAAGGGGGATGTTGGTGGGAATTCCGCCCGCCGAGCCCGGTCAGTTCCATTCGGATTTTTTCAAACAGACACAACCAAAGGCCTCCGTCATAAACGGTATCGGGCATGGCGTGTTTTTTTTAAATAGCACAGCCTACCGTCAGCCAACCCTCGGGCTGATCCGATGTTTAACGAAGGACACCCCTACATGCTATGATGGACCTAATATGTCCGTAGAGCACAGGGAATTCATGGACCAAATGGCCGAATTTCAGGATAAGTTCGTGTGGGAATCGCCCATGTATGAACGCCATGAGCGCGGGCCTCGGTGGTATGCCGTCGTCTCGCTTTTGGCGCTCCTGCTCGTTGGCTATGCCGTGTGGACGGCGAATTTTTTGTTCGCGTTCATCATTCTTCTTGCCGCCATCATTCTCGTCCTTGCCGGCAATGAACATCCTGACACGATTCTTATTCAAATTGGCGATAACGGAATTGTGGTGGATGGCGACTTCCATCCCTTCACGAAACTCGATAATTTCTCCATTGTGTACCAGCCGCCGCATGTGCGCGTGCTGTACGTCGAATCAAAGAATCCCCTGCGGCCGCGCTATCGGCTGCTGCTGGGAGATCAGGATCCCGTGGAAATACGCAATCATTTGCGGCGCTACCTGCGCGAGAATCTAGACTTGCACGATGAGCATGCTTCTGATATTCTCGGCAAGCTTTTCAAGATATAAAGACGAATTGCGAATAATGCGAATTACGAACTCTTATTCGTCATTCGTGAAATTCTGGATCCATGATCTGCGGCCGTAGCTCAGCTGGATAGAGCGCTTCCCTGCGGAGGAAGAGGTCGGACGTTCGAATCGTCCCGGTCGCACCATGAAGGAACTCTCCGTAGCGGGAGTTTTTTCTATGCTGAATAGCAAAAGGGCAAAGGGAACCAGTTACGAGTTATTGGTTACTGGTTATGGGGTTCGGGTTACGAGGCGTATGGCTCACGGCGCATGGCCCATGGCTCATGACCTACGGACCTACGATCTTACGAACCTACTGACCCAAGGGCTACGGACAAAAGGCAAAGGGTTATGGGTTATGGAGAAGATTGTAGGTGATAGCTATTGGTAATTAGCAAAAGGGCACAGAGCGAAGGGCAAAGGGTTCGGGGAAAATTATGTCCCCCCTACGCAACCACGCCCTACGTACTCTTCCCCCCTACGCAACCCAACTCCCTACGCCTTTAATTAAACGTCGTCTCCCCTTGACAAAGCTTGTTTTTTTGGGAAAGATAAGGAACTTCTATGAACGGATATGCAAAGGCGGGTATAGGACTTCTGCTCGCGGTGATTGCGGGCGGAATTATTTTTACGGCTGCCAAGAGCAGGGCGCAGAATAGCTCTGCAGAAGAGCCGGAAGAAAAAACATATACCTATCAGGTAAAGACCATAAAGGTCGAGCCGGGGTATGCATACAGCTTCAGCGTTACGGCCGACGTAAAAGCCGGGCAGTCCGCAAATCTCATTGCGGACCGACGCGCGAGAGTCAAGGAGATTCTGGTGAAGCCCGGCGATGCGGTGGCAGAGGGCCAGACGCTTTTGCGGCTCCATTCTGATGAGCTGGAATCCAGTTTCTTGAATACGACTATTTTATATACAAATGCGCAGGCGAATGTCGCGACCACGGAAGCGGTTGCGAGGAACATGGTGGAGACCGAGCGCCTCCGCATGGAAACCGCGCAGCTCCAGCTCCAGAATACGCTGGCGCAGAACGTCCTCGAAAAGAAACGCGCGGAAGAGCAGCTCGCCAGCGCAAAGCTGAATCTGACGCTGTCCGTCCAGTCTGCCCAGACGGCCGTGGAAACAGCGCAGAAGCAGTATACGAATCAGCTTGCGCTCAATACAGCGAACCGGCTGGTGGCGGAAACGGGGCTCCGGAATACCGTCCGCGCGCTGCGTACGGACGTGTTCAGCGGGCTCAATATTATGAACGAACTTTTGGATGTGGATGCGGGGTATCGCGGCAATGCTGGGTTGTATACGGATCGTCTCGGGGTGCGCAGTCAGGACTCGAAGCCGCAGGCGGAGATGGCCCTCAAAAAAGCCATTTCAAGCTATGAAGCATCGGAGGAAACATACGATTCCACCAAACAGGCGGCAATTGATGCGGAGGATGCGCTCGATAAAACGCTGAAGATGCTGAACTACACCATTCCGACCGGCGATCTCACACAGACGGTTTTGAGCGGGTATCTTTCGGCCGTGTCCCAGACGCTCGCCGCGGTTCGCGGAGGACTGTCCGGCCTTGAGTCCGCGCAGGGATCCTTTATGGCTACCATGACGGCGAATGACGCAAGCCTTACGGCGGCGAAACAGCAGATTGAAGCCGCGGAAAACGCTTTGGCGCAGGCAAAACAGGATCAGGGTGGCACGTCGCAATTCCTTTTGAACGCCCAGGCGCAATACGATGCGATCATCTCCCAGCTGAAAGCCTCGGAAGACGCGGCCCGCAAAGGGGCGGAAACGGCTGCGCTTGCCTATGCGAATGCAAAACAGAATGCGGATCTGCAGGTGCTCGGCGCAAAAAATGTCCTGCTGTCCAGCCAAGATGCCTTGGACCAGATGAAATTGTCCCGCGCGAAACTTGATGTAAAAGCCACATTCTCCGGACGCGTCGCATCGGTAAACGCGAATCTCGGCGAGGAAGTGAATGCCGGTACTGTGCTCGTGAGCGTTGAAAACCCCGAATCCATAAAGGTGGAAGCCCAGCTCGGCGAGACCGACATTCTCCGCGTTCAGTACGGCGATGCCGTGAAGATCGGCGATGCGGCGGGAACCATTATCGCGATCGCGCAGAGCGCGGATTCGCGCACCAAAAAATATCTGGTGGAAATCCGCCCCGAGTCTGCGGAAACTCTGAAACCCGGCCAATTCGTGCGCGTGACGTTTACCGTCGCGGAAGCCACGAATATCGAGCGCATATTCGTTCCGGTAACCGCCGTCCATATCGCGGAGACCGGATCATTCGTCTGGACCATTCGGGACGGCAAGACGGCCAAAATGCCCGTTATCTTCGGTGAATTGCAGGGGGATACTGTCGAGATTATCAGCGGGCTCGCGTCCGGTCAGGAAATCATTACAGAAGGCGGCCGCATTATTGAAGAAGAGGGGACACCGGTCGAAGTCCTTGCTGACCCGGTATGAAATCGCGCGAGGATATTTTGAAGGATGCTGAAAGCATGAAGAAGACCCCATGGGCCTTCTTTGTGCATAACTGGCATGTCACGTTTTTGATTCTGGTTGCGATTGTCATCGGCGGCGTCATGAATATTGTGACCCTTCCCAAAGAAGCGGACCCGGAAGTGACCATTCCCATGGCGGCCGTGAGCATACCGTATCCGGGCGCATCACCCGCGGACGTGGAAAAACTCGTCACGGACCGCATGGAAGAACGGCTGGCATCGCTTGCAAACGTGAAATCCATTTCTTCCGCATCACGGGAAGGGCTCTCATCTATTATGGTGGAGTTCGAGGCCTCCGCGGATTTGGATACATCCCTTCGGGATCTTCGAAGCAAGGTGGAGGATGCTTCAGCGCTGTTGCCGGAAAATGCCCTTGATCCGGTTGTAACGGAAATCCGCCTCGACGATACGCCGATTATCACGTTTTCGTTGCTGGGCAATGTGGCTCCGGATGCGTTAAAGGCGTACGGGGAGGCGTTCCAGCGGAAGCTCGAGGAAATTCCGGGGATTTCCGACGTACAGCTTTATGGTCTGGAGCGCGAGGAAATGCAGGTGCTTGTGGATCGCAAAGCGCTCGAAGGATACGGCCTTTCCATCGGGCAGATTGTATCAGCCATTCGCGCGAACCATGCGGATGCGCCGATCGGTTCCTTGCTTGCGGATGAGTATTATTATCAGGCAACGCTCGACGGACAGTTCCGGACGCCGGAAGATTTGTTGGAGCTCCCGGTGGCCTCCGTAAACGGCCAAAACGTGCATCTTCGCGATATTGCTTTGGTGCGCCGCGCCTTTGGGGAAACAGAGAGCGCTTCGCGCATGTTCGTTGCAGAGAACGGAGAGGAAAAGCGTTCCGTTACTCTGCAAGTACGCAAGCGCACCGGCGGCAATATTTTGAATATCATCGATGCAGCCAAAAAAGCCGCCGCGGATTTCGAGCGGAGCGAATTACCGAAGGGCCTTTCCATTGTTTCGACGAATGATTATTCCGTGTATATCCGCGACGACATTCGTACGCTCGGACAGAACGGCCTCCAGACTATTGGTATCATTTTCCTTATCTTTCTCTTTGCCATCGGCGTTCGCGAGGCCATTGTTACATCCCTTAGCATCCCGTTTATTTTTTTGATCGCGTTTTTGGGACTTGGCGTGCTCGGCGAGACCCTGAATTCCCTCGTCCTCTTTTCCCTTATCCTGTCTCTCGGCCTCATCGTGGACACGTCTATTGTGATTATGGAAGGCGTGCATGAGCACATGAAGCGATACGGGCTTTCTGCTTCCGACGCAGCGCTCTTATCCATTAAAACCTATCGGGCGCCGCTTCTCTCCAGCACGCTCACAACCGTGTCAGCCTTTGTGCCCATGGCCATGATGAGCGGCATTACCGGAGAATTCGTGAAGCATATTCCCATTACGGTTACGCTTGCGCTTTCCGCGTCACTTTTTGTCGCCCTCCTTCTCCTCCCCGCCATGGCCGTACGCGCTTTTCGACATTTCGATCCCAAAAAGCCGCGCAAAGAACCCCTTATGAGCCGTCTCATGGTACCGCTTCGACGCGCGCATCGTCGGCTTTTGGACAAGACGATTCCGTCCCGGAGACGCCGTTGGGCATGGGTTCTCGGCATGCTTGTCGCCTTTGGCCTTGCGCTCGCTCTGCCACTCACAGGCGTGCTCAAAGCCCAATTGTTTCCGCAAGTGGATCTGGAATTCTTTCTCGTAAACATTGAATTGCCGGTGGGTTCGACGCTCGCCGATACCGATGCGGCGGCGATGCGCGTGGAAGAGCGTATCAAAAAACTGCCGCATATTGATAATTACGTCACCGTGCTCGGCGCTTCGAGCGACATTACATTCACCATTTCGAGCGTGGCTGGGTCCAATAAAGCCAATATTACCGTTACGCTCGTTCCCAAAGAGGAGCGCGATATGGCTTCGTATGATATTTCCGACTTGCTGCGCCAAGATCTCAAGGGCATCACGAATGCCAAGATTGACGTGGTTCAGCTCGCGGCAGGTCCGCCAACGGGCGCGCCGGTGGAAGTACGCGTGTACGGAGATACTCCGGGTCATATTGAGATTGCGGCAAAGGACATCGAAGCCGAGCTTAAAGCCATTCCCGGCGCGTATGACGTGTCCACGGACATCGAACGAGGCACCGGTGAATTTACGTTCACGCTCAAACGCGACCAGCTGTCGTATTACGGACTTACGGCCTCGCAGGTGGCGAATGAGCTCCGCACCGCCGTGTTCGGCAATGACTCCATAAAAATTATCCGCGACGGCAAGGAAACGCCCATTGTGGTGCGCATGGATTTTCGCGATCCCGACTGCGTGAACGATCCCGTGACGAAACTTCTCGAAACCCGCGACCGCGTGACGCTGTGCGCTTCCCACCCCACGAGCGTTGCGGACATTGAGAATCTTCTCGTCCCCACGCCGCAGGGATCCGTGCCCGTTGGCAGGCTTGCCGACATCCGCATTCGTCCCTCCGTCACGGCCATCCGCCACGATGACCGAGATAATATCGTGAGCGTTCGCGCCTATAACCGCGCCGATGTTCCAGTGGTGGACATTACCGCGGCGCTTCAGGAAAAGCTCAAAGACAAAAAATATCCCGATGACGTCCGTATTGCTTTCGGCGGGGAAACCGAAGAAGTTACGGAATCATTCCAGAGTCTCTGGAATGCGCTTATCGTGGGCATCATCCTTATTGTCTTTTTTCTCGTACTCCAGTTCAAGAGCTATCGCCAGCCCTTTATTATCATGTTCACACTGCCCATGGCCTTCATTGGCGTATTCTTCGGCCTGGCGCTCATTGGACGCAATTTCTCATTCCCGGGTTTTATTGGCCTCGTTGCCCTCGCAGGTGTGGTGGTGAATGATGCCATCGTTCTCATCGACCGCATAAACAATAATATTGCGGCTGGCTATGAAAAAGCCGAGGCCGTAATTCATTCGGCGGGAGAGCGGCTTCAGCCCATTATTCTTACGTCTATTACCACGGCCGCCGGCGTACTCCCTCTCGCTTTCGCGAATGAACTGTGGGGCGATTTGGCCTGGACCATTGTATTCGGCATTACCTTCTCCACCATTCTCACCCTCATCCTCGTCCCCATCCTCTACATGATGATCGAGCGCGACAGGAAGCCGCGGACGTGGTTCAGGGCCCTCCTGGTACGGCTTGCCCGAACGGCGGAGTATTGATACCCTTCGCCTCGCCTCACGGAGAGGTACCCAAGTGGGTATGCATTGCCAGCGGCAATGCATACGGGCGGCAAAAAGCCGCCCCGGCAAACACTTGGCTCAACTTTTTGATCGAGGCGAAGCCGAGAAGTGGAGAGGTACCCAAGTGGTTGAAGGGGGGAGATTGCTAATCTCCTAGGTCGGCGTTAAACCCGGCGCGAGGGTTCGAATCCCTCCCTCTCCGCCATGACAATTTAGTATCGGCAGACCCATATACCTCAATATATGCGGAATCTGTGCGGTATCAATTGTGACCAACAAATCCGCCCTTTGGGGCGGATTTGTTTTAGTCTATATCAATTTTAACGATAGCAGTCTGATTGTCATGGCCTGTCTACTTACTCCAAACAAAGCGGCGAGTTTATCGATCTCTAAGCCTTCCTTTTTTACCACGTTTTTTACTCTATCTGCCGGCATTAAAAGAGCCGATGCAAAGATGTTCGCTTCGCGTTCCCTGAGGTCGGGTTTATCAAAGGACTCATCCACGATCTCATCTTCGTAAATGGATACACCAGAATCATTCATCTCTTCCATGCCGTGCCCTAAAAGGAAGTGCCCCAATTCATGCGCCGTAGTGAAACGTTGTCGTATCGGATGATGATTTTTGTTAATAGCGATGATACCTTCTTCTTTCTTCAATAAACCCGATATTTTTTGATGAAAAGGGAAAGCGACTACCTCTAGTCCGAGGCTTTTAACAATTTCTTCCACAGGCACTGGCAGCTCATCATTGGGAGCTTTTTTTAACGCCTGCTTAGCGATCTCTTCAATGTATTTTATATGCGAATCCATGTTTAATTCTTTTTACGCTTTGCAAGAAATTGATTGAAATCAGAAAGAGACTCGGACACCCCTGGATCGCTGCCAGCACCTCCTTCTGCGCGAAACATGGTTAGTCCTGAAGAGAGAAAATATGAGAGGTCTTTACCAAAGTAACCAGCTATTTTTTGGATATCAGAAATTTTCATTTCACGGATGCCATTTTCAAAATGCGAAATACCCATAGGCGAGTATCCCAAGAAATCTGCTAGCTCTTTTTGCGTCAGCCCCTTCTCTTCACGGGCTTCGCGAATCTTTTCTCCTATAACTTTTTTGATTTCTTCCATACTTAGTGGACTAACTTGCCTGCCAAACCAGGCTCCCTTGACAAGAAAGGGTTGCTATACAAAACGATATGTTTTATACTTGTTTATAAGGTAACATTTTGGATACTTTTATCCTATCACTGCCTCGCACGATAATCAACCGCGTCCCGTGCATTAATGCGGCGCACCAACAAAATATGGCTAATTATCATGTTACGAAAGATAAAGAAACGGGCGATTGGAAAGCGAAACGGGAAGGCGCAGATCGCGCTGCGGGGCATTATGACACCCAGGCAGAAGCGGAAAAAGCCGCAAAAGAGTTTTCGAAAAACAGTGGGGGCGGCGAAGTGAAAATCCATCGACCAGACGGACCGATTCGAGACAGCGATACCGTCGCGCCTGGCCATGACCCCAATCCCCCGAAAGACGCTCGCCACTAAATATACCGTATGTATCGAGACACTCATTGCTTTTTTGTCGCCTGTGATGCGACCTCGATCTTTGAAACAACTCTAAACTGATATGACGAAAACAAAAGGCTCGAAACCCAAAGAACGATCGTATCCACCAAACGCAACCAATCGCTTACACGCCCTCACGGCAGGTCGATGCGAGTTTCGTGGTTGCAATAAGTTCACGCTTCGTCACGAGCCAACGCAGCAGGACGGCAACTACGCAGAGAAGGCTCATATTTACGCGTTCAGCGACCGTGGCCCGCGCCCTGCAAATGAAGCCATCATCGATGTTAACGCGATCGAAAATCTCATGCTGTTGTGCCAAGCGTGTCACAAGAGGATTGACGATCATGAAGAGGAATATCCTGTAGAGCTGTTGCAAGAGTTCAAAAAAGAACACGAAGAGCGGGTCTTCTTGATCACGGGCTTTGGTCCTGAACGAAAAACCAAGCCGCTCATTTTCATTGCGAATATTGGGAAAGACCCCGTAAGCGTTTCCGATTCCGATGTATTCACGTCAATTTTCCCGAACCGCTATCCGTCATGTAGGTCGAACGCTCTCGATTTCTCGACGATCCCGGATCGCGAAGACTGGTATAAGACGGCAGGCCAAGACGCTATCCACGATCACCTATATGGGTTCTACCGTGAGCCACCGGCGGGAGGACGCCCACCGCACATTTCTGTATACGCGCTCGGACCGATTCCGTTGCTTATTCAATTCGGAGCCAGCCTCACTAATAAGATACCCACCGATTTCTATCAGAAACATCGCGAAACTGACACGTGGAAATGGGGTGACGGTGAGGGGGTAGCGGAGTATGTTCTCACGAAGCTAAAAGATGGAGCTGATCCAAAGCAGGTTGCGATCATTTTTTCCTTGAGCGGCAAAATTCATCTTGCTGACACAGGGATTTCCGATGAGTTCTCGGTTTACGAGATCGAAGTAAAAGATGGCGAACAAGGGCCAAACTACTTCTTTCTCAAAACTCAAGGAGACCTTACTAAGTTTCGGAAGCTCTACGGTCAATTGGTCGCCCGAATCTGCGAAGATCATCCCGGAGTGACAGAGGTCAGCATTTATCCAGCCATGCCCGCTCCTGTGGCGGTATCCTGCGGTTTCGACCTGCTGCCAAAAGTACACCCTAACCTTGTTATTTACGACGCGGACAAAACAAGAGGTGGGTTTAACAAAGCACTAATCGTCACGCGTCAAGAAAATGTATGAATGACAACGAATATCTCCAGAGCGTAGTCGCCGCTCATGAGCTGGATGAAAATTCTTCCGAAGCCGCTGCCGTGTTAACTGTTAAGAATGATGTCGAAAAGCTAATTCGAGGCAAGCTGACATCCGCTGTACCGAGAGAATAAGTACCAAGTATCCTCCTGCGTGGATAGCCAGAACGGCTTCGGGGCGACGGTTCGTTCAAACTGGGAAGTGGTTATGATTTACACCGGCGGCGACCCGGACAATATCGCCAGCTGGAAGGCGGAAAAGATCATTTTCGACGGCAAGGTTATCGCTCAGTAGCTCATCCGAAGATGATTCCGTTGTGCGACGGATTGTTCTCAACGGCCTTTAGTACAAGCATTGAGAACGCATCCGCGAGGTCGTCGTGACGCTCCTTGCCGAAGCCGAGTAGCTGATCGATCAGCTCTTCGCAGCCGTCTTCCGGGAACAGGACGCGAGCCTCTTTCAGGAGCGGGGTTGCGAGCCGCAGCCGTGCGGCCTTGTCGCTCCTGCCGACGGGCACGCCTTCGACGTCATACTTTTGGCTTTCAAAGTACTGGATGAGCGCCTTCTGATAGCCGACGTCCTCGATATAGACCTTCACTCGATTGTGGACGAGCTTCTCTGCCGCGATTTTGTCCTTGATGTATTCGGCATGGACGGGAAACGATGACCTGCTGTTGTACGGATGGCTCTGGATATAGATCTTCATGTTCTTTCCGATGCCGTATATGTACCCAACGACAATGGCCGTGCAGTCCGCCGATTCCTTTTCGCTCACGGCAAGATCGATGCCGATATAGATCCCGCGCAGCTTGTCCGTAGGGTGCTTGTCGTAGAAAGCGATCCATTCGGGCTTGATGATCTGCTCTTCAGCGGAGATGATCTTGAGCATGAACTCCCTCTGCCACGCCACTTCATCCATGGTCTTCTCACGTTCTTCTTCGACGTCTTCCCGCGTCGGGTACTTTCCGGGCCAGAGCGGATCGCCTTTGCTGTCGACGATGGGGTATTCGCGGTAGGCACTTCGGACATACTTCATGTCACCGCTTTCCATGCGCTTCTGGAGTCGCTTGAGCACGGAATCCTCATGGAGCAGGTTCCCGACGCTGACATACCTGGTTTTCTTGCTTCCGGCGGGGATCACCTCGCCCACAAGCCATTCGAAGGTTTTGTTCCTGCCTTCCCGCGTCTTCACGGACTGCGTCGTCTCGATGTCGTCGAGGATCACGAGGTCAGGCCGGTGGTTGTTGTGCAGCGCGCCTCTGATGCTCTGCTCGGTCGAGCTTGCCATGATCTTCACATTCAGCCGCTTCACGATGATGGCGGTCGCCGTGCCGAACTTATTCTTTTCCTCCTCGAACGGCCCGAGGTCTTTCCGTAATAGATCGTTATGCTTCAGCTGGTCTTTGATGTTCGCCAGGTGCGCCTGCGCTTTCTGTTCCGTCTGCGAGCAGATGACGATGAACTTCTTCTGCTGTACGCCGAGGAGCGACCAGAGGACGTATCCGACGGTGACGATGGACGACTTTGCCGATCCTCTGAAGGCGACGAACGTCAGGAATTTGATTCGCTCGTCCTGCAATAGTCGCATCATCTCTTTGTGGAAGGGCGCGTTTTCAAACTCCATGTACTCATGGAGGTAGATCGGGAAGAAGTATTCGAGGCTCTTCTGAACCAAGCTTTTTCGCAAGAGCTGATCCGAAAGGATATCTTCGAACATTTGACCCTCGTTATCCGTTTTTCTTTTGGTCTTTTCCATGGATATTGAGTGACGAGAGCCTGAGCGCTTCTCGTATGAGTTTCTTTTGCGACCTACTCAGTTGTTCGTCCTTGGCCGTGAGCGAACCGGACAATTCCAGCTTGTTGCCGTAGCGCGGGTTATGGGTGGTGAGGTAGAGCCGTATCGCCTCGATCTTCTTCTCGCCGATCAAGGAGAAGAGCTGGTTTTCTGCAACATCCGACATGAAGAGCCTTCCTTCCCGCTGGGCTTCATCGATATCCTTGGCAAACTTTTTGCTTGCCGCGATCCAGCGGTAGACGGTGGCTCTGGCGACGCCGACTTTTTGGCAGGCGGTTTCCAAGGTCGGCGTACGCTTAAGCTGTTCGAGAAGGGCATCCTTGATTTTGCCCTGTCTCGCTTGGATCGAATCTTTTCTACTCATAGCTTCTCCGGCTTTATTCCTGTCAGCTTCTCGAAGCGGTCAAGTATCGTCTCGCAGTATTCCGTGTCCATCTCGACCCCAACGCATATGCGTTTGGTCTGTTCACACGCGAGGAGCGTCGTGCCGGATCCAAGGAATCCATCGAAGACCACGTCGTCAATCCGTGTGCTGTTCAAGACAAGCCGTCTGATCAGATCAATCGGCTTGGTGGAAGGATGCATCGCACTTTTCTGCGGCTTCGGGCAGACTAGGACGCTTTTGTCTTTGGATTTCAAGAACTCGTGCGTCCCGTGCCAGCCGTATGCGATAAGCTCGTGCTGGGGCGCATAGTCCATGCGCCCGATGACCGCATGCGTCTTTACCCAGATTAGGAGCTGCCCGAACTTCAATCCCGCGTCGTGCATGCCGTCGCGCAAGGCGAATACCATCTTGTCCGAGTTGAAGACGTAGAAGCAGTTCTTGCGCTCAAGGTGCGGACGTATCGCCTCCATCCAGTCGCGTGTGAACGCCCGATATTCCCCGTCACTTTGCAGATGGTCGTTTAAGATCGGCTTGTTCTTCGCGAGCGTCTGGAAGCCTTCTTTGCTTTCGGTGACCGCCACGCCATACGGCGGGTCGGTGATGACGGCCTTGATCTTCCGCGTGCCGATGAGCCCTGCGACCATCTCCTTGTTCCGGGAATCGGCGCACAAAAGCAGATGCGATCCCAGACGGAACGCGTCGCCGTATTTAATTGAGCTTGATGATTTTTTCATTGGAGACGTTCTTAAACCTGTTAATCATGACCTGGCAGAAGATGGGTTCGTGATCGCAGAGATAGGCCGTGCGCTTCATCTGTTCGCACGCCGTCAACATGCTCCCGTCACGGAGAAGCAGTAGCGATCAGCGTCTCGATTGGACGTTTCTGCTTGTACCGACCCCATGGAGGCACAAGTCGTCAGCTTCTCGACAGGGATCCTTCGTCCCGACATCCGTCGGGACTCAGGAAAAAACATTACGTGCGTCGGGACTCAGGAAGGTACATCCTGACGGGGGACTCAGGAAGGTGATATGGGTGATTCGTTTAAGTACCAGCCGATGCTCAGGTCATTCCAATGAGGATTCATACTTCGAATAAGGCGCTCTTTCTTCCAGCGTTTAAGTCCTTTGATCTGCTTTTCGCGCTGATAGGCTTCATCTCCGGTTTCATACTCCTCGAAGTATACGAGACGATAACACCAGTATTTCTTTGTAAATCCTCCCATGAGACCTTGTTTATGGGAGAGGACACGCGCATATAGGTCTCCCGTAACGCCCGTATAGAGCGTGCCGGTGGCGCTGGCCATCATATAGACGGCGTAGATATGGTCCATATTCTATTCCGTCTCATGAATCCGAAAGCTGGTCAAAGGCGCGGATTTTCGCTCACTTTGTGGCAATCACGCCCCCATGTAAGATAGTGGCATGCTGAAAACAGGCGATTCCGTGCGCGAAATACCGGAGCTAAATGCCGCGCAAAAACGGGCCATCAAGAGCTATGGCGCCGAAACCGTCGGCGACCTGTTGGACATGCTTCCACGGCGATATGACGATTACAGTCGCACGGTATCGATTGGGGACGCGCCCATAGGCCAGCCAGTGACGCTCAAGGTCCGCGTCGAGAGCATCGGTAAACAGCCGGGATTCCGGCGGCGCATCACCATTATCCGCGCAAGCCTGAAGGACAGCACGGGCTCGCTTCGCGTCATCTGGTTCAATCAGCCGTGGCTTTTGGAAAAACTGCCGGCCGGGAAAGAGATTTTTTTGTCGGGGACTATCCAATTTCGCCCGAAATTCGGACGACAAATGAGCAATCCCATTTGGGAGCCCATTGACTCCGAAGGAGTGACAAGCGGAACGGTTGCGCCGGTATATCCCCTTATGGGATCGGTTGCGCAAAAAACCATGCGCGAACTCATGGCGCGCGTCATTGAAAATCTTGACGAGGCGCCTGATCCGCTGCCGGCGGACATTCGCGAAACATGCGGCCTCCTTACGCGTACGGATGCCTACAAAGCCGTTCACCGTCCGCGCACGCTCGGCATTGCCGAGGAGGGAAGGCGGCGTCTTGCTTTTGACGAGCTACTGGTGTACCGCCTGGCGCTCGGGTCCGCGCGGCACGAAGCGGACAAGGCGGGTGCGCCGTCCGTGTCATTCGACGAACGGTTTGCAAAACGTTTCGTGGCTTCCCTGCCTTTTCCGCTTACGGACGACCAGCGCAGGGCGGCCTGGGCGTCTATTCTGGACATGCAGCAAACACGCCCGATGCGGCGGCTTCTCCAGGGGGACGTGGGCAGCGGCAAAACCGTGGTTGCCGCCTTCCTTATGTCGCTAACGTATCGGGCGGGCGAAAGCGCCGCGCTCATGGCTCCCACGGAAATTCTTGCCAAACAGCATGGACGGTCTCTCCGACGCTTTTTACAGGAAACCGGACAGGCGCCGGTTTTGCTTCTTACGTCGAGTGAGAAGCGGCTCTGGGAAGGAGGAGAAGAAAAAACGCTGAAGCTCCATGAAGCAAGGGAGCGTATCCGCGAAGGACGCATTCTTGTCATTGGTACGCATGCTCTTTTGGAGCGCGATATGCTGCCGCCGGATACGGCGCTTGCGGTTGTGGACGAACAACACCGTTTCGGCGTAACCCAGCGCGAGGCGCTTGCGGTTGCGCCGCGTCCGGACGGCCTTGTGCCGCATCTCCTTTCCATGACCGCAACGCCCATTCCGCGTTCGCTTGCGCTTACGCTCTATGGGGATCTTGACGTGTCCGTCATCCGGCAAAAGCCCAGCGGGAGGATGGAGATCAAAACCAAGGTCCTCACCGGCGCGGACCGCGAGCAGGCTTATGCAGCCGTGGTCGCGGAAGTGAAAAAAAGCCATCGAGCTTTTGTGGTATGTCCGATCATCGACGAATCCGACAAACTTGGCGTGAAATCCGCAACCGAAGAGGCGAAACGTCTCGCGGCAGGGCCGCTCAAGGGCCTTCGCATCGGACTCCTGCACGGCCGCATGCCGCCGGCGGACAAAGATGGAGTCATGCAAAGTTTCGCGGAGGGATTGCTGGACGTTCTTATTGCAACGACGGTTGTTGAAGTGGGCGTGGACGTACCCGAAGCCACGGTGATGCTTATCGAAGGGGCGGAACGTTTCGGACTGGCGCAGCTCCATCAATTGCGGGGACGCGTAGGACGATCCAGTCGCGTATCATCTTGTTATCTGCTCTCCGATGCGGATGGGCCTGCGTTGGAACGGCTTAAGGTTCTGGAACGTACGAATGACGGATTTGTCGTCGCGGAAGAAGATTTACAGCGTCGCGGGGAGGGAAATGTGCTTGGTACCGAGCAGAGCGGGCAGGCCGTGTTCCGCGCGGCGCGCACGAGTGATATCGATCTTATGGCCATGGCCGGCAAAGCCGCGGATGAACTCCTCAACAAGGATACGGAACTCGCGCAGGTTCCAGAGCTCCATACACTCGTCGAACGAGTCCGCAAAACAAGCCATCAGGAATAATCTCGGTGAGCGGTGGGACGGGAAGCGGGAAGGGAATAAGTTTTGCGTTATGCGATATCGGTCTGGTTTTGTCTGGCACATTCTTGGTACGGCGAATAACACACATACTGTCATTCTTCAACCGTCCGCGTGCGGACGGTTGAAGAATCCCTTGGCAGAGTAGCAGTTTCATTATCCACGTATCAGTTCAAAAAAACCTTTGTGCCATCCAAGGGATTCTTCGTGGTCCCGGCAAGCCGGGACTCCTCAGAATGACAAAAGGCTACTTTCTTGACGCATGTCGGGACGAAGGATCCCTGTCGAGGCACTGACCGCATGTGTCTCCATGGGGTCGGTACAAGCAGAAACGTCCAATCGAGACGCTGATCGCTACTGCTTCTCCATGACCAATACACACGGAGCCGTCCAAGCTGAAACAGGGATCCTTCACCCCGCCTTTGGCGGGGTTCAGGAAAGAAGAAAAGGGGTAAACGGGAAGCGGTGGGACGGGAGCGGTACGTCTCCGTCTGCCGTCTTCGCGCTTCCTATCCGACCGCGTACCAATCCGTTACCCTCCAAACGCTTTGTCGATGGCTTCGCGCAAGGTCGAGACTTCGATGATACGCGCCATATCCGCGTCACGATATTCCGACCCCTTCGGAAGCAGAATGGTCGTAAATCCGTGGCGCTCGGCTTCTTTTATGCGCATATCCGGCAGGGCGACAGGGCGCACCTCGCCGCCAAGGCCGATTTCGCCGAAGACGGCGGTTTTCGATGGGACGGCAATATCCGATACGGCGGATGCAATCGCGAGGCAGAGCGCAAGGTCCACGGCCGGCTCTTTCGCCTTTAGGCCTCCGGCCGCATTCGCATACACGTCCTTATCCAACGCGTTTACGCCCGCACGGCGGGCGAGCACGGCAAGGAGCAAACCGAGGCGTCCGGTATCCACGCCTGCGGCGCGGCGTATCGGCGTGCCATAGCCTGCCGGCGATACAAGCGCCTGCAATTCCAGAAGCAGGGGACGATGTCCTTCGAGCAGGCAGGTAACGACGGAGCCGGAAACAGCATTGGGCCTGTCGCGCAACAGCTCCGCTGAAGGATCAAGTACCGGCTCAAGCCCGGTTTCTTTCATGCGATACACAGCTACGTCATCCACGGGGCCGAAGCGGTGTTTGATCGCCCGTAAAATCCTGAACTGGTGCTGGGGCTCGCCTTCCAGCATCAACACGGTATCCACAAGATGTTCCAAAAGTCTCGGTCCGGCAATATCGCCTTCTTTATTCACTTGTCCCACAAGGACGACCGGAACATTCGCGCGTTTGGCAGCTTCGGTGACCACGGCCGCGCTCGCTTTCACCTGCGATATGTTTCCGGCCTCTCCCGGAATATCTTGCACGCGAAGCGACTGCACAGAATCCACAATGGTCAGTTCCGGCTTTTCATCCTGAATCGTTCCTGCAATCACAGATGCGTCGGTCGCATCCAAGAATGCCAGAGACGGGGGTACCTTCGAGATCATGCGCTGAAGGCGAAGCGCCACTTGGCTCGGCGATTCTTCTCCCGTCACATAGAGCACGCGTTTTCCGGCGGCGCTTTGATTCAAGGCCACCTGTGCGAGAAGCGTGGATTTTCCAATGCCGGGTTCGCCGCCCACGAGCGTGACGCTTCCGGTCACAAAGCCGCCTCCGAGTACGCGATCAATGTCCGCGAGACCCGAAGACTGCATCGGGCCATTATTTTGAGCTTTGAGAGACGCGAATGGTTGAACCACGCCTTTTTTTGCGCCGGAAAGGCGCGATGGTCTTTCGTCCGGTTCCGCTTCCGACCCCTCCGCAACGCTTCCCCAGGCCCCGCATTCCGAACAGCGCCCCGTCCATCGCGGGTATTGTGCGCCGCATGTTGCGCAGGCATAAACCTGTCTCGGAGATTTCGGCATTTCCGTATCTTGGCATGGCATGGGAGGGGAGGCAATTGCGTAGGGCGTAGGTCGTGAGTCGTGCGGGCGGGAGGCGCCCGAAATCCCTAACTACTCACAACTTACCACTCACGTGTTCCCTTTCACCAGTTGCTCATTACCTATTGCCAAAAAGCGCCCAGCGACAATCTTCCCCATAATCCGTACTCCTTCCTGTACGGTCTTGTAGCCCCGAGGTAAAATCAATATATGAATGCGGATAAAATCATCCGGGCCGCTGTTCATTGCGCACGGCTTCTTTTTTGCATGGTTTTCCTTGGATTTTTTTTGACGGTTTTTGCTCAATCGGTTTTTGCCCAATCGACGCAAAAGTATTATGCGCCGGCATTGAATGTTCAGATTCCCGGCCTTGATTTTACGAAATATCCCATTCTTCGGTCGGGGAATGTCATACAAATTCCATTTCTTGCCGCGTATGTGGATGCCGCGTATCGCTATCTGATCACCGTAACCGTGGTCGTTGCCACGATAGCTTTTATTTACGGGGCTTTTCTGTATCTCATGGGTTCAGCGCTTCCGCAGATCCAGAGCGGGAAGAAAATCATGTCCGACGCTGTCATCGGCATGCTCATTATTCTGGCGGCGCATACCATTCTGAATATCGTGAATCCCGACCTGTTGAAGGTGAAGGGGCTTACAGTCACGGAAGTTAGTTCGATTGAATTCTCCGATTTCTATATGGGCCTTTCTCCGAATGATACGTCCGGTCCTACGATTACTGCGCCATCGGTTACCGTGAGCGGTACGGAAGCGCCAGCTGGCGCGCCGGCGCCGGTCGTAACATCCGGAGCCTGTCCCGCGGAACTTGCGTCAACTACCGGGCTCATCGAGTTTTATAAAAAAGTGATACCCCTGATACAGGGGAATACATTTCAAGAACGACTCTTATTTGTAAGCCAGATCGCGGCGGACTGTAAAAAAAATCTCGGTTTTTGCGGGAAAACAGCCGGCACGCTCTGGACACTTGCGGGCGTCGGAGACCAGTCATGCTTATTTGGAGCAAAAACAATATGTCTCCCTCACGAAAAGTCGAAAACGAGCACTGCGATCAAATCGCTTTCATATCGCATAAAAGCTTCGGAACTCAGGGGGTTACGGTGTGATTCGGACAAAGATTGCAAAGCCTATATAAAAGCGGACTGCGTGGAAGGGCGCGGCGCCGCGATTGCACGTGCAAAACCCGTAATTATTGCCGCGGGCGGATCCGGGTATCCGAATTCCTGGGCAGATTTGCTTCAGCCTGGAGATATCATTTTTATTTATACAGGGAATTCTTCTTGTACAGGAGAACATGCGTCGGTTTTTCTTGGGTGGTCCGGGAATGGGCTGGCTAGGGTTATTCAAGGAGACGTCCGTGCCGGAACGAAATTTGCGACGTATTGCCTCAAAACGACATGCGGGAATTATTATCCGCTTACGTTGATAGCCCGTCCCATTGTATCTGGTCCCTCGACGTCTGCGCCGTAAATTATTGTTGCAGGTTTAAACAGCATCGGAAGCCGTTAATGTAATCGCGCCATGCATCGCCGGCGCCGTGGCCGCCGCCTGAAACAAAGGTGCAGACGGGTTTCGCGTCAAAATTCGCAAGGTGCGGAATTGGACTCCAGTTGAATCCCGACCAGTTATACGCCCTGGGCTGCGACGGAAGCGCAACGCGTTCATCGGCAGATAAATTGGCGTATTGGTCTTTGACGGTCATTTCCGACACATTCGCCGTCAAATCATACACGCCTTCCGGCGTCTTGCAGTCCGGCCTGGCGCCGCTCGGTTCGGAACCGTCGTATTTCGCCAAAAATGATTTGAATTTTTCGAATGCCGTAACGTATACGGAATCCGAAAGCCGGGGATTGCCCGGATTCAGAATGCTCAAATCGGCATTGCGCTTTGTGGGATATTTTATGGCGAATGGCGAAAAGGTCGTTTCATAGCCCGGAAAGAATCCCGGAGTATTCGTATCATAATTGCACGGCGCGGGCGGTTTTCCTGTCGACACCGTCGCGCCGACATTGAGCCCGTCAGGCCGTTTTTTTAGCGCGTCCTTTATTCTTCCCTGCACGAACGTGGGACCATAGCCGTACGTATTCGCCCCATCCGGTCCCAAACAAGCGCGGACCCATTCATTGGAATTGCAGAGCCGTTTCCCGCGCTCCTTGCAATACCACTCCGCTTCCCATTCAGTGGCGCCGCGTATGGGTTTGACCCCTTGCTGATTCGGCGCTTCGTAACGGTCCATGCAGAACGATTCCACGCGCCCTTTGGGATATGCGGCGCTAAAGGGAATCGGCACCATGTCCGGCGGACATGTTCCCTGCGCAATAAGATCCCCTTTTTGATCCTTGGCGACCTCTCCCGGTTTGCCGGATACGGGCGCGGTCGGCGCCACAATTTCGCCCGTTTCTATGTCCAGCACGGGAACTTCCACGAGCCCGATTCGGGCATATCGTTCCACGCGGGCGAGCTCCAGGGCGGCGTCGGTAAATGCGTCGCGCGGGTTGATTTCCGTAATATCGAGGCCCTTCAGATTTACCAGGTCAGGATTCACCGTCCGGAGAATGAGCTGGGCGGAAAGAACGAGCATCATGCCTATTACCGCATCCAGCATAATCTGCTTTCCTTGTGTTACGCTGCCAGCCGTGGAAAATACGAGGTACAGAAAAGCGCCGTAGATGAACATAATCGCCGACACGATTGCCACGATGGAAATGCCATATCGGTACGCGGCGGCAATATACTGGGCGAGCAGGGTAGACGCGCCGCCTTCGGTTTTGAGCTGAAGGCCCGGAATATTCACGTTCAGAACCGGAAGGATAGCCGCTCCCGGTTTTTTCGGCGCCGGAGCCTGGGACGCCGTTTCTCCGGCCAAGACTACCGATGCCGCCTTCGGCCCCTCGGCACACACCCCGTTCTCGGAAATAGGTTTGCAGAATGCGGCGCTTAAGAGAGTCGTTTCGCATGTCCAGTCGGATTCGCTCTGGGTGCTTTTTGGAAGCGTGGAACAGTCATTCGCTTTCAAAAGCGCCGATGCCTCGGCCTGGAGGCAGACTGTTTTTGCCGGATCATTCGGGGGATGGCATTTACAGCAAACCTGTGCCTTTGCCGCTCCCGGCAACATAAACAACGCCACGGCAATGCCAAGAGCGAAGAGAAAAAAGGGGAACGGAAGGGTGTTTTTCATGCAACTCATCCGCGCAGAGCCGCTGGTAGCCATTTTAGCATGCAGACTTAACCAGCACAGCGGTATTTTTGAACCATTCTCGGATACGCTTTAATCACATATTGAACGAAATCCCTGGTTTTCATGCCTTTGCATTCCTGGTTCGGATTGTTCCGGCAATGGCCTCGCAGCGTCGCGGTTTTGTCGGCTTTCAAATCAACACATTCATAATTGCTCTCCGGGCATTTTTCAGGTCTCTTGTCTGTTATCTTCGAAACGATCGCCACCTCGTTTGGAATGCAGGAATCGGCGAATGCCTTGGCATCACCGCCGCCGGAAATCTTCACGCCGCTTTTGACGCTGCACGCCGTCGCGGTTCTCCAGGTTTGTATGGACCCGCCTCCGGCTCCGAAGGCTGCCACGCCCACGAGCTCATTGCCGCGATAGGAGGCGCTCCGAAAAATGTCCGCTGCCGCAAAGGCGGCGGCTTTTGGGTTCTGCAAAAACCAGTCGCCGATAACAAGTTTCGCGGTTTTTGACATTTGCCGCGGATCCGGCGCTACCCCTTCGGGAAAATCTGGAAATTCTTTTCGAAGTCTTTTGGCGAGCGGACTTTGATCGTGAAAGTTTGTGGCAAGCACCTGGCACGGACCAAAGGCGATGGCATTTTCTTTGGGGTTGTTTGGCCATCCGTTCCAGATGGAGCGCAAGCCGGTTTCGTGTTCGCAAATGGCAAGCATGATACAGGGATCGACCCCCGCCAGTTTCGAGCCTTCGATCACCGCCTGGACGATCGCTTCTTTTGGTTCGCCCGCGGCCCCAGTCCCCTCTAGGCCCTCATCGCCGCGGAACTGATAATCGATCGGAACGATCAAAGAGATGTTGAGCGCATTCAGGCGTATCGTTGCTGGATTGATCGTTCGGAGAATGGCTGTTGCGGAAAGGACGAGAATCAGCCCCACAACGGCGTCGAGCATAATATCTTTTCCTTTCTGGATTTGCTGCGACGTGGCGCCGGACACGAGATACAAAAAGGCGCCGTAAATGAACATGATTGCGGAGACAATGGCTACAATGGAAACGGCATACCGGTAGACGCCTGAAATATATTGCGCGAGCAAGCTGGATGATTCTCCGTCCCCTGCGTTCAACACGAGTCCGGGAATCTTGGTGTTGAGCTGCGGAAGAATGGCAGGGGCCGGTTTCGATTGCGCGGGCGCGGCGGTCGAGCCGGCGACGGCTTCGCCCACCATGGAATACGCATCCACCGGCGTGGTTTTGCACACGCCCCCGGCGCTTACGGCTTTGCATTTTGTTGAGGAAAGGGGCGTTTTTTTGCATGTCCAGCCATTCGCGAGCCCTACATTGTTCGGAAGCGGAACGCAATCGTCCTCCGCATTCAGTTTTGATACCTGCACGGTCAGGCAGCTTGAGGTATTCGGATCATTCGGAGGGTGGCATTCACAGCATGCTGTCTGTGCTCGTACCTCGAGCGCACCTGCAAAAAACAGGGCGGATGCGCATCCGCCGATGATGAGCATCCGCGCGGCGAACAATGGCATTATGATGGATTGGAGGAAGCCTTTTGCGTTTCGCGTTTCAAGATGGCCGTGAGGGTGTCCGCGTCCACATAGCCCGCGATCGGCTGGCCATTGATAAACATGGTCGGTACTTCGCCGATGGCGCGCTTACGCGCATCTTCGATGTCTCCATTCAGACGGAACGAAATGGCCGGGTCGCGCAGGCACACGAGAAAATCTTCCTGATTCAGGTTCAGACGGCGCATAAAGGAGAGGTACTCATCATCCGAAAAGGTATTCGCTTGGGAAAACAGGAGATCGTGCATCTGTTTGAATCGGCCCTGGCGTCCGGCGCATTCCGCGACCGTTGCGGCTGACATGGCGCGAGCATGCTGGTTTATCAGGGGAAGATCTCGCCAAATTACACGCACAAGATTCCGGTTCCCGATAGCTGCAAGGCTCTCCTCAATGGCGACTGCTTGGTCTTTACATACCCCGCATTCAAAGTCGCCGAATACTATGAGGGTTACCGGGCTTTGCGCATTGCCGGACAGCACGGGGTCGGTGGGGCGGATATCCGGAGCCTGCGGCGGTCCTTGCGGAATCAGGTCATTCGCGGTTTTCAATTCGTCGGGGAGGATATGTTTCGGAATCGGGAGTCCGGTACGAAAGCGCGTCGTTGACTCCCTCCACACCATGGTGAAATACAGCATGCCCACGCCCACGAAGAGGACGGTGAGGAGGCTGAAAAGCACCAAGCGCTGGCGACTCATGGTATGGATTAGAATAGGCGGAAGCGATACAGGCCGCCTGTGGCGGCGTCGCGGAACATCAGATATCTGCCCTCATCGACAATAACGGGATTCGTGACGCTTAAGCCCGTGCCGGGCGACCCGAGTTGAATTTGTTCGCCGGTAGCAAGATCAATTTTCATCACATTATCCACGGTATTCGTAAATAAACTGCGTTCAAGGCCCGCACCGGAGGGGAGTGATGAGGGGACGCCGCAATAGAGCGTTGTTTCATTGGCCCAGACGCATTTATCCGCCCATGTTTGTATGCCCAGCTTTATGCGGTTCTGATTCATATTTTCCGCTGATCCGCCGCTTGTCCACAGTTCCGGACGAAAACCGCTTTCCGCATTCCATACGCTGTACACGATTTGCCGTCCCGTGGGAGACCAGAGCGGCGTAAAGCCTCGTCCTTCCACGAGGAGGCCTTTGAAGTTTTCATGGTTCTGCCCGATCATGATGATTTCCTGCCTGTCGAACCCCTTGGCCTCGCCCACCGTGGCATAGGCGATAATCTGTTTATTGTCTGTCCACACGGGGAAGGTTTTATTACTGTTATTTCCGAGCGGTTCGATGGCGCGCGGGTTGCTTCCGTCCGGATCGGCGACAATGAGAAAGCGGGATTCCGGCGCTACGGCATCGCTCTTTGCCACGATGTTCTTGTCATCCGGCGAAAAATCAAAGTCATTCCAGTGCTGGGGAAGCGTCTTTTGCTTTCCGCTCGCAAAGTCATAATAGATATTCGACCCGTCTGGGAATGAGAGAATTGCCTGATCTCTTGTATGCCCCCATGAAACCGATTCCACGCTCGGAAATGTTTGGTCGCTTAAGGCGGTAATAAGCCCGTCCGCATTCACCTTATAGAATTTTGAATCCTCCGGACTGTAATAGCGCGCGCTTCTGCCGTCGGAGGAGAGCGAGACATTGTTGGAGATTCCCTCGTTCAGAATGACCGTTTGAAGCTCTGACACTGGCGTGGGCGCGACGGCGCCCGGTACGGCCTCGGCCGAGGGGAGCGCGCCAGGCGGAAGGACTTCGCCGGGGATGCCGGGAGCGCCTTCGCCGGCGCCGGGCAATGCGCCGCCAAGCTCCTCCGGCGGCACAACCGGAGTCGGGGCCGGTACGGGCCGGAAAAAATACATGTAGATAGCGCCTCCGATGCCAATAGAGAAGACAATGAAAAATGCGATAAAAAGAATCCGTTTGAGTCGATCGGACATACAAAATTAAGTATACCGTCTTTGCGCAGAAATTCCCACTAAAAGAGAGGGCGCAAAAAGTCGTACAAAGGTCCAAGAAGCTGGGTGAGTGCCGCGGTAATGACGCCGATGATAATGACGATCAGGATGAATTGCGCAAGCGTTGTTAGGCACATGTAAGACACAATGCAGTCCACGCAGCAGGTAAACCCGTCATCCAGTCCGAGTTTCGGAGGTTTCTCTACTTCATAGAGAAAGGGAATTCGTATCTGCGTGATCCATTTATTCAGGGTTTCCAGATTCACCTGGATAATGAGGGTAATAATCGTGATAACGGATGCCCCGCCGCCGATCTGAACTGCCTTCATGACATTACGGGACATTTTGCTTATCCGTATTGCCTGCTGGCGCTGGCTCTGAAAGCGCTTTGCCGCCTCCTCAAGCTTACTCAATTGCTCCTGTTCCTCTTGGCCGCGGGCATCCTGCTGTGCTTCTTGAAGCATCGCCTGAATGCGTGCTTGCCTTGCAGGCTCCGCCACGGAGGGGCCCGCTTCGGCCGGAGCTTCGCCTTGCCGCTGCCGTTCTTCTCCCGGTGCGGCTTCGGTTTGCGGCGGCGGACCGCCGGGTTCCACAAAGCGTCTCGCCGTTTGCAGCATAGCCTGCTGGCGGGCGATTTCCTGTTCCTCTTCGGTGGAGCGCGCCGTATAGCTTTTGGTCGGGAGCTCCAGAAACACGGGTTCTTCGGCGCTCCGTCCCGTCCCAACTTCGCCGCCGATTTCATCGGCGGCACCTCCTCCGGCAATGCGGTCTCCGGCCTGCTGGGCCGCGAGTGTGGATGCGAATCGCATCCGCGACGAATCTCCCGCAGGTGCACCGCGCGGCGCCGGCCGCGCTCCGGATTCAGGACCCGTTCGTCTCCCGTCTGGCATGAGAAAAGTGTAGCATGCGCGCGCGTCCCAGCCCGAAATAAACATCCCGGCAAACCGGGATGTTTACAGAGCCTGCAGGCCTTTTTTCGTGATCTTCAGGGTTATTTTCCGTTTTCCAGGCTGGCGGGACAGAAGGTTGCCGACAAGATTCGTAATCTCGCATTCCACCAGCCGACGCGCGGCGCGCGCCCCCTCTTTTTCCGGGATCGGACGCGTCAGGAGCCAGTCCAGCACGTCGTCACCAGCCGTGCAGGCCACGCGCTGGGCCTGGCGCACGCGTTCAAGGGCAAGCTCGAGCTCCCGACGGATGATTTCCTTGAGATGGGCTTCCTGAAGCGGCTGAAAAACAACCACCCGATCCAGACGGTTTAAGAGTTCGGGACGGAAGCGTTCCTCGATGTCGCTCCGCACAAGCGCCTCAAAGGCGGAACCGTGACCTGATGCATCCCCAAAGCCGAGCGTCTTTTTTCCAAGGGAATCTGCGCCCACATTCGACGTGAGGATGATATAGCTCTGCCGGAAACTTACGGGTCTTCCCGTGGAATCCGTCACCTGGCCGTCTTCCAAAAGTTGGAGGAGCAGGTTCAGCACTTCCGGATGCGCTTTTTCGATTTCATCGAAACACACCACGCAATGCGGGCGTTTGCGCACGGCATCCGTAAAGCGGTTGGATTCTCGGTATCCCACATAGCCCGCGGGGGAACCAAGCAGTTTGGACGCCGAGAATCCTTCGGCGAATTCCGACATGTCGAGTTTGAGTAGGGCATCCTTCCGGCCGAAGAGCTCCTCTGCCAGCGTTCTTGCCATTTCTGTTTTTCCCGTGCCGGAGGGGCCGGCAAAGAGCATGGAAATTTTCGGACGGCGCTGATCGTTCAGACCGAGGCGCGCCTTGCGCACCGCATCTGCCACGTCGGCGACCGCGCGCGTCTGGCCGATAATTGCGGCGCCCAGGCGTATGTCGAGATCCTTCATGCGTTCGCGTTCGGTGGCCAAAATGGTCTCCACGGGGATGTTCGCGATACGCGCAACAACAGATGCCACATCGCGCACCGTCACGCGGGGAGCATGGTCATCGCGTTTTTGTTCGAGGGAAGACCGCAAGTGCTCCCATTCCGTGTTCAGGGCGTCTTCTTCCCGCTTGAATGCCGCGGCTTCATCCATGCGTTCCTGGGAGACCGCCTCTTCTTTCGCCAGGCCGGTTGCCGACCGCGCCGCTTCGAGTGTACGGAGGCGCTCCATCACCTCGTGATTTCTGCGCGCCGCAACCACGCTCGCCGCCGCTTCGTCGATAAGGTCTATGGCTTTGTCCGGGAACATGCGGTCCGTCATGTACCGTTCTGCCATGTATACCGCCGCATCCAGCGCGTCATCGTCATAGGACACGCCATGATGCCTGGCATAGCGTTCGCGCAGTCCCTCCAGCATGGCGCGAGCCTGCATAGCCGAGGGCTCTTCGATGCTTACCGGTTGAAAACGGCGCTCCAGAGCCGCGTCCGCCTCGATGAATTTTTTATATTCCCCCCAGGTGGTCGCGCCGATGCAGCGAATATCTCCGCGAGCGAGCGCCGGCTTTAGGATATTCGCGGCATCAAGCGATCCCGATGTCGAACCCGCGCCCACAATATTGTGAACCTCGTCGATGAACAGGATAATATTCTGGTCTGTTTTGACTTCGTCAACGAGCTGTTTCAGCCGCGCCTCGAATTCGCCGCGATACATGGTGCCGGCTACCGTGAGCGCCAAGTCTACGGAGAGCAGCCGTTTTCCATGCAGAGCATCCGGCACATCGCCCGCGGCGAGGAGTTTTGCGAGTCCTTCGACGATGGCGGTTTTTCCTACCCCGGGCTCGCCCAGCAAAATGGGATTGTTCTTGGTGCGCCGACACAAAATTTCCACCACGCGTTCCAGCTCGCGCTCGCGTCCGATCACCGGATCCAGCTGTTCCGCCGTGGCCTGTTCAGTAAGTTCCCGTGAAAAGGCTTCGAGCGCAGATGGCATGCGCCCCGGACGGGGAACGGTTTGGGCCTTTTGCGCGGCCGCCTCTCCGACATCCTCCTCCAGCGAAAGATGCGGCACCGCGATGTCCGGAAATCTGCTCGTGGACGTCAGGATATTGCCCACATGCTCTTTGAGCTGTTCCGCAGATGCGCCGGACGAGGAAAGAAAGCGGGCGACATCCGGCAGGTCGATGGCGAGTAAGGCGCCCACCAAGTGTTCCGTGCCCACGTATTTATGCTCATGCAAATGCGCGGTAAGAATGCAGCGTTCCAGAATGCGCTTTACCGGCACGGACAAGTCGGGCGTGAGCGTTTCGCCTTTCGGATTGGCATCAGGCGTTCCCCGGAACGCCCGCTCGGCAGCTTCAAGGGTGATGCCGGCTTTCATGAGAAGTTCAGTCCCGATGGACCCTTTTTCATGAAGGAGTCCGACAAGTAAATCTCCCGGCGCCACGAGCTCGCGGCCGGAGCGTACGGCAAACTCGAGCGCGTGTTGGAGCGCTTCGCGCAAATGGGTGGTGAATCGTGCGATAAAGTCTGGTTCGAGCATAGGAGGGGGAAGATGCAACGAACGCGGCGTATGCGCGCCGCGTTCCATTGGTTTCTGTGCACGTCTCCGGCGCGGAGTATTTTACCGTTCTGTCGCTCCGGCGTTTCCGTTAGAATTTCACTTGCACATTCTGCTTGGCTTCTGCTTCCGCTTCAAAGAATTCTCGGGCGGAAAAACCGAGCATGCCGGCAATCATATTGGTCGGGAACACCTGGAGCTTGGTGTTGAAGTCGCGCACATTGCCGTTGTAAAAGCGCCGCGCTGCTTGGATTTTGTCCTCGATGTCCGTAAGCGTCTTTTGAAGATCCAGGAAATTCACATTGGCCTTGAGGTCCGGATAGTTCTCCGCAACGGCGAAAAGCGTTTTGAGCGTTCCGGCGAGCATGTTTTCGGCTTCGGCTTTTTCGTGCGGACCCTTGGCATTCATGGCGACGTTGCGCGCCTCTGTGACGTTTTGGAACACGGTTGCCTCGTGCTTTGCGTATCCCTTGACCATTTCCACGAGATTCGGGATTAGGTCATAGCGACGCTTGGTTTGCACGTCGATGTCCGACCAGGCTTCCTCCAGTTTGTTTCGGAGCGTGATGAGGCCGTTATAGGTTCCGATGAACCATATGGCTAGTACGGCAACGAGAATGATAATAACCCACAAAATAGGTGTCATACGTTACAAGTGTTGGGAATGAGGGGTTCCGGCTTGGCGCTTTTGGCGCAAGTCCGTACACTTGGCTAGAGTACGCGAGGAATGGCCGTCAGTCAATCATCAGACGGCAGTATCCCGGCTCTCTTCGAATCCTGATATTGATTCCATTCTCCCATGCCAAAAGACATTTCTAAGGTTTTTAAAGCCTATGATATCCGCGGACTCTCGCCCGGAGAGCTGACGGCAGATTTCACAGAGCGCCTTGGGCGGGCTCTGGTCCGCCGTTTCCGGTGCAAACATGTAATGGTCGGACGTGATATGCGGCAGAGTTCGCCGGAGCTTGAAGATGCGTTGGTGCGCGGCATAACGAGTCAGGGGGCGGATGTGACGCGCATCGGTCTGTGTTCAACGCCGATGTTCAATGTGAGCATGGGGCGCGCAGCCGGCCGCTATGATTTCGGCGTTATGGTGACGGCATCGCACAATCCTCCGAAGTATAACGGTTTTAAAATGGTGGACGGCAATGTGTATCCGGTGGGCGAGGGGAGCGGCATGGAGGAATTGCGCGATGCATATATTTCCGGTGAACTGTATGAAGATGCGGCTACGCCCGGAGACGTCCACGACGATACGGAAGCCCTGCGCGCATATCTTGATAGCATTTTTGATCTGGTCGATACGTCCGAATTCCCCGCCATGACCATTGCCGCCGACGCGGGAAACGGCATGAACGGCCTTGTTCTGCCCGAATTCGCAAAGCGTCTGCCGTCGATGCACATATTGCCGCTGTTTTGGGAGCTGGACGGGCGATTTCCGAATCACGAAGCAAATCCCCTCAAAATCGAGACGCTCACAACGCTTTCAGAAACTGTTGTTAAAAACCATTGCCGCTTCGGCGTCGCCTTTGACGGCGACGGGGACCGCGTGGGATTCGTGGATGAAAACGGAGAGCCAATACCGGGGGATCTCATGACGGCGATCCTCGCGGGCGGGCTCCTGAAAGACCATCCGGACGCGCTGATCCTGCGCGACCTCCGGTGTTCCTGGAGTACGGAAGAAGCCATTCTCGCGGCCGGAGGCCGCACGGACATGACGCGCGTTGGCCACGCATTCATCAAGCGGCAGCTTCGCGAACGCGGCGGGCTTTTCGGCGGAGAACTATCCATGCATTACTATTTTCGCGATCTGTGGGGCGTGGAATCCGGCGATTTGTGTCTTCTGCTGCTCATGAAGATTTTATCCGAAACCGAACAGCCCCTTTCTTCGCTCTGGAAGCCGCTCAAACGCTACGCCAATTCCGGAGAGGTGAATTCCGAGGTCAGGAACAAGGACGCGGTTTTGGATCGCATCCGGAAACAGTATCAATCCGAGGCAACGGATATACGCGAAATCGACGGCATTCGCATGGAGTTTTATGTGCGCGAAGATGGAAGCAAGGATGACCTGTCCTGGTGGTTTTCCGTACGCGCATCAAACACCGAACCGCTGATCCGCCTCATCGTTGAAGCGGTACGGCCCGATGTAATGGAAGCGAAGCGTGAGGAGCTTCTCGATCTTATCCGGTCGTGAGCCGTGCGGGAAGCTGCGCAGGACGTAGGGCATGGGTCGTGGGCCGTGAGCCATAAGGGTAGTTGCGTGGGACGTAGTTGCGTGGTTGCGTAGGGGGGACATAATTTTCCTTTGCCCTTAGACCCGATCCCATTTACGAATCGTGAATCGACCCATGCTTGGCATTTTTGACTCCGGTATCGGCGGCCTCACGGTCGTCAAAGAACTCCTGAAACGCCATTCCGGAGCGTCATTCGTGTACCTCGGCGATACGGCGCGCACGCCATACGGCAATAAAAGTCCGGACACCATTATCGAGTATGCCCTGGAAGATGCCGCATTCCTCGTGACAAAGGGGGCAACGGTCATCGTCATCGCCTGCAATACGGCATCGTCGTATGCCGCGGACGTTCTTCGCGCGACATACCCGGACATCCCCGTCTTTGACGTTATTCAGCCGGCCGTGGATGCGGCCGCGGCCATGCCCGAGCAATGTATTGGCATTATCGGCACAAAAGCCACTATCGCATCCGGCGTGTATGAGACGCGGCTCCGTGCGGCGAATCCCGATTTGCGAGCGGTATCCGCGGCATGCCCGCTTTTTGTACCGCTCGTGGAGGAAGGGTGGACAGATCGTCCGGAAACGGAAACGATCGCACGCGTTTATCTCGCGCCGCTTTTGGAGAAGAGCATCGAAAGCCTCATTCTCGGCTGTACGCATTATCCTCTGCTCTTCAAGGTCATCCGCAAGGTCGTGGGGGACGGCGTATCCATTCTCGACAGCCCCTCGGCGCTTCTTGACCACATGGAGCGCGAGCTGTCGATCCCGGAGGGAGGGGAGCAGAATATGTATTTTACGGACAATAACGAGTATGCGCGATATTTCCGCGATTGGTTCGGCAGGCCGTTTGTTGCCCGGCGTGCGGATATTGATTCTCGAGACCGCGGCGTTTGACACGAAATGGAAATACGGTTTCCATGTTGCCGCACCTTTTGTGAGGCGGGTCATGCCACGCAGGAAACCACCGAAAGAAAAATTGATCACCGCCGCGGAACTGAAGCAATGGGTTCGCGTTTATCTCATTCCTTAATTCCGGCAGACGCGCAAGAGTCTTCCGCCGAGCGTCGTATTCTCACGGATCGCGGAGAACGGGTCGTCTGCCACATTTCTCGCGGCGGTTCACACGCAGAGCGCGGACATCTATGCCGCCAAAACCTCTCTGCTCGCCGTGGTCCGCGCCTCGCGGGGCCGCATCGATCTCGTGGATTCCTCCGGAATGCTGTATCGGGGAGATAAAACCATCGAAGGGTGGGCGAATGAACTAGTGTCTGCCTGCCGCGACATGGATGTCGATCCCAAAAACCTCGGATCTCTTTCCTGCACATTCTCGACGCTCTATGTCTTCTGATCAGAAGCGCCTCCCGGGGCGCTTTTCTCGTTTGCGCTCGCGAGTCATAGTATCGGATATGGAATCCGCGAATACGCCGAAATCCGTCGGCCTCATTCAGCTGTTTACCGGAAACGGCAAAGGAAAAACAACGGCCGCGCTCGGCACGGCCATACGCGCCGTCGCAAACGGCTGGAAGGTCGCGATCGTGTCATTCGACAAAGGAGGGGAACATTATTCCGAACGCCGCATGTTTGCGGACCGTTTTCCGGAAATCGATTGTTTTCCGACGGGTCTCGACCGCATCGATTCGGCAACGGGCACATTCCGTTTCGGCGTCACCGATGAAGACAGGCGCGAGGCGGAGCGCGGCCTCGATATTGTCCGCGATCTCTTTGTAAAAAACAAACATCAACTCCTCGTCCTCGATGAGATCAATACCGCAACAGGACTCGGTATGCTGAACGAAGCGGACGTCCTTGCCGTCCTCGCATCCAAGCCGGATCTGATGGAGCTCATTATGACCGGCCGCAACTGCCCCGAATCATTCACGCATCTCGCGGACCTCGTGTCAGACGTGAATCTGGTGAAACACTATTTTTATCATGGCGTGCCGGCGCGGGAGGGGCTGGATTATTAGATGTACGTAAGGAAAGCAGGGAGCAGAGAGTAAGGTTGCGTGGTTGCGTAGGACGTAGGTCGTGAGTTATGCGGTATGCGGGTTTGGGGAAGCGAAAAGTGCGTAGGATGTGGTGCGTAGGATGCGGAATAGGAAGTAGGGAGTGGGAAGTAGGATGTAGGGGCGCGGCATGCCGCGCCCTGTAGGGCGTAGTTGCGTAGGGGGAGCATAATCTTCCTCGAACCCCGTAACCCGTTCCCTTTGCCCCATGCCCTTGGGTCCGTAAGACCGTAGGTCCGTAGATCATGAGCCTTGGGCCATGCGCCCCGTAACCCGAACCCCGTAACCCATAACCAATAACCTGTAACCCGTTCCCTTTGCCCTGTTCCTTTTTGCTAATTGCCAACAGCTACGAGCTTTTGATCCGCCGCAGAACAGCAGAAACCTTCTTGTCCAGATCCCCTTCATCCTGAATCCAAACAAGCGGCACGCCGGCTGTCCGCGCTTTTTCTTCAAAGTCGGCTGTGGCGGCGATGCGTTTTTCGATGGCTATTTCATCATCCCCGCGTTCGCGCATTCTTTTCAGAAGAATATCCGTTCCCGGTGAGGCGATGGCAAACGAGAGCACGTGATTGCTCATTCCCAATGCTTTCGCGAAGGCATGCACATTCGGAAGGCGCTCCGGAACCAGAATCATCACGCGGACAGCGCCTTCATCCGCGAATGCCTGTTTGAGATCCTCTTTTTTGGTGGCATAACGCGTATCTCCGACCCTCGCCGTCCACAAGAATTCGTCGCGGGACGCGATCTCGTCGAATTCTTGTTTCGAGATAAAGGAAAAATCGCCAGGCAAATCGTTTGGGCGCGGGGAGCGTGTGGTATAGCTCATGAGCGGCAATGCATTCGGCAGGCGCTCCATGAGCGTTCGCGCAATGGTCGTTTTTCCGGTGCCGCTTGCGCCGGTCAGTGTAATAATCATTGCGTGAGGATATCAGGGGGGGCGGTATGTGGTAAGCGGGAAACGGCATTGTTCTTTCTCGAATTCGATTTCCCGGAGGAAAGGATCCCCACCTCGGCTTGCACGTCTCTGCTTGTACCCGTCCCCGGGAGACAGAAGACGTCCATGTCTCAACGTCATTTCCATTTTTGACTGCGTCGGGCCTTGGGCAGGGACAGAGAAGGCGTGGATTGAAAGTCGTGATTCGTATATCCGCCGCCGCGGCGAGGACATATTCATTCGTCATGCGGATGATTCGTGATTCTTTACAAGCGGAAACCCGCCTAGGGTGGCGGGTTCTCAGAAAGTGTTGTTGTGAGATATTCTTCGGCGATCGGTTCGAGATAGGAGCGGATGCGCGTGATTTTGTTTTCGATATCCGCGTCTATGTCCGGAATAAAGATGAACGGGTGCCCCGACTGCTGGGCCTGCATATCCCAGTCCGCATCGATCTCCATGCGACGTTCGATGCTGTTTTCCGAATCGCCACGCCGCCTCATTCGCATGCGCAGAATAGCGGGCGGCGGAGCAAGAAGATAAAAGGAGAGAAGACGATTCTGTATCCCTTCGGCCGTGCAAAGCTCGTGAAGGTACATGACTTTGTCATGGGTCATGGCGGCGACGTACAGCCTGGACGGCTGTTCGGTAGCCCGTGTTACGTCGGACCGGGACGTTCCGTACCGTTCTCCGGCTAGCTCCACTGTCCAGAGAAAATCTCCGTCTGCATCTTTGCGGTCGAACACGTCGCGAATGACGTGCTCATATTCGCCGGGATGGTCGCTTGCGCGCATTGGTCGCGTGGTCCAGCTTAGGAGCATGCGCGAGCCGGGGAGGCGTCGGAGGAGCCGTTTGATGATCGATGTCTTTCCGACCCCCGATCGTCCGCTCATGGTGATGATCATGTCCCTCTTCCCTTTCCAAGGTACAAGTGCGGAGAATACAGGAGGTCGACGGGAAGCGCAAGGGTGGAGAGGACGTAGGACGCGGTACATGGTTGCGTAGGAAGACAACAGGCTGGATCGTTTTTCTTAAGCCCCACGTCCCACGTCCTACGCAACCCCGCGAATCCTTCAACCATACACAGTCCCCGTGCTACCATCACGCGCATGACCGCCGCCATCATTTTTCTCATTATTCTCTCGGCTCTCGTGCTCATCCACGAAGCAGGACATTTTTTTGCTGCGCGTTTGTTCGGCGTCAAAGCCGATGAATTCGGCTACGGCCTTCCGCCGCGCATCGTGGGCATGGTGAAGGTTGGAAAGACATGGAAAAAGGTGAGCGCGAAAGACCAAAAGAAATACGCGAATACCATCTGGTCTTTTAATTGGCTGCCGATCGGCGGTTTCGTGCGCATTAAAGGCGAAAGCGGGGAGAATGAAACAGATCCGGATTCATTTCACGTGAAGCCTATTTGGCAGCGCATCATTATTTTGGCGGCCGGCGTCTGTATGAACTGGGCGCTCGCGGCCGTACTGCTTTCCGCCGGACTTATGATCGGCGTCCCGTCGCTCACGGACGGCATTCCGGAGGGAGCCATTGTCCACAAAACGGAAGTGACCATCGGTGGCGTGCTTCCGGGCGGAGCGGCCGCCGAAGCCGGATTGCAGCCCATGGACATTCTCGTGAGCATCGGAGGGGTACAGGCAAACTCCCTCGACCAGACGCGGCAGGAAATATTCGCCCGCGGGGAAGCGCCGGTGGAGATTGTTTTTGAACGGGGAAGGGATCGGATGGCGGTTACCGTCACGCCGAAATACGTTGAAGAGCTCGGACGAACGGGGCTTGGAGTGTCTCTGTTAGACACCGGCATCGTGTCCTATCCGCCAGTACTCGCGGTCAAAAACGGCATCATCCTAACGGGTCTTTATACCAAAGCCGTCGTCATTACCTTTCTCGATCTTTTTCGTGAACTCTTGAACGGAGACGGCACGCTCGCATCCCAGGTATCCGGCCCGGTAGGCATTGCGGCTATGACCGGCGACGTGGCAGAGCGCGGCTTTGCGAATGTTTTGCAGTTCACGGCTATTCTTTCCATCAATCTCGCCGTCCTGAATTTTCTGCCGATTCCGGCGCTCGACGGCGGCCGCGTGATGTTCCTCATTCTCGAAGGCCTGCGACGGAAGCCCATGAATCGTCGCGTCGAAGCGATTGTGCACAATACGGCTTTTCTTATTTTGATCGCCCTCATTATCCTCATTACCCTTCGGGATATCGGACGAGTATTTGGAGGATAGGGGGGCTGTTCCAGAGTTTCAGGGTTCTAGAGTTTGAGGGTTGGTTCACGATCGCCGGAACCCTGAAACTCTGGAACCATGGAACGATACATTCATCGTTAAACCTGCAGAAAAGATGGTTGCATTGCAGATATTCCCAATTGCCAAGCCCGCGCATTCCTGTAAGATACAGCCGATATGACGGAGAAACTTGAGGAGATACGGAAGCGTGCGGAGATCGCCATTCGCGAAGCCAAGACCCTCCAGGACCTTGACGATGTCGAGATTTGTTATTTGGGAAGAAAAGGGGAGCTCACGGGCATGCTTCGGCAATTGAGCAGTCTGCCGGATGAAGAAAAAAAATCCCTCGGATCCAAAGCGAATGATATCAAAGGCGAGCTCGAGCGCATGCTTTTGGCTGTGCGCCGGCAGTTGCTGGAAAATCGTCTAACGGAAATCGGCAGAACCGAACGCGTCGATGTTACCGAACCCGGCCGTCGGCCTCCGGAGGGGCATTTGCATCTCGTGACGCAGGCGATTCGCGAGGTTACCGAGATTTTCAGCCGCATCGGATTCGTTCGCACGCGTTATCCGGAGGTGGATTGGGACTGGTACGCCTTTGAAAGTCTGAATATGCCCAAAGACCACCCGGCGCGCGATGAGTGGGAGACATTCTTTATGGATGCGCCGGAATCGAAAAAAGGAAAAATGGTGCTTACGCCGCATACGTCCAATGCGCAGGTGCGGGAACTTGAGCGCGGACAATTTCCCGTGCGCATGATCAATATCGCCAAATGCTATCGCCGGCAAATCGACGTGACGCATGTGCCTATGTTCCATCAATTCGAGGGCTTGTACGTGGACACGCATGTATCTATCACGCATTTGCGGGGCGTGCTCGATTATTTTGCAAAAGAATTTTTTGGGCCTGACCGCGCCATTCGCCTGCGCCCATTTCATTTCCGATTTACGGAACCTTCATTCGAAATCGACGTGTCCTGCGCCGTATGTAAAGGCACGGGGGAGGGGCCGGACAGGCAGAAGTGCCGCGTATGCAAACGCGGATGGCTCGAACTCGGCGGCGCGGGCATGGTGCATCCGAATGTTCTCAAGGCCGGCAATGTGGATCCGAAAAAATATTCCGGCTTCGCCTTCGGCTGGGGCGTGGAACGAACCGCGCTTATGAAAAGCGGCACCAAACTCGATGACATCCGCGTGCTCTATAAGAATGATTTGCGGTTTTTGAAGCAGTTTTGAAGTATGTACGTCCTCGTTTCCTACGATTACCGTTCACTCGGCTGCGCCGGGCTTCGTTTGATTGCATAAACATATGAATCGCTTGGTGAGCTACGATTGGCTGAAGCACTATGCTGACCTCGAGGACGTGAGTCCCGAGGAGTTTGCGAAGCGTATTTCTTTGTCCGGACCGGCGGTTGAAAAAATCTTTCCTGCGGACGCATTGCTCCACAAGGTTGTTGTGGGTCATGTGTTAGAGGTGAAGCGGCATCCGAATGCCGATAAGCTGAAGCTTGCCATTGTAAATGTTGGAACGCAGCATACTGCGCCTGTACAAATCGTGTGCGGAGGTTCGAATCTCCGCAAGGATCAGTGGGTTGCTGTTGCGCTTGTGGGTGCGTATGTGAAGTGGCATGGGGAAGGAGAGCCCGTAAAACTTGAGCCGGTGGAGCTTCGCGGTGAAAAGAGCGAAGGCATGATTTGCGCGGCGAATGAAATTGGCCTTGCGGATGCGTTTCCGCACGAAGAACGGGAGATTTTGGACTTGGAAGAAGCATTGCGGATTGGCGTATTGGCGGATAGCGAGGACGAGCATTCAAAAAAACGAGTATTCGAACATGTCATGAAGCCCGGCACGCTCCTTGCCGACCTCCTCGGTCTTTCCGGCGATGTCATTATGGATGTTGAGGTTACGTCCAATCGTGTGGATGCCATGGGTATGGTCGGCTTCGGCCGCGAAGCCGCCGCCATTCTTGAGCGGGATTTTCTTTGGGAAGAGCCTGTGTTGGATTCCCCACGATCTAAATCCCGCGACTCGCAACTCTCCGTCACCGTGCACGACAAAGACCTCTGTCCGCGTTACATGGCCGCGCGCATCAACGGCGTGAAGAACGGTTCGTCTCCCTGGTGGATGAAAAAGCGGCTCATGGCCGCAGGCATGAACTCCATTAACCTGCTCGTGGATATTACCAATTATGTGCTTCTCGAATACGCGCAGCCCCTGCATGTCTTCGACGTCGCCAGACTTCGCAAGAAATCGGAAAGCGGGAAGCAGGAAGCGGAAGAAGTAGAGATACACGTCCGTCTGGCCCAGCCCCAAGAGACCGTGAAAGCGCTGGATGGCAAAGACTACGCGCTCGATGACAAGACGCTCGTAATCGCCGATGCCGAAGGCCCGGTGGCTGTTGCTGGCATTATGGGCGGTGAGCGTTCAGGTACATATGAAGACACGACGGATATCGTTTTTGAAGCGGCGACCTTCGATTCCGTATCCGTGCGGCGGACCGCGCGCCGGCTCAATCTGTATTCCGACTCGCAGCTCCGATTCGAAAAAGGTTTGTCGACGGAGGCTCCGCCTATCGCGCTCGCGCGCGCCATTGAACTTACGCTCGAACTCGCCGGCGGCGAACTCGCCGGCCCGGTCACGGACGTCTGCACTCACGTCTACAAGCCGCTGTCATTCTCTATCGCATCAAAGGAAGTCAGCGCGCGTATCGGCGTGGAGATCCCGGAAAAAAAGCAGGTCGAAATTTTGACGTCGCTCGGTTTTGGCGTCAAAGCCTCCAAAGGCGTCATCGCCGCCCAGGTTCCCTGGTGGCGCGACCATGACATTGAGGAGGCGCAGGATTTGGTGGAAGAGATCGCGCGCGTGTACGGGTATGCGAACATTCCAGCCGAACTTCCCGTGGGCGATGCCGCGCCGCGCGGAACGGATGCCGAACTCGTCTGGGAAGACCATATCCGCACCATCGCCAAAGGCGCCGGCCTCACGGAAGTCTATTCCTATTCGTTCGTCTCCGATGAGCTCTACGGCAAAGCCGGGTATGATTCGTCCGCGTGCCTGCATGTGCAGAATCCGCTGTCCGAGGAATTCGCCTTTATGCGCACGAGCCTGCTTCCGTCGCTTCTTCAGGTCGTCGCGGAGAATCAGGAACGGTATCGAGAACAATCTTTGTTCGAAGTCGCGAAAGTGTATTACCGGAGGGGGGAGGCGTGGACCGATCTTCCCGATGAATCGTTGGAACTCGGATGCGCATTCCTCGCCGGTGAGGGCAGTTTTGCAAAGGCAAAAGGATTTGTGGAACATCTTCTTTATGAGTTCGGTATTGATAACGTTATCTGGGAGCGATTTGCCCAGGTGGGATTCTGGCATCCGGGCCGAACGGCGCAGGCGTTCAAGGACGGGAAACTGCTGGCAACCGTAGGAGAAGTGTCACCGCATATTCTCGCGAATGTTAAGATTGAGGGACGCGCGGCCATGATCGACTGCCCTCTGAAAGAGATTTTCGCGCTTTCGAAGGGAATAAAGAGCTTTACGGCGCCGTCGCCGTATCCGGAGTCCAAACGCGATCTTGCCGTCATCGTGGATACGCACGTGGAATATGACGATATCGCGCGCGCCATCCGCGAAGCGGATGCGCTCGTAGCTGCCGTGGAATGGTTTGATACCTATGCAGGCAAGGGCATTGCGGACGGAAAAAAATCGGTCGCGATGCATTTGGATTTTTCGTCCCCGGATCGGACGCTTACGGCCGAGGAAGTGGATGGCCTTTTGCAAAGGATTCTTTTGGGGTTGAAGGAAAAGTTCGGCGCAGAAATGCGATAAGAAGACGGCTCCATCGGCCCCCGCATTCGTGGATGTATACGGTACGTTCCCGTCATGGAAGATGCTCGTAACATGCTTTCGAAAAAGAACGATGAATTTAACGCTACTATGAAACCTCTTCAAACTTTCGTGTTCGCGATGTTCTCCCTCGCCGCCTTGGTATTTTTTGCCGCGCCCGCAAGCGCTTATGACATCAAAAAAGATTACTGCGGCGTTATCGTCAAAGCCGCATACTGCAAATGCGCGTTTCATAATCAGCTCTGTGCGGGCGTCGGCATGTCGCAAACGGCGGCGAACGCCTATGTGCAACATGGATTCGATGTCTGGGTACGGGAAAAAGAATGCGTAAAAAATGGCGGTGCGTGGATCAAGGACGCCAATATCTGCCGCATGCCTGAAATCGAAGAGCCCGAACCGATGATGCCGCCGGAACCTGCGGAAACAGAAGATTCATCCGACGCGGGAGACAATGATGACGGAACGAAAAAGGCCGCGTCGCAATGCAATGAAGCGAATCATGAAGTCGAGAACAAGGACGGCCAGTGCGAATGCGCACCGCTCTATGGAAAGGACGAAGACGGCGCTTGCGGCTTTCAAGGGTCGCGCGGCGTGTCATTCGATGCGGAAAGCGCGGACGCCTTTCAGGACGCCATCGAAGGTCTTGGAAAAGGGGAGGGAACCGTTTTTGAAGGCAGGAATGCAAAGGGGGAGCCGGTGCACATCGGCATTCTTCGTCTGCCGAACGGGGAGTACGTATTCACGGCGAATGGCCTGAACTGGTTTGAGAGCGTCAAAGACGCCGTGAGTCCCGGTTTATTAACAAAACTCGGCACGGGATGGGAGAACATGCGGCGGACCATCGGGATGTGGTTCGGCATCGGCAAATTCACGGGCAGGGATACGGCCGGGAACCCGGATGCGCAGCGCGACGGGCAGGCCATGCTCGACGCCGCGTCGAAAGCATTCCAAGCCCTCAAAGCAACCGCCAAAGATCCGGAGGCGCAATTCGACACCGCGCGCGAAGCGCTCGGCACATGGCTTGACCGCGCAAAGAACTTGCTCGGTGAGGATGGAAAAGCGCTCGTCCATGACGGACTGGGTTCGGCAACCGGCCTCGACACCAAGCTTATCGAAAACGTTTCAGAGGGCAATTGGAGCGACATTGCCGATGATACGCTCGATTCCGCAAAAAAGACGCTGTACGCCGTTCCGGCGGAAACCATTAAAACGTTGAGCCGTGAGCTGACAAAAAACGATTTTGCAAACAGCGCCCGCGCCTATGCGGAAGAGCGCCGGGCCGGAAAGTCTCCCGAAGAAATCCTTGCCGGCCTCCTCCGCGGCGATGAGCCGATTCTTGAAGCATTGCAATTGAAAGGCACCGGGAATATTTACACCAAAACCGCGCTCTTCATGGCTTATGAAGACGCCTATCAGCGCTACCGTATCCGCACGTTATTGGATGAAGGCGCAAGGAGTGGGAAGTAGGGAGTGGGGGTTGCGTAGGGGGGAAGAGTACGTAGTTGCGTAGGACGTAGGGCGTGAGTCGTGAGGTATGGGCCGCGGGCCATGCGGTATGCGGAAAGTGCGTAGTCGCGTAGGGGAGCAAAATTCTACCCGAACCTTTTGCCCTTTAGCCTAGGTCTGTAGGATCGTAGGTCCGTAAGACCGTAGGTTTGTAGGATGCGCTGTTCATCCTAGAACCCGAACCCCATAATCAATAACCCGTAACCAGTAACCCGATCCCCGTATAACCCGAGACCCGTTCCCTTTGCCCTCTTTTTCCAATAGCCAATTGCCAACAGCTCCCAGCGACAACCTTCCCCGAGCACCTTTTTTGCATACACATTCACCTCGTGCGGTACTTGTATGCTATACTCTGTCTCGGAGGGTTATGATCACATTAGATTCCACGCGAGACCTGTTATATCTCGTGCTTGCGATCGGCGTCATTTGGATCGCCGCAATGCTTACATGGTTGTTGTTCGAAGTCGCTCTGCTTCTTCGCAATGCCAATCGCTTTGTGGGCGACGTGCGCCGGAAGGTGTCGCGCATCGAAGATGCGCTCACCAGCATGCGCGGGAAACTGGAATCTTCCGCGGGCTATCTCGGCATTCTTGCCAAGGGCGGCAAGAGCCTCGCGAAATATCTCGAACACCGTCGAAGTGACTGGATGGACGAGGATGAAGAAGAGGACGAGACGCCTCGGAGGCGGAGGTCATCAAGAAGGCGATAATATTCACCGACGAAAAGACAGGAGCGATCCTGTTTTTTTGTTACGAATACATACATATAATACGAATATACGAATCAGCATCCAACGCTTCAATTCTTCCTTCCCGAGGAGCGCCACAGGCGTGACGAGGGATCCCTGTCGAGACGCGAACACCTTTTTCTCCGGGGAATCGGTACAAGCAGAGGCGTTCAAGCCGAGAGAGGTATCCTTCATCCCGGTTACGCCGGATTCAGGAAAAATGCACTAATGGTCGTCAATGGCCAATGGTCAGTCGCCAATTGCTGTCCCGCCCTTCCATCCCTCCCGCGCATTGGTTACTCTCATCCCATTCTTCCGCAGGCCTTGTGCCGTCAGCGGGGAACTCCTATGACAGATACTCCGGCCAAAAGTCCCTTTGTCCATCTGCACTGCCATTCGATGTATTCGCTCTCGGATGCCATGGGCGATGTGGGCGATCTCGTGGATCGTGCGAAAGAGCTGGGCTATGATGCGCTTGCGCTTACGGATCATGCCGCGCTCTACGGCGCCATCGAATTTTATGAGGCCTGCAAAAAAGCGGGGCTCAAGCCCATTATCGGCGTGGAGGTGAACGTGGCGCGCGAGAAGCTTACGGACAAGCGCGCTCGCGTGGACGATCAGGCCTATCATCTTACTTTGCTCGCGGAAACGGATGACGGGTATCACAATCTCCTCAAAATTGTTTCACAATCGTTCTTAGAGGGTTTTTATTATCGGGCGCGGACGGACAAACAGGCGCTTCGTGAAAAGCATGCGGGCATTATCGCGCTTTCCGGATGCCTGAAGGGAGAAGTTCCGAAATTGCTCCACATGGGCGACATGGAAAAAGCGGAGGAAGTCGTCCGCGAATATCAGGACATTTTCGGCAAGGAGCATTTTTTTCTCGAACTCGCATATCATCCCGAAAGTCCCACGCAGAACGACGTGAATGAAAAGCTCCTCGCGCTTTCGAAACAAACGGGGGCGCCGATTGTTGCCACGAAGGACATCCACTATCTCCTACCGGAAGACAGCGAAGCGCAGGACGCGCTCATGTGCATTCATGATGGAAGACTCCTTTCCGACCAAAGCCGCCACTCCATGGCGGGCGTGGATTATTCCATGTCCGCGCCGGAAGAAATGATCGAGGCATTCCGCCATGCGCCGGAAGCCGTCGAAAACACACGACGCATCGCGGATCGCTGTTCGGTCACCATCGAACTCGGCGTGAATCATCTTCCGAATTTTGATCTGCCTTTCGGAAAAACCGCGGACGGCTATCTTCGCGAGCTGTGTGAAGCGGGGTTGGCGGGGCGATATCCTTCCGCCTCTGCCGAGGCGGCGGAACGCCTGCGATTCGAGCTCGAAACGATTGAGCGCATGGGATTCGCCAGCTACTTTTTGATTGTGTACGACTATGTGAAATGGGCAAAGGATCACGGCGTCGTGGTAGGCCCGGGTCGCGGATCCGCAGCCGGTTCCATCGTTGCCTATACGCTGGGTATCACCAATCTCGATCCGCTCAAGTACGGTTTGCTTTTTGAGCGTTTTCTGAACCCGGACCGTATTTCCATGCCGGATATCGACATGGACTTCGACGACGTTAAACGCAAGGACGTCATCGAATACGTCATGGACAAATACGGCCGCGACCGCGTGGCCGGTATTATCACTTTCGGCACCATGGCGGCTCGCGCGGCCGTGCGCGATGTGGGCCGCGTGCTCGGCTGGAGTTTTCAGGAAGTGGATCGCGTGGCCAAGGCAGTGCCTCCGCCCGTGCAGGGGAGGCATATTCCGCTTGAAAAATCCAAAAAGGAGCACCCCGAACTCCGCGAGCTGTACGAAAGCGATCCGCGCGTGCGCCAGCTTATCGATCTCGCCATTCGTCTGGAAGGCACGGCGCGCCACGCGTCCCAGCATGCCTGCGGCATTGTTATCGGCCCGGATGCGCTGGACCGCTTTGCGCCGCTGCAGAAGGCGCAAAAAGGCGACGTGGAGCAGGTGGTGCAGTATTCGCTGCATTCCACCGAAGTCGTCGGCCTCCTGAAGATGGACTTTCTCGGTCTTTCGAACCTCTCCGTTATTCGCGACTGCATCGAAATCACGGAAGCCGTGCATGGCGTTACCGTGGACATCGACGCCATTCCGCTCGATGACAAGGCTACGTATGAGTTGCTCGGACGCGCGGAGACCACGGGCGTGTTCCAGCTGGAATCGGACGGCATGAAGCGCTATATCAAGGAGCTCAAGCCTACGCAGATCGAAGACATTATCGCCATGGTGGCGTTGTACCGACCCGGGCCCATGCAATTCATCGAATCGTTCATTAAGCGCAAGCACGGGAGAGAAAAAATTTCCTACGCGCATCCATTGCTCGAAAATGCGCTCGCGAATACGTACGGCATTCCCGTGTATCAGGAACAGGTCATGCAGGTGTCCAAGGACATGGCGGGTTTTACGGGCGGGCAGGCCGATACGCTCCGCAAGGCCATGGGAAAGAAAATCGCCAAGCTCATGGCCGAGATGCGGCAGAAATTCATCGACGGATCCGTGGCCAACAAGGTGGCGCGCAACATCGCCGAACAGATTTTCAACCAGTTCGAGGAGTTTGCGGCGTATGGCTTCAATAAGTCGCATGCCGCCTGCTATGCCATGATTGCGTATCAAACGGCGTATTTGAAGGCGCATTATCCCTCGTGCTTTATGGCCGCGCTCATGAATTCGGATGCGAGCGTCACCGACAGAATCACCATTGAAGTCGAAGAGTGCCGGCGCATGGGCATGACAGTATTGCCGCCGGACGTGAACGAATCCTTTGCCGGGTTCGGTGTCATCAAGGGGCGTATCGGCACGCTCCCCACGATTCGCTTCGGTCTGCTCGCTATTAAAGGCCTTGGCGAAGATGTGGTGCAGGCCATTGTCCGCGAGCGGAAAGCGCGCGGTCCGTACAAGGATATTCAGGATTTCGCCCGGCGCATTTCCGGAAGGGGATTTAACCGGAAAATGCTGGAAGTGCTCATCAAATCCGGCGCGCTCGACACTTTCGGGGAACGCAATCAGTTGCTGTTCAATATCGAAAGTTTGCTCGAGTATCATCGACGCATGGAACAGGAGGCAGCAAGCGGGCAGTCCAGCCTGTTTGCCGGAGTGTCCGAGGAAGCGGCGCATCCGAGCCTCCAGCTCAAACACGCTCCGCCCGCCACAAACCGCGATGTGCTCATGTGGGAGCGGGAACTTCTCGGCCTTTTCGTATCAGCGCATCCATTCAAGGATGTGGCGGAAAAACTCGACGGATATTTCGTGCCGATTGCGTCCCTACCGGAGCACAAAAAAGACAAGCGCGTGCGTTGCGGCGGCGTTCTTACGGAATTTAAGAAAATTTATACAAAGACTGGCGATCCCATGGTGTTTGCGACCCTCGAAGATATGAGCGGCTCCGTGGAAACCGTAGTGTTCCCGCGCGTGCTCAAAGACACGGCCGATGCATGGGATCTCGACAAGATTGTTTGCGTCACCGGACGGCCGCAGGAAAAAGACGGGGACATGAAACTTCTCGCAGAGACCTGTTTCGAGATCACGCCGGAGAACATCGACGAGATCATGATGACGGAGAACAATATTCAGCGTTCGGAAAATGAGGATTCGCAGGATACTGCCGGAGGAACGCGCGGCGTGCGTCATGCGGCGCAGGAGGATCCGGCATCCATAATTCTCTATCTCCGCGCGCATCTTCCCGATTCTATTTTGCACCGTCTCCGCGAATGCTGCGACAGGCGCCCCGGCCAACACCCCGTGTATTTCAAAATCGACGATGAGCGGGGTCCTCGCATCATCCAGTCTTCGTATCGTATCGCGTTTGACGAGGAGATCTGCAGGGAACTCGAAGCCCTGCTCGGTCCGGATACGGTGAAACTTCGGGTAACGAGAGAGTAGTATTTGCGCGCCCGGGTTTTCGTGGAGTACGCTTGAATCCTATGGAAACCCAGCCACACCCGCATCATCGCGCGCACATTGCCGTGGGCATTCTTTGTACGGCCCTGGCGTCTGCCGCGGCATTCCAGTATTTCTTTTACGACCAGCAATACGGCGTGGCGCTGGCGCTCTTCCTCCTGTTTGTTCTTGCGGGAATCCATGTTCTTACCGCGCTTGCCGGGGGGCGGGGGAATGTGTGGGCGTATTTTTTTCTGGTTCCCTTCGGGATTTCGCTCGCCGCAACCATGTTGTATTCCAGCGAACCCGTTCGCTTGTTGTCCCTGCTCATCTCCGTTTTTTCACTTGCGTTTTTCGCGTTCTGGTTCTCCGTACCACGTACGGATTTTCGCGACGTCAAAAGCCTGTGGCCATTCTCGTTTTTCCTCGAATCCTTTATTCCGTTTCCCCGGCTCGGCGCATTCGGACGCGAGCTCGTGCGGAATCGCGGACAGATGTCAAAAGTGCTCGTGGGCGCAGGTATCGCCATTCCTTTTCTTCTTCTTTTCGGGATGCTTTTTATTTCCGCCGACGGCGTTATCCGCCAAATGTTCCTGGAGCTGTTCGCGGATCAGAGTCTGTTTTGGTATTTCGTGAACAAATCCGCGTGGACCATCATCTCCTTCCTGTTCTTTGCATCAGCCGGATACGCGCTAGCCTCCAGGATTACGGAGCGTCGTTCCCCGGAATTCGGCGATGACCCCGAACCCCTCGACGCCGTGGTTGTGAATACCTTCCTCGTTCTTCTGAACATCTTGTTTCTTGGATTCATCGCCATGCAGTTTTTTACGCTCTTTGGCGGAGAGAAATTCCTGCAGGCAGCGAGCGTCACCTATGCGCAATATGCGCGCCAGGGGTTCTTCCAGCTTTTGGGCGTTTCCGCCATCGTCTTTGGCATTGTGGCAGTGCTGTACCGCTTTACCGGCCTTCGGCATTGGCTCACCAGAATTCTCGCGGGGGCGTTTATCCTCCAGACCGGCGTTATTATCGCCTCTGCCATTCGCCGCCTTCTTTTATACATCGATACCTACGGTCTTACACTGTCGCGCTATTGGGCGTTCGTCGCCATCGTTCTTATAGCCCTCGCCCTCGCAGTTACCCTCGCGGCGATGCTCGCGCATGCGCCGCATTACCGGTTTTTCAATACCCTGTTCATGTCCTCCGTATGCCTGCTCTCCGCGACCCTGCTGTTCAATGCGGAAGCGCATATTGTCCGCGTGAATACGGAGCGGTTCTTGTCCGACCCCACGCGGCAATTTGACGCGCTGTATCTTGGCGCGCGCCTTTCCTCTGACGCCGTCCCGGTTCTTGCGGACGCTTTCGCGCGGATCGAGGTCGCGTCAAACATTCCGCTCGATGTCGCGGAGGCGTTCCTCGGCTTGTTGAAGGTGAAGCGGCAGGAACTTCGTGAAAGGATGAACCAAGATTGGAAGCGCGCGACGATATCCGATTATCAGGCGCTTGCCAGTTTGGAACGGATGTTTGCCGGAGAATGACTCTGCGCCAACTTCGGATTTTCTGCTATACTGGGCCCTAGACCGTATGACGCTCCGAAGGCAAAAATTGAGACCCCGAGAAGCTTTTCCGGCCCCGCCGAGCCCGGGGATATATAAAAAAATCGCGTATTCCTTTGTCGCGCTTACTTTGCTTGTGGTCTTTGCGGCATTGTGGTTTTCGTCGGTGCGCGCCACGGTTTCGGTTCGGGTGACGCGCGAGCCCACGCAGGTATCCGCGGACGTCAGCGTGGCGCGGGCGCCGGGCGAGGGCCAGCTAGCCGGACGCGTGGTTCAGGGCGTCTTTGAGAAAATCCAGGAATTCGGCGTACAGGAAGGGCAGGGAAAAAGCGTGGAGGGAACGAGCAAAGGAACAGTTCGTTTGTATAATACGAGCGGATCCGACCAGCCGCTCGTAAAAACCACGCGGCTGCTTACCTCCGACGGCCGTCTGTATCACATCAGCGATGGCGTAACCGTCCCCGCAAAGGGAACGGTGGATGTGGACGCCTATGCCGATGCGCCCGGAAAGTCCTTCGATTTTGATCAAAAGAAAAAGATGACCGTCCCCGGCCTGTCCGAATCGCGCCAGCAGTCCGTGTATGCAGAAAACATTACGGCGTTTACGGGAGGGGAAAGCCTGGTACGGGTGCTGACAAAGGCCGACATTGATGCCGCAGGCAAGGTGCTCGAGGATGCCATTCTTGCACAGGCCAGGCAGGCATTGCAGGCCGAGGTATCCGACGGGCGATTTACCGAAGCCGTTTATGTGGTGAAGCGTACGGAGGAAAAAACAGATGTGCAAGTCGGCGAAGAAGCAAACTCTTTCCTCATGTCCATGAAGCTCGACGTTACAGGCGTCTATTACAATAAAACCGACCTACAGGCGCTTGTGCGCGAAAAAGTTCAGTCCAAGGTGCCGGAAGGGCGAGTTATCGCCTCTCGCGACCCAACGCGCATGGATTTTTCGGTAGAATCTGCCGATGCGGGTTCTGAAATGGCGACTATACGGGTGACGGCGGAAATTCTTACGAAAATCACGGATACGAGCATTATTTCGAAAGACGACATTGTGGGCCTGCCGGTGCTCGACGCCGAGAGGCTTCTTGAGCAAAAGAATGGGATTGAAAAGGCCACCATCACGGTGCGGCCCGGCTGGGTGCGGCGTCTTCCGACGCTTCACGATCATATTACGATCAAGTTGGAGTAGAGGTGTGGTTATTGGTTATTGGTTGTTAGTTCGTTGTTGCGTGGCGGAGGTGATTCCGTAAACCAAGAACGAATAACCAATAACCACCAATCATTCCGCATTGACGTTCTTTCGGCGCTCCGATACTATTGTCACGTACAGCGTGGAGCTGTTTCCTCCCGGCCTCACCACCCGGGCGACACAATTTGAGAACAAAGCGGTCCGATCCTCATCGGACAATTCGGGTGGAACCGCGGGCTCGTCGGACGGGCTCGTCCCGGCATCATAAAGATCGTCGGGATATTTTATTTTTCAGCCTCTCTAAACGCATGCATCTATGCCCATTCCGTATCCGATTGACACGCAAAGACACAGCGCCGCCCACCTCATGGCCGCGGCCGTGCACCGCTTGTTCCCGTCAGCGAAATTCGGCGTCGGCCCGGTGGTCGAAAACGGGTTTTATTACGATATCGACATTGGACGCGCTTTTACGCCGGAGAATGTCAAACAGATCGCTGATGCGATGAAGGATATCCTTAAAGAGAATCCGGCCTTTGAACGGCAGGAAATGCCTATCGACGAAGCGATTCAGCTTTTCGAGCGCATGGGACAGCCCTATAAAGTCGAATTGCTGAATGATTTGAAAACGAAAGGGACGACAAAGCTTTCCGAGGAAGAATCCGGCGATATCGATCCTACGAATATTCATACGGTATCCGTGTATAAAACGGGAGATTTTACGGACCTTTGCCGCGGGCCGCATGTTGGCCATGCATCCGATATCGGCGCATGGAAACTTTGGAAAGTTTCAGGCGCCTATTGGCGCGGCAATCAGAATAACCCGCAAATGCAAAGGATCTACGGGTTGTGCTTCGAAACGCCGCAGGCGCTTGCGGCATTCGAGCGCATGCTCGAAGAGGCGGAAAAGCGGGATCATCGCAAGCTCGGCGCGGAACTCGATCTGTTCGCCTTTTCTCCGCTTGTGGGATCCGGCCTGCCGCTCTTTACCCCGCGCGGCGTTTTGCTCCGCAATCTGCTCACCGATTTCGTGTGGGAGCTCATGAAGCCCTACGGCTATGAGCGCGTATGGATTCCGCATCTCGCAAAATCCGAGCTTTATAAGACCTCCGGCCACTGGGACAAATTCGAAGACGACCTTTTTCACGTCTCTTCCAAAAAGTCCGACGAGGAATTCGTGCTCAAGCCCATGAATTGCCCGCATCATGCGCAGATCTACGCGTCGCGTCCGCGGAGTTATCGCGATCTTCCGCTCCGCTACAGCGAAGTCACTACCGTGTATCGCGACGAGAACACCGGCCAGCTTCAGGGCTTGTCGCGCGTCCGTTCCATTACGCAGGATGACGCGCATGTATTCTGCATGGCTGATCAGGTGCAAACGGAAGTTATGGGCATGTATCGCATTATTGAAGCATTTTATGGCGTCTTCCGCATGCCGCTCCGCGTCCGGCTTTCCGTGCGCGATCCGGGGCATCCGGAAAAATATCTCGGTGGGGACGAAAGTTGGCAAAAAGCCGAAGCCGCTCTTGCGAACGTGATGAAGCAGGCGGGCGTTTCGGTGGAAATCGGGGAAGGGGAAGCCGCCTTTTACGGGCCAAAGCTCGATTTCGTGGCAAAGGACGCCATCGGCCGCGAATGGCAGCTTGCCACCATTCAGGCGGATTTCAATCAGCCAGAACGTTTCGGTCTGGAATATGCGGCGGACGACGGATCAAAACGGCGGCCGGTCATGGTGCATCGGGCCATTTTGGGCTCGGTTGAGCGCTTCCTCGGCATCCTCATCGAACACTATGCGGGCGCCTTCCCCGTATGGCTCGCGCCCACGCAGGTCCTCGTCATTCCCGTGGCGGAGCGCCATCTGGCATTCGCCGAAACGCTTGCCGCGGAATTATCGGCGCAGGGGATTCGGGCGTCCGCGGACCGTTCAAATGAATCCGTCGGCAAGAAAATTCGCAGCGCGGAAAAGCAGAAGATTCCGTATATGCTCGTGGTGGGGGACAAGGAAGCGGCGGGCGAGCCGCTCACGCTTCGCATTCGCGGAAAGGAAGAACAAGAGGCCGTTGAAAAACAGGCCTTCGCTGATCGGGTAAAGGAGGAGACGAAGGGGAGGATTGAAACGTAGGAGAAGGCAGCACGATTCTGTTGTCGAGAAAAAATGTTTTAAAGATTTTTCGGTTTTTTATGATATCGTTCCGAAAAGAAAAGAAAAGGGATCAGGACAATCAATGCCCAGAACAACGTGTTAAGCAGAATAGAAAGTTCTTCGATACGTGAGGTATCCCTACACGAGGGACTCACGGACGTCCCGTGGACAAACATTCCGCAATGGGAATATGCCGTAAAGGGGAATCCGGACAACCCAAATATCCGTTTATTGAGATGTGTCGTATCAAATTCCTGGATGGGCGGACAGTGCGTTCCCATGATTCTGGAATATCTTAAATCCGGAGTAAAGACGAATAGTGATGCTCTCGTCGAGAGAGCGATGACAAGACCGATAACAATACTCAAAAACACAAGGAATTTATGCTTTTTGAAATAGTTCATACTGTCGGGGCAATTGGTAACGTCGATGTGCCCCCTACACCTGTATCCCTCCGCTTACGCCGGAAGAACGCGGCGGCTTTGTTTGTTTGACGTCGCGCGGCACACGCCCGCCGGCGCCGCGTATTTCAACGCCTGTATCGGGATCAATGCCAAGTTCGCGCAGTTCATTCTGCATGGACCGTAGGAGCTGTTGGGCTTTTAGCAACTTTCGTGTATTTCCCGCCTTTTGCGCCTCCGCAGCGTTTCCCAGCTGGCGAACGTATTCTTCCGGATCAAAACTCGCAAATTCCATGGCGCCATTCGTTGACAGGTTCGCCGCGATCTCCCTCGCATTCGTCGCGCCACGCTGTTCCGCATAAAGAGCGGCCTTTTCAAGAGATGCCCGTTGAACCGCTCGTTCTGCGGCATAATCGGCCTGCTCAAGGAATGCGGGTTCCGGCTGTTCCAATGTGCCGCCGAAAAACTCCTCTTCGGTTCCGGGTGCATTCCGTCCGCGAGCTTCATGGTATTCCCGTGCCGCCTCGCGCTGGCGTATGCGTTCCCGTTCCATTTCGATGTCCGTCCTCCGCATGGCGGCCTTCGCCGCTCCCTCATCCGTCCTGTAGACGAGCGGGCTCTCAATGTCGGAAGCGATGCGATCCGCCTTTTTGCTCAATTCAAGCCATGCGGCATACGCATCTTTGCCTCCTGTAAGCCGCGTAAACAGCCTCTTGGTCCAGTTACCCAATCCCATGCCGCCTTTTGCTACGAATTCTTCGGGAGGCTTGCCGTATGCGGACTCAATTTCCTTTGCCAGACGCGTCTGGGCGCGGCGGATATTCGCGAGTTCCTGTTTTTGTGTGGCCAGATACGCTTCAAGCTGTTCGTCCATGCTCGGGGGTATGGATGGTTCCACGGATAGCGCCGCTCCCTTTTTCGTCTCAAGCTTTTCAAGTTCATGCCGGATATCCTCAATAAGGTGCATCATTTCCGCGAGCGTTTCTTTTTCCAGCGCAATCCAATCATCCGTCCGCTCCAGTCCGCGGAGAATTTCAAGACGCTCTTCGGCGCTCGCGTAATTCGCGTCAAGGACGTCACGCGCTTCGGCGACGGCGCCGCCATGTATCCCGCCCCGCAGAATATCCTTTTTCAGCTTCGCGAGTTTTCCAATGACGCCTTTCCAGCGCTCAACCTGCGATGCGGGCGTTTCTAAGCCGCGCATGCGTTCAGTGACGGGCGCGGTCTCCAGATCGCGGATGGTATCCGGCACCTGTTCCACCTCTTCCGGCACCGCCATCATTCGTTCGGTCGGCAGAGCCTCCTCCATTGCTTCAGATATGCCCCGATCCTGCAGAACCTGCTCGCGGATTTCGAAAATTACTTGCCGGAGTTCGTTAAACGCGTATGTTGCCGCAATGTGGGCGGCCAGGTGTTCCGGCTCCTGCGCCGTTTGTACGTCCAGCCGTTCAAGATCTTCGATGGAGGATTCAATGGCGCCCGCTCGCGCTTCGAGCGTTTGAAGAACCTGTTCGCGCGCTTCCGGCGTGGTGCGGTGCGCGCGCATATCTGCAACAAACGCCTGCGCGTCCCGAATCTCGCTTTCATACACCTTATAAGCTTTCGACTGCGCATCGGCGAGTTCATGTTCGTATGCCTGTGGATCATGGCCGGCCAGCTCTTCTACGCGTTTATTGACCGAATTGATAACATCCCGCACCCCCCATTGCGCATGAAGAAGGGCCTGCCGCTCTGCTTCCGCTGCTGGCAGGCTCGCATCAGCCTCGGGGCGCTTCCACGCTTCTTCCAAGGCTTCCTGCAGTTGAATTTCTGTTTTTCGGAGTTCCGCGAGTATCTGCCAGGCATTGTCGCTCGTGAGCCTGCCCGAATCGATATTGCTCGAATGAAAAGCGGCGCGCGCATTGGCGATGTCCGCGAGCGCACGATGCTCCACATAGGACAGTTCTTCACGAAGCGCTTCATCGCGGCGTTTGCGATCGCCTTCTTCCAGTTTGGCCAGACCGGCTTCCACCTCGGCTTCAAGCGCTTCCGGTTTTTCGGCTTTCATTGTCCGCCGCCGAAGACGCCTTTCGCGTTCAGGCCCCTTGGTTCCGGCGATGAGCTCAAGGGGGCGCTTTGCTTTTTTCTTGGGAGCTTCGGAACCCGGTCCGATATCCTCGGGCGATGAAGGTTCTTCAAACACGTTTCTGCGTCTTGGCATACGCGTTCATGGTAGCAAAAATCCCCTGCGAGGGGGAGTTTGCTTAGGCCCGGATCACGTTTTTGAAAATATTGGGATGTTTTGCAGCCAATTCGCTCAAAACCTTCCGGTCGAGGGCGATGTTTCGTTTTTTCAGATCGCCTATAAGTTTGGAATAGGTGGTTCCCGCATCGCGCGCGGCGGCATTGATGCGGATATTCTGGAGGCCGCGGTTCAGCCGTTTCTTCGCCCGGCGATCGCGATAGGCATTGGCCCCGGCTTTCACGGCAGCTGTCTTGGCCAGCTTGATCTTGGACTTTCGCCCCCACATCATGCCCTTGGTGCGGGCCAGAATGTTTTTTCTGCGTTTGACGTGGGATGTTCCTCGTTTTACTCGTGGCATATGGGTAGGTTAATGGGAGGGGAGTAGGAAGTAGGGAGTAGGGTTGCGTAGGACGTAGCTGCGTGGTTGCGTAGGGGGAGCATAATTCTCCCCGAACCCCGAGACCCGTTCCCTTTGCCTATGCCCTTAGCCCTAAGCCCGTGATCCTTAGACATTCATGAGCATCTTAATGCTTTTTTTGTACGAATCCGACATGGTTTCATCGCGGCGTTTATTCCGTTTTACCTTGCCGGGTTCGCGGCTGTTAAAGTGATCTTGGCCGCCTTTGCGTCGCAGGAGCTTGCCCTTCGCGCTCACGCGAAAACGTTTTGATACGGTCTTCTTTGTCTTCTGCTTCATATATATGTTATTTCCGTCCGACAATGGCGGAAACGGTTCCGCCCTGCCGCTTCACGGGCTGTTCGATGAATAGATCGTGTTTTTCTTTGAGGGTATTGATGAATGATTCAATGCGCTGCGCCGCAATATCCGTATGGGCCTTTTCCCGCCCGCGCATGACGATTTCAATCTTGAGTTTGTGACCTTCTTCCAGAAAATCTTCCGCTTTGCCGCGCCGGACATCCAGATCGTGCTCTCCCATTTTTACGGAAAGACGGATGCCCTTCACTTCCACCTTTTTCGCTTTCACTTTTTTTGCCCTCTGCTCCTTTTCTTTCTGATATTTGAACTGGCCGTATTCGAGGATGCGGCATACGGGCGGCTGGGCTTTCGGAGCGACTTCCACCAGATCGAGCTCCTGTTCACGCGCGACATTGAGCGCGTCGCCGATGCTCATAATGCCAAGATCCGCGCCATCGGCGCCGATCACGCGCACTTCGGGCGACCGGATGGCCTGATTCGCGCGGAACTGAAGACCGACATCATGCTGTTGCGGTTTTCGGCGTCGGTAATGAATTCGCATTGGTGTATATGAGGGTATCGATTGCATCCTCGATCCGCGTTAACGAATGTCGGATGGTGGTGGAGATGGGGGGAGTCGCACCCCCGTCTGGTCCCGTCAGACCACTTCCTCGTTCACAGACATAGTCCGTTCGGATTGCGGAATTCCGTAAAAAACGGACAAGACCGGAATTCCGTTGTCACGAGCCGAGTCCTCCCCGCGCGGTGACGCGCCCGGAGAGCAATCCCGAGAAAATGACGATCTGGGCCGCATCCTCGGGCGGATGGCGGCGGATCGGCATGGACGTATCGTTTAGGCGATAGCCATGGCAGATGCCGGAGCACGGAACGCTGACGCGACCGCTTCCTTCATCTTGTTGAAGACGTTGGCAGTTGTCTTTGTCGGGAGGGTTTCACGAGTGATCCCGGCACTCGGTCTGCGGAAATGGAATGAACAGTCCATCAATTCTCGGCATCCCCTTGAGCAAAGAAGGCCGGAGAAAGGGATCGGAAGCGAGAGCGCCGGCGATCGGCATAGCGATCCCATCTCTCGATCTTCGCGCGTCCCCGTCTCTTATTTCTCATTCGAGGTGTCGGCGTATGTCGCGGTCAATGTCCCGTTGTTTCAACGCCTCTTTCTTTTCATGGGTTTTTTTCCCGCGGCACAGCCCGAACCGGAGTTTAATGTGACGGCCACGAGCATACAGGGAAAACGGGACCAATGTCAAGCCTTTTTGCTCTGTTTTTCCGAGCAAACTCCGAAGTTCTTTCTTGCGGAGAAGGGCTTTTCGCGGACGATCAGGGTTATACCCGGGAAGGGAGCCGGCCTTTCGATATGGGGCAATATGCGTGCCCACAAGGTACAGTTCGCCGCCCCGGAACGAAAGATAGCTTCCGGTCAAATTCGCGCCGCTGTCGCGGACAGATTTTACTTCCTGGCCCGACAGCATTAAACCGGCCTCGAATGTCTCGAGGGTCTCATAGGCATGCCGCGCCTTGCGGTTTTCGGCAAAGGGCTCCATGTGCGTGCAGAACCGGCGCATTCCCGGAGTCTGCGAGCCATGCTATCCTTAGAACAACCGTCATGTCGAGTATGGCGAATAATGAACGAGTTGTCTCCATATCCACGGCCGCGATTTTCAAAGTCATCGCGGTTGTGATCATTCTTGGTTTTCTCTGGGCCGTTCGCGATGTTTTGGCCATTGTGTTTACCGCGCTCATTCTGGCCGCGCTCATGACGCCGTTTTCCACATGGGCGAGGAAATTCAAAATCCCTCCGAGCCTTTCCGTCCTGTTGTTCTATATCGTATTTATCGGCGGATTCATTCTGGCGTTCGCTCTTATGCTGCCTCAACTCATCGAACAGGGAGCAAGACTCGGCGTCGTTATTACCAAATCGTGGAAGGCGGTCTCGGGCGGCGTGGTGGTTATTCGAGATTTGAGCGCCCAGTACGGACTTACGAGCAATCTTGAAGCTGGTATCACGGCGTTGCAGGACTATTTCGGATCCGTTGCATCGGGTCTCTTTACGACCGTCACGGGAATTCTCGGGGGATTCGCAACCTTCGTCCTCGTCCTCGTGATTGCCTATTATATGGTGGTGGAAGAGCAGGAGGCCGCCCAGTGGTTTAAGAACATCATTCCAGAGGAGTACCAGGCATTTACCGCAGGCATGCTGACGCGCGTGCAGGAAAAATTCGGACGGTGGTTCGCGGGTCAGCTGTTGTTAAGCATCATCGTCGGCACCCTGTATTATATCGGCCTTCGTTTGCTCGGGGTGGAAGGCGCGCTCGTCATTGCGGTTTTCGGGGGTTTTGCGGAGATCATTCCGTATCTCGGACCGATTTTAAGCGGCGCATTTGCGTTCGTGGTCGCGCTTTCCCAGTCGCCGGCCGTCGCCCTTCTCGTGATCGTGCTGTTCGTTGTTGTCCAGCAGCTCGAGAATCACGTGCTCGTGCCCAAAATCATGCAGAAGGCCGTTGGCCTGAATCCCGTTATTTCTATTGTCGCCCTGCTCGTGGGGGCAAAACTCTTCGGCATCGTCGGTGCCATCTTGTCCATTCCCGTTGCAACCGCCCTGTCCGTTGCGGTGATGGAATTTTACCGTTTTCAGCGGAAAGGCACCTAAGCATGCAGTCTTTCAATGTCCGTTTCCCCGTTGCATACGCCGCCGGCCGCGCCTAATCATTCAGCGACGTGGGGGAATTCGGGAACGCCACCGCGTGTGAAAAGAACATACGGATGGCGGAGCTGTTCATGTTTGGCAGCTATTGCCGGAAGCATATTCTTGGTATTGGCGCTCGTAATGCTTGCCGTTGCCGAAAGCGGACTCGTGCATATTCCCGTCTTTTCTGCGCTGTATCGGCGTCCGTCTCCCACGCGCGTTATTGCGGCAGGCACGCTTTCCCGCGACGGCATTCTCGAGCGCGTCAGCAATGATGTGGGCAAGAGCCTTCGGTCAGGGTCTCGTCCGCCCTATCGCGTCATTCTCACGGAGCAAGACCTGACCGCGGCGTGGAAAGGCGTGCTCGTCGAACATGCGCAAGCCACGAAGATTATTGCGGAACAGCCCCAGATCGTCATTTTGCCCGACAGCCTTGAGGTGTCGGGAAGGTATATCCGCGGCGCTTTGACGTATGACATCCTTATGCGCGTCGCTGTTCGCGTAGAAAACGGACGTATCCGCTTTGAGCCGGTTCAGACCAGGCTCGGTGCGATCCCTATTCCGTCGGAGCTCGCCTTGTCTGCCGCAGGAGCCGTGCTGAAACGAGATGTATTGGCCTGGGATTTGTCATTCGGCGAGTTCCGGCCCGCATCCATAGAGCTTCAGGACGGTATGCTCACCATCGGTTTGTCGCCGTCCCCGTGACCATCCACAGGAAGGAAATGTATACGCTATTCAAAATACGCGGAGAGGATGGTAAGCAGGGGAGAGAATTTTCATGTTGCTTTTTTTACGCTTCCTTCCTTTTCTTCTCGGCATCTTGAACGCCGCGCTGTTTGTCGCCCAATCCCGTTATCCGGCAAGCTATCCGTGGATTGTCGCTATCTCCCCGGTACTTCTCGTGGCGAGCGTCCTTTTGATAGGGTGGAAAAGGCATCAGGGCGCAGCGCTCTTTCAACGGAGCATTCCGAGCCTCCTCGCCGTTTCGGCCGCGGCATACACCATGCTTCTTGCGGAAGGTGTCTTTGCGCAGGTCGTCCTACCCGTGTTTGTCGGTCTCGCGAGTTTTCTCTGCTTGGAGCTCATGTTTTTGTCCGTGTACCTGCCATCACGGTATCCCGTGAACGGCCTGTCTCATCTAAATCTTTCGCTCGTTCCCATAACGCTGTGGTTCCTTGCGTTTACATCCGTGGGGCTCACGGTATTTTTGAACATGACGCGCGTTCTGCCGGTCGCGGTCATGACGGCTGCGGTTTCCGTGCTGTTCTGGTCCACGTCCCATGTTGAATCTGCGCCCGCCGAACAGCGGCGATGGATGATGCTCGGCGCTTGGATGGGGTTTCAGGTAGGCATCCTGTGCGCCGTCTTGCCGTTCAATTTGATGCTGCATGGAACGGTTGCCGCCGTCACCGTATCGCTCGCCCTGCGTTCGCGGCGATACCTCATCGCCCCCGTTATCCCGAAGAAAATCATCATTCTCGAAGGCGCGAGCGTCGCGCTGTTTTTGGTCCTGATTCTTTCTACGGCCGCCTGGGTATAAGAAAAAGACGCTTTTGACGGAGGTTTCTCGACGGAAGCCGCTAATGTTCGTATACTGCGGAGGATATTCTTATGACCATCTCGGGAGAATTTCGGCAGGCGCTTTTTACCCTCGTCGCATCGATCATCGCGGGAGCCCTTGCGGGTTCCATTGCCGGGTGGATGTTCGTGCAAGCCCCGGTTCTTCCAAATGAAATTTTGATTGCCGTACCGAGTCAGACAACGGGGACGGCGCCGATGCCGGATATCAAGGTTATTCCGGTAGACCGTACGCCCTTGGAACCGATCGTTCCTCCGGCCTTCGCAGAGCGGAGGACATCGTCTATCGCTACGGTCTATGCGGTGCATCCTTCGAAAAATGCATCTGACCTGCTGCTGCGTGAAGATGTGCTTACATTGGCAGTCGCCATCACATCGGACGGATGGTTTGTTGCTCCGCAGGACGCTATTGAGGATCGGCGAATTGAAGACCTCCTGTTTTGGCATGACGGCAGGGTGGCGACGGCCACGAAGGCCGTCGCCGACGACCGCGGTGGCGTAATCTTTTTCAAAACGGATCTGGACAGTCTCACATCTCCAGCATTCGCAAGATATCAGGACGTCTCTCGCGGTCTGGCCGCCTGGCTCGAGCGCCGGAGCGGAAGTTTTGAGGCCGTATCCGTCACCGCGCTAAATGACGACGCGGACAATCTCCAGGGACGAACGAGTCGTCGAGTCTTCCGTCGCCTCCTGTTAACCGGCCTAAGCCGAGATAGAGATACGGGAGCGCCGGTATGGGGAATGAATGGCACTCTTCTTGGCATTGTGGATTCAGGGCCTGATGAGCCGCTTCGTGTTTTGCCCGCCTCCGCATGGTCACCGTCGCTCTCGTATGTCCTTCTTGGAGAGAAGGTGATGCACGCCGATCTCGGCGTACGTGCGGCCGATCTGGTGTATCTCCGGCTTCTCCGTCCGGAGGAACATATGCCGAAACGTGGCGCGTGGCTGCTGCGGGACAAAGCGGCTTCCCTTCCAGCCATCGACCGGGGATCGGCCGCAGCCGTCGCGGGATTAAAAGAGTACGACGTGATTCAACGCATCGATCGTGATATTCTTGATGGGACGGCCGATCTTGCCGAGATCCTTGCGCAGTACAAGCCGGGTTCGGATGTCACCCTTGCGGTTATCCGAAACGGCGAAGTCATCGACATTCCGGTAACGCTGGGAAGCGTCGTGGTGAGCAGAGAGCTTAAATGACGGTGATGGCAGGAAATCAGAAAGCGGGCCGTGAGGTATAAGCCATGCGCCCCGAAACCCGTTTCCCCTTTGCTCTTAGCGCTTGTGTCTATAAGTTCGTAGGTCCGCAGGTCATGTGCCGTTCACCCCAGCTTCGAGACCCGTTCCCCGTCCGACGTTCCGCATAAAGAAATTTATCTCGCATGTCCGCGCCGAATTACATCCGCCTAATCGTCCGGTCCTGGCGGCAGCTCGTTCTTACCACGCTTATGGGGGTGGTGCTTACGCTCGCTATTTCTTTGGTTCAGCCCCTGAAATATTCCAGCTCCGTGAAATTGCTTATTACGCAAACCAATCCCACGGGGTTGGATCCGTATACCGCAATCAAGTCCACGGAACGTATTGCGCAGAATCTTTCCGAGATTGTTTATACGACCGCATTTTTTGACACGGTCGTGAATGATGAATCTGTGGACGCCGGATATTTTCCGGAAGACGACATCGATCGCCGAAAAACATGGCAGAATACCGTAGAATCCAGCGTTGTGCCTGGAACGGGGATCATGACGATTACGGCTTATCATCCGAATCGGAATCAGGCGACAACCTTGGCAGTGCGAACTGCAAAAGAGCTCGCCATTCAAGCTCCGAACTTTTTCGGGTTTTCCGTGCGCGTTCAGGTTATTGATGCGCCGCTTCCATCGAGATTTTTTGCAAAACCTAATTTTCTCGTGAATGCGGCTTTCGGCGCTATCGTAGGAATTCTCCTTGGTTTGTCGTGGGTACTTTGGAGGGTGAGGGAATAAAGGGGGCGAGGGGTGCGGCATGTCGCGCCCTCGTGGTGCGTAGGGCGCGGAATATGTTCGTAGGTCCGTAGGTTTTATGGTCGCGGGTTTGTCATTTTTTTGATAGACAATAGGTCAGGAATCGTCGTTTTCATTAATTTTTACCCCCTTTTTTTAAAGCTTTTTTGATTGTATAGCCCCCTTGACAAAATAGGGGGTTTTTGATATAGTCCTCGGTTCATTCTGGGACAAAGAAGGGACAAGGAGGACAGATACGGAGGAGTATCGGGCGCTTCAGCCGGCCCGTTCTTGAGCAGATTTTCCTCCTTCTGCTCATGTGCGGGACGGCTCAAGTGCCTGAATTCATATCCGGAATTTTCCGGAGAGGGATGCAGGTACCGAACATTCGACAACTTGTCTGCAACGCGGGAATACGCTCGCGCAGAGGAACGTCGATAACCCGACAACCCACAGGGTGTGTCTAGAGACGCCCCTTTGGGGCAACGGAGGAAAGATGAGGAATTTCATCCGACTCGTGGCCCTCGCGGCCATGTTCTCCGTCGGAATTCCGTCGTGGTTCGGCGGCGTTCCGATGGCGTTGGCGAAGAACGGCGGCGAGATGCGAATCACGGTAGACGCGGCGGATGCCAAACGGCTGCGCGCTGCGCTCGACGGAAAGGATTGCCCCGCAGAGCTCGAGAAGTTCAAAGAGCTTAACACCATCGCACGCGAGGCCTACGCCGCGCTTGCGTCGCAATGCGGCGTGGCATCCTCGAAACCCGAGGATCTGAAAAAGAAGCCCAAGCCGCCAGGTGAGAAGCCTGTCGCTCCGCCCACGCCCAAAAAGCCAAAAATCGTCATCGTCGAGTGCGTCGGCGATGCCGTTCCGAACCAGGCAAAGGGCGTCTGCGAATGCCCTCAGCCGAAGCTCGGCGAGGGATATGACGGCCCAGTAGCCGCGCAGGAAATGCGGAAGAAGGACGGCAGCGTCCTCGGTTTCTGCGCCGTCACGTACGACGACGTGCTCAAAATGCACGCCGAGATCGACAAGAGGCTCAAGGAGCATTGCGATTCGGCGGACTTCGACGCGGACTTCGACGCGCCTGCCCCGGTCAAGAAGGAACGCGCCGCCCTGAAGGGCGAGTGCGGCCGTACCAAGAGCTATCTCTACGAGGTGCTCGAATGGAAACGGTCCTTCGAAGCCAAAGGCAAACCGCCCCTCACGGCATCGAGCTGGTGGCTCATGGTCACCAGGGTGGAAGACAACACCCAGCGCATCGAGGCTATCGAGAAACGTCTCGATGACCTCGAGGCAAAGGTGGGCACGCACGACGAGGCCCTCGCAAATCTTTGCGAGCCGAAGGAAGGTCAGACCCTTCCGGAGGCCTGCAAGAAGGCCCGTCAGGATTTCCTCGCGGGAGTATTTCCCGGAGGCATGTCCCCGCGCGTCGGCGTGTCATTTGCTCCCGTGCTCCGTCTCGACAGTGGCGGCCGGCATACGTGGGGCGGCCAGATCGACGTTGGATTCATCGGATGGGGGAAGGATCGAAAGGCTGGCCTGCTCGTCCGTGGATTCGCCGGATACGGCCGCGGCTGGGAACCGAACGCAGACCATCTGTTGGTCGGCGGCGGTCTCGGCTACGTGGCACCGTTGAATGACGAAAAGACCACGCGTCTCATCGTCGGCGGCTGGCTGGGAGGCGAACCAAGCTTCCCCTCCAACGCGGCATTCAATGCCATGGGCGAGCTCGGCCTCGAGTTTGCGCCCAAGGGAGCGGGTCTAGGATTCGGCGCCTATTTCGGCGGAGGCTATTCGGCTATTTCCGCCGAGATCGACGGTCGTTCCCAGCACGGGGATGGGTTTGCCCTCGCACCGCGCCTCGGCGTGTTCGGGGAGTGGTAAACCTCATGGGGAGCGGCTAATACCGTTCACCGTGAAGCCGATCTGTGCGGCGGCCGGGAGCGTTCATTCTCCCGGCCGCCGCATCTCCCAACATTGCAGACAAGATTTTTTCAGGCGACGGCATGTGTCGTCGCCTGACCTCACGAGACGGTCGTCCTCAAATACGCATTTCAATATCATACGCGTGCGAGGACCATCGGCCGTCTCATGAGGTCATCTGACCACCCTTCGACAATTAAACACTTCAACCACAACAACCTCACCGCTTTTGCGGGTGAGGCAAGCAACAGGGAGACAAGAAGATGAAAAAGTATCCCCTCGCGCTGCTCCTCGCTGGAGCGGCATTGGTGAGCGCCTGTCTCGGTCCGGCCGATCAGGTTAAGGAAACTCCGTCGCAGGACGACAAAGACGGTGACACGTTCGTGCCCCCGTTCGATTGCGACGACAACGATCCGCTGGTTCACCCCGGCGCGAACGAGGTCTGCGGCAACGGCAAGGACGACGACTGCGACGGCAAAATCGACGCAGCCGACCCGGACTGCAAGAACGCGGACTGCATTCATCCGGACGACTGCGACGGCGATCACTATGCCGGCCCGCAGGCGAACGGTCCTGACTGCAATGACGCGGACGCCACGGTTCATCCCGGTGCGAACGAGGTTTGCGACGGCAAGGACAACAACTGCAACGGGCAGATCGACGAAGGCTGCCAGCAGCAGTGCACCGACTGCGACGGAGACGGGTTCAATGGCCAGCAAGTCGGGGGTCCAGACTGCAATGACCAGAACAAGTTCATCTACCCGGGGCAGGTGGAAATCTGCAATGGCGTGGACGACAACTGCAACGGGCAGATCGACGAAGGTTGTGGCGGTTCCGGCGGCACGGGCGGCTCCGGAGGTTCCACGGGAATGGTGGACGTATATCTTGCGTTCACGCTCCCACAGGATGCGCCGGTTCCCGTGAACAAGGTTCTGTTCGCAGGCTACGTTCCGCACTACGCGGCAGACAAGTTCGTGCATCTCTGCGATGTCGCGTACAACGAAGTCGCCGTGGACGGACGTACGTTCTCGTGCACCGTCAAACTGCCCCCGCCGGGTCCAATCGATCTTCAGGTCGAAACCCACTACGGCGACATTCAGCTGTCGCTCCCGTCCAAGACCAAGGTCCAGTGGGCCTGCTACGAGCTCAAGGGCGAAGACGCCCTGAAGGCCGTCGGGCAGTCCGGCTACGACCCTGTTTCCCAGCGCTGCATTCAGCCGTCGCAGTGCTGGCGCGATTGGGGCACCACCAAGGTGAACGGCCAGGTGGTCGCCACCTGGAACGGCTACGCGAAGTCCAACGGCTCCGTCGGCAGCAACGGCGGCTGCAACTACGGCTTCTCGTTCTGACCGGCACATCGGTTCCGGCCTGATGCCAACGCATTGGGCCGGAATCAAACCTCAAACCTTCCAAAAGGAAAGGAAAAACGATGACAGAACATGCTCATCAGGAGGGGCCGGGTCAGCAAGCGACCGCACGCCTCTCGAATGGGGTAAAGGCGTTTCTCGCCTTTTCCGTCTGCTCCGTGATCGCCGTCGTCGCCTTGTACGTCGGCTACCGCATGGGCTCGTCCGGAACATCGGCCGCACCAGTCGATCCGCCGGCGGCATCCGTCGTCGAACCAACGGAAAAGCCCAAGGCGGATCCATCAGCAAGTGCGCCGGCGGCATCCGTCGTCGAACCAACGGGAAAGCCCAACGAGTTCGCCCGCCCATGTGCAGAAATCCAGGACTGCCGCAAGGTTTCGTGGTCATACTTCATGAGTAACATGAAGGGAACGGATGAGATCACGGCGGGCGGCGAGGTTCTGGACTGTTCCGGCGGCGGAAAGATCAAGCCGGTCGGCGACGAGGTCGACCTTTGCGCCTGTCAGTGCAAGCCGGCGGAGCAGGTGGCCGGCAACAAGTAACATAGGGACGCAATCCCGCGCCCCGCAACTCCTTAACGTTCCCCGATGATCGAAAGATTGTCGGGGGCGTTTTCTTTTTGGCTATTGGCTTTTGGCTGTTCGCAAATGGTAATGAGCAGGTTATGAGTTTTGGGTTACGGGTTTTTGGCGCATGACTCATGACTCACGTCCTGCTCCCTTTGTCCTATGAAGGGACCAAGTGAGTGGTTTAGAGGAAAAGCATGCACCTCCTACCTCCTACGCCCTACTTCCCACTTCCTACTCCCTTTGTCCCATAACCTACGAACTTATAGACTTACGGACTTACGAACCTACTGACCGCTCGGGTCTCGGGGTACGGGTTTCGGGCGCATACCGCACGGCGCAAGGCACATCCCGTCCGCACGACCTACAGACCTACGTCCTACGCACTCCTACTCCCCACCACCACACGACTCACGACCTACTTCCAACTCCCTAACGTATCCAAGTCCATGGTCCTTTTTTCCCTCAATCAAGCCTTTCGCTTGACAATAAGGCCTATTTTTGATACATCGAGATGATTCGTTTGTCCGGGTTTTTGGCCTGTATCAAGCGAATTTTCGGGGCCTTCCTCCGGTTTCTGTCTCCGAGAGATGGGGACCATGAGGAATGTCTCGATCGAACTTTCGACAGAAACACTTCACTCTGGCCACGCCAGGAATGATCGACTCACAACCGACAGGAGGAATATCGTGAAATCTATCGTCGTGATCTTGGCGTCTATGTGGGCATGCCTGTGCGTGCTCCTGCCGCGCCAAGCTTTTGCGCAAGGCGTTATTGCCGTCGACAAACAATACCATCAGTGCATCACCGCCTGTACGTCTCAGCTCGAGGCAAAGGGCAAGGTCGGGTGCATCACCTTCGATGATTTTTCCGAGTGCATCCAAAAGGATGCAAAATGCGCCGGCGTCCCCAAGGACGGAAAAACCGCTCTTGGTGATTTCTGCCGCGCATGCGGCAATGCATCTTCTTCATGTACGCAGGCGGCGCCCGGAACCGTTGCGCCGTCGGCGGCCAAGAAAACGCCGCGCTCTCCGGCCGTCATGCCGCCGGCAAAACCGTCGTCGGAGGAACCGGGCAAGACGCATCCGCCGGGAACGGAACCGAAAGGCGATCCTCACGGCGAACCCGACCTCCCCCCTCCGCCAAAAAGCGATGAAGAAAGATGCAAGGCCGCGGGCGGTGTGTGGGTGGACATGCAGGTGGAGGACGAGAAGGGGGAGTATCACAGTAAGAAGAGCTGTTTTACCCTCGAACACGCCTACACATGGATCGTCGAGCTGCAGGACCAGATTACTGATCTGAAGAAGAACGGCGGGAGTCTCACCAAAAAGCAATTGGACGACCTCCGCGCGCTTTCCGGCATGCGGCTCCCGCCAGACTTCATGGAGCGATTCAGCCGCATTGAAACCGCGCTCGAATGGATGTGCCGTCCGGCGGAGGCGAGCGACATGACGCCTCAGCAAATCCGCGATAAAGGGAAAAAGGACGGCGGCACGCCCGGCCTCATTGACCGCTGTGCGCGAATGGCGATTCAGGTGGAAGAGAATCGCAAAGAAATCAGCAAAGTCCGCGTTACGGCGGACAATGCTCTCGCGCTCGCGGAAGGAAATCGGATGAAGCTTGCCGGATTGGAAGGATCGCGGCGCTGTTCTGCCATGCTCCGCGCCGGCGCGCTCGCGTCGGCCCACATCATTCGAACGCCCGTGCTCGATGAGACGGCGGCATTCCTCGGTGCCGAAGGCGGCTGGATGCCCTGCCTCTCGAACCGGTTCGCCATGAACTTGTTCGTCGGCGTCGGATACTCTTCCGAAATGAGCGGCTCGAACAGCGCCGTCATGGATCTCGGAGCAGGCTTCTCCTATCTCGTCTCGCCGACCCTTCGATTCGGCATCGACCTGTACGGGGAGCACTACTATCGGGACAACGAGTCCTCGAAGCTGAATTTCTACGGATCCGGCCTCCACGTGAGCTGGCTGCCGCTGTATCGCGACGGAAACAGTTTTTCACCCATATTCACGATCCGCGCACCTTTCGGGGTTATGCGGAGCGACGTAGCGGACAGAGGCGTGGTGAACCAATTCGGCGTTGCCGTACAGGGTTTTGCCGGGGTAGCATTCTGGGACGGCCCACGAAGGAGTCCATCCTCTTCAGGAAATAGCTAGTCTCCAACAATGGGCTCTATGAGCGGAGCGGGATCCGTTTCGGTCAGCAAGTGAAGGTTACTCGTGCGGCGGATATGCTCGTGCATATCCGCCGCATCACCCCTTTTCAAAGGAACACAATAGTATTCAACGAAATTCGTTGAATGCCGTCGCGTTCTTTCGATAAGAACCGCTCCCCAGTACCCTGGGGAATGTTCAGACGCGAACCAGTTCAGGAGGTAAACATGAAGATCAAGGCAAAGTTCGCCTTGTGGAGCGTCTTGATTCTCTTGTCCGTCGCCGCGTGCCTCGGCACGCCGCTCGGGAAAGAGGGGCAGGAATCCACGGGCGGAGGCGCGACCGGTAACGGCGCGTGCAAGAATCCGCCGAATGACTGCGACGGCGACGGGCAAACCGCCCAGCCGCCCGGGAGCACCAAAGGGGATTGCGACGATAGCGATCCGTCCGTGAACGAAGCTGCAGAAGAAGTCTGCGGCAACGGCAAGGACGACGACTGTGACGAGTCAATCGACGAGCCGGATTGTGTTCCGGCTGCCGACGGCGGAATGGGCGGAAGCTCGGGTTCCGGCGGCTCGGGCGGCAATCCCGCATGCACCGCTGGCGACCTTTGCGTCGGATGCGGAACCTGCGTGGAGTACTGTACATGTTTCAACAATCCGCAGGCCTACTGTCAGTCCGTGTGTAACGGGCAGGGCGGAAGCGGCGGATCGTCCGGATCAGGCGGAACTCCGTCAGGCGGAGGAAGCTCAGGCTTCGGCGGCAATGCCGGCTCGGGCGGCGCCGGCGGCTGTCCGAATGACTGGGACTGCGATTCGTGGGTGAACGCATCGGACAATTGCCCGTGGACGTCGAATCCGGGCCAGGAAGACCTGGATAAAGACGGCCAGGGAGATGCGTGCGATCCCGACAAAGACGGAGACCAGACCCCTGCCCTGTACGACTGCAATGACTGGGATGCCACTGTGGCGCCTTTCATGCCGGAGCTCTGCGACGGCAAGGACAATCAGTGTCCGGGGTTCCCCGGCGCCGGTCTGATCGACGAAGGCTGCGCCAGCGGTACGGGCGGCATCGGCGGCTCGTCCGGCGGTCCGTCGCAAGGCTGCGCGAATGACCTGGACTGCGATACCATCGTGGACTGGGTCGACAACTGTCCGCAGGTGTACAATCCGCCGCAGACGAATCTGGACAACGACGCCTATGGCGACGCCTGCGATGACGATGCTGATGGCGACGGGCACCTCCGCACGGTGAATGACTGTGATGACATGAACAAGTTCGTGTACGTCGGAGCTCCGGAAATCTGCGGCGATGGTCGCGACAATGACTGCGACGGCGTCATAGACGAAGGGTGCGGGGGCAATCCCAATCCGAATCCGCCTTCCGGCAACGGCTATGCGGAAATCACATACACGTACACGTCGCCGGGCGCCATACCTTACGGAGTGGTAGAGATCTTCCACGAGGCCAAGGATGCCGCGGGGAACATTCTCAATCGCACGCCGCCCTACGGGCCTTGCGGTACCACGTCATCCACGGGCGCCTTCGGCTGGAGCGTGGCCTGGGACTGCAACGCGAACAGGTGCGAGGCATTGAATAAGAATACGATTCAATGCACGGTCCACGTTCCCGCAAGTTCGGTGGTTCGAGCCAATCCGCATTACTACAATCAGGGCGCCATGTATTGGGCGTGCGCGGCAGCGTCAGGGCCCGTGAACGGAACCCTGTTCATCCGTGATCGTTTCGGCAAGCCGATCGATTACGCCATCGAATCGTGGCCGCAGCCCGGGGGCACTCCGGCCTGCCGGGTGCGATTCACCGCTCCTTTCAGCTGATCGTGCGTTCGAATAACTGGTTCGCGCTAGTCGTATAGTACGGCGCATGCCGCCTCGGGTGATCTTCTCCTCCACCCGGGGCGGCTTTTTTGTTGCATATCGTGAGGAAAGAGGGATGTGAAGGGGGAAGCAGGGGGGGGTTGGCCGTGAGCCATTGCCATGCGTCCCGAAACCCGTAACCCGATACCCGTAGTCCTCAGCTCTTGTGTCTGTAAGTTCGTAGGTCATGGGACAAAGGGAGTAGGGCATAGGAGGTAGGAGGTGCATGCTTTTCCTCTAAACCACTCACCACTCACTTGTTCCCTTAGCCCTTTTGCTTATTGCACCTACCCCACTACGCTAAAACTCTGACTCTCTTGAATACGAATCATTACCTTCCGCCTTACCCATCTGCTACACTGCGATACAGTCTGTCCTATGCCGACCAACGATATTTTTCAAGATATTTTCGGCCATGAGGCGGCAAAAACGCTGCTCCGGCGCGCGCTGATTCGCCCCGGGCAGGCCTATTGCATTCTCGGACCCAAGGGCGTGGGTCGCCATCTTGTGGCTGAGCGTTTTGTTCGAGGACTTGCGGGACTTCCGGGTGATCGTCCGTTTAGCGGTCATCCGGATATCGCCATTCTTGAACGGCAGCCGTCGGAATCCGGGAAAATGCGCGCGCAGATTTCCGTGGAATCCGTACGGCACCTTCGCGTTCGCATGGCGCAACGACCCGTGCTTGCTGAACGCATCGTCGCCTATGTGCCGGAAGCCGATACATTGAATGAAGAGGGCGTGAATGCGCTTCTCAAATGTCTCGAAGAGCCGCGCGCCGGCGCGGTTTTCGTGTGTGTTGTATCACAGGAGGCCCGCTTGCCGGATACGTTCTGGAGCCGCGTGCATCGCCTCCGTCTTTCTCCGCTCTCGCATGAAGATATGATGAAGTTTGCACGCGCGCATCATGAGGTACCGGATCTTCTTCAGGAGGCATTATTTTTTGCTGAAGGACGGCCGGGGCATGCCGCAAGGTATCTTCAGGATGCGGGATTGCGTGAAGCGATTCGGCAAGCGGACAAAGCCGTTGATGCCTGTCTTACAGCAGCATCTGCCGGAGGCGCCTTCGCCGCCATCCGAGAACAAGCGGATCGCGCGGAATCGAATGATGATGCTGTTCAAGCTTGGCGAGAAACGTTACACTTGTGGTGCCGTTCGCTCCGACGCCATCTCCGGGGAACGGAGTCCGAACGCGTGATACACCTCGGCAATATCCTTCTTGTCGCAGAACGCGCGCTCGGCGGGCCGGTTTCACCGCGCGTTTTCATTGAACTCGGTCTCGTCCGCTTAACCGAAGGAAAACTATCGCCGTTTCCGGAGCTGTTGGCGTCCCCGTATCCCTATCCACTCGATCTATGATGAACAAGTACATTATACGCTTTAGCCTGGTGCTCCTCGGACTGGTTATCTTTGGGCAGGGCTGTCTGAACGGGGGCGGCGCATCGACCGGTCCGGACGGCGGCGTATTCAAGACCACCGATCGCGGTGAAGCATGGACGCAAAAACGGGTTTTATTGCAGGGGCCGAAGGCGATTTCCCTCGGAAATGACGCTATAACCCTGCTCATGTTCGATCCGCAGGATCGAAACACGGTCTATGCTGGAACATCCGAACGGGGATTACTCTTCACGTTGAATGGAGGAGATTCTTGGCAGGAAGCGAGCGCGAATCTAAAGGGAAACATCAGTGCGATTGCCGTGGATTACAAAAACAAGTGCGTGGTGTACGCCGCAATAAAAAACGGCATTTATAAAACGGAAAATTGCAGCCGTGACTGGAGCCGCATATTTTTTGATCCGAAAACGGATAAGGTCTTTACGGCACTTGCCGTGGATTGGTACAACCCAACCATTCTGTATGCCGGAACATCGGAAGGGGACATTTTTAAGTCCACCGATGCGGGATTAAGCTGGCTTGTATCGCAGCGGGTAAATGGTCCCGTCACCTCTATCGGTATTGATCCGAAAGATTCGCGAATGGTCTATATTGGCGCGCGCGGAGACGGGCTTTGGAAAACGCTTGACGGCGGAAATACCTGGATGCGGATTCGCGATCCGCTGCAGGACTTCGAAAATGCCCGACGCGTCACCGACATCGACATTGATCCGCAGGATACGAACCGTCTGTATATCACTTCTCCGTACGGCATTCTCGTATCAACCGATGCGGGAAATACCTGGTCGCCGGTTCCGCTCACGAGCCAGCCCAATACGGTTGATATCCGGGGTTTCGTTATCAATCCGCGGAATACGAAGGAATTAACGTATATCACGAAGAACACTATCAATTTTAGCTCGGACGGAGGAATCACGTGGACGGTGAAAAAATTGCCAAGTACGCGTCGCGCCGATGCGCTTCTTGTTGACCCAGAAAACGGCGGCACGCTGTATATCGGCATGGGTCCGGCAACACAGCAATAAGACGTTCCGTCCACTTCCGTGCAGAATTGACGAGAAGTCCGGTCTATGAGAACATTCGGATACTTTTTCGTATGTCTCTGATACAAGAAAGCAAGCCAGAATTTGACCGGACAGTCGAATTTCTAGAAACGGAATTGCATGGAATCCGGTCCGGCCGCGCGCATGCGTCGCTCGTTGAGGATGTGAGCGTGGAAGCCTATGATGGACATATGCCGATGAAAAATATCGCATCGATCAGCGTCCCGGATCCGAAGACTATCCAGATAGAACCCTGGGACAAAGATTTGGCGAAAGCCGTTGAAAAGGCCTTGATCGTAGCCGATCTCGGCATGCAGCCGAATGTCGCCGGCGCAATCATTCGGCTCTCCATGCCTCCTATGACGGAAGAAAATCGCCAGCGGCAGGTAAAACAGGTTCATGAAAAGGCCGAACAGGCAAAAATACGCATTCGCAATCTTCGAGAGTCCGTGCGCGACAGTATTCAGAAGAAGGAAAAGGCGAAAGAGATATCCGAAGATGAAAAGTATCGGCTACAAGACGATCTGGACAAGCTTGTGAAGGAGTATAATGAACGCATCGAGTCGCTCGCGGAACGAAAGGAGCAGGAGGTATTGACCGTCTAAGCATGGAGGGAGCTCGCGATCGTATGGATCAACTCGTGTCGCTGTGCAAGCGGCGCGGTTTTATCTATCCCGGTTCGGAACTTTACGGAGGGTTTGCGAATTCCTGGGACTACGGCCCATACGGCGTCGAGTTGAAGCGGAATATCCGAGACGCCTGGTGGTCGCGCTTTGTTCACGGCCGCGCAGACGTGTATGGCCTGGAAACGCCCATTATCATGAATCCGAAAGCATGGGAGGCCTCCGGCCATCTCGAGACGTTTACGGATCCGCTTGTGGACTGCAAGAAATGCAAACACCGGTTCCGTGCCGATCAGCTCGTTGATGCGGAAGAGGAAAAAACCCTCGATCTTTCCGGCATACGCTGTCCGAATTGCGGAGGCGAGCTTACGGACATCCGTCAGTTCAATTTGATGTTCAAGACATTCGTGGGCGTCACCGAAGATGCGTCCAGCGCGGCATTTCTTCGTCCAGAAACGGCCGGCGGCATGTTCGTGGCCTGGAAGAACGTCCGCGACTCTTTACATCGCCGCTTGCCGTTCGGAATCGCGCAGATCGGTAAAGCCTTCCGCAATGAGATTACGCCGGGGAATTTCATTTTCCGCACGAGGGAATTCGAACAAATGGAAATCGAGTATTTCGTCCATCCGAGCAAGGCATCCGAAGCCTTCGACATGTGGCTTCAGGAAATGAAATCATGGGTTGCCGATGTGTTGCATCTGTCGTCTTCCCGTGTCGTGTATAAGGACATTCCCAGAGAGGAGCTTGCGCATTATTCCGCGCGTACCGTGGACATCGAATACCGATATCCATTCGGCCAAAAGGAACTATACGGTCTCGCCAATCGGACGGACTATGACCTTTCACGGCATCAGGATGCGAGCGGAGAAGATTTGCGGTATCTGGATCCCGACACGAATGAGCGTTTCCTACCGTATGTTATCGAACCCACATGGGGGGCGGATCGGAGCGTGCTCGCCGTATTGCTCGAGCATCTGGACATCGACGAGGCAAAAACGGCGGAAGGAGAAAAGGAGCCGCGTATGGTATTGCGGCTACCTCCGCGTCTTGCGCCCGTACAGGCTGCCATTCTTCCTTTGCAGAAAAAAGAGCCCCTGGTTGCGGCCGCAACCGAGCTTGCCGCCACCCTGCGTGGCGCAGGATGGTCCGTTGAATACGATGAGACGGGATCCATCGGCAAGCGGTATCGCCGCCAGGATGAAATCGGAACTCCATGGTGCATAACCGTGGATCCGCAGACCGCGGACGATCATACTGCTACGATTCGCGACCGCGATGCCATGAGCCAAGAGCGCGTAGCGCTTCGGGATATCCCCTCGTGGATCGCGGATAAGGTAGGACGTAGGGATTAGGTAGGAGCTGGGGAGGAGGACGTGGGCCATGAGCCGTGAGCCTTGCGCCCCGAAACCCGTAACCCGTTCTCTTCGCCCTTATTAGCCCTTTTGTTCATTCTTCCCCGTAACCCGAGTCCCAGTCGCTTCTTCTATGAAAAAACCCATCATTAGACATCTGAAAAACGGCATTCCGGTCATTTTGAGCCCGCAGAAAGGCGCGGCCTCCATGACGGTATTCGTGTTTTGCCGCGTGGGGTCTAGGTATGAGACGAAAGACATCAACGGCGCCTCGCATTTTATTGAGCATCTCATGTTTAAGGGGACGAGGCGTCGCAAGGATACGCAAGTGCTTACGCGTCTTTTGGATCAGTATGGCGCGGAATACAATGCCATGACGTCAAAGGATTACACGGGATATTACGTAAAAATAGATGCGTCGCAGACGCCGCTTGCGGTAGATTTGCTCCACGACATGCTGTTCCATTCGACATACGCGTCGAAAGAAATCAACAGAGAACGGGGTGTCATCATCGAGGAGATCAACATGTACGAAGATAATCCACGCATGCATATCGAGGATTTGCTGGAAGAAGCGCTGTTTCCCGGATCCACGCTTGGTTGGAATATCGCCGGTCCCAGGGAGGTTATCCGTACTGTCCCGCGGCGAAAACTCATCGAATATCGCGACGCGTATTATATTCCGGAACGGCTGACGGTCGTCATTGCGGGAAACGTCGCGGAAAACATCATGTCCCTGCTCGATCGGACATTCGGATCCGTGCCGCGGCCTGTGCAACGGTATGATGCGGATTATCGGCCGTTTCAGGCGCCACGAGCATTAACGTCGCCGCTAAAAATACAGGAAAAGAATACGGAACAAGTGCAGATAGGCATGGCCTTTTACGGTCTGCCGCTCCATCACAGTGACGTTCCGGCAGCAACGCTCCTCGCCACGATTCTCGGTGGGACCATGTCTTCCCGTCTTTTTATTCAGGTCCGCGAACGGCGCGGACTTTGCTACTCCATTCAGGCAGGCCATCAGCCATTGGAAGATACGGGCATCTTCAGTATTCTGTCGGGTCTTGATAAACGCCGTCTTCCGGAAGCAGTGAAAACCATTTTTGACGAATTGAAGAAGATACAGCGCGTGCCGGTGTCGCCTAAGGAGCTTCGACAGGCGAAACAGAATATCCGCGGCCGTGTAACCCTCGCGTTTGAAGAATCGCAGTTTCAGGCAGACTGGTACGGTAAACAGCTGATGTTTTTGAACAAAATAGAAACGCCGGAGGAACGCATGACACGCATTCAGAACGTGACGGCGGGGGACATTCGTCGCGTTGCGCGAGATATCTTCCGTCCTCATGCCATGGCGGCCTCGGTGATCGGTCCGTTCAGAAACACGTCTGCTCTTGAAAAAATATTCAAAATGGAGTAAAACCAATTCGCTTTGTATGAACAAACTCATCATCGCGAACTGGAAAATGTATTATGGTCCGGTGAAGGCCGGCGCCTGGGTCCGCGCATTCCGGCGGGAGCGTTTGCCGAAGGATTTGGATATCGGCATCGCGGTACCGTCCGTGTCGCTCGCCGCTGCGCGGGCATCGCTCGGCCGCGCGACGATTCCGGCGCTATGCGCGCAAAACGTTTTTTGGGAGAAGGAAGGAGCGTACACCGGCGAAATTTCTCCGACCATGCTTGTTGAATTTGGCGTATCGTTGTGCCTCGTGGGGCACAGTGAACGGCGCCGGTATTTGGGGGAAACGGATGACATGACGGCAAAAAAGGCCGCGGCTCTGCAAAAAGCCGGTATCGTTCCGGTTGTCTGCGTGGGGGAAACGGAAGTCGAACGCAAAAAGAAACAGACGAAAAGCATCATCAAAAAACAGGTAGCGAAGGCTGTCGCCGATCTGAAACCGGACGGCAGGGCTCCTGCCGTCATCGCCTATGAACCCGTGTGGGCAATAGGGAGCGGCAAACCCTGCGATCCGGTGATGGCGAAGGAAGCTCATGACGTCATACGCGATGTTATTGGGTCAGCCTGGGGACCAAGGATAAAGGATGAAATCCGTATCATTTACGGCGGATCCGTAACGGATCGGAATATCCATGCCTATATGACGACCACGGGAATCGACGGAGCCCTGGTCGGCGGTGCGTCGCTTGATCCGAGGACCTTTGCCCTCCTGTGTCGTTCGGCCGTCCCCGCATAAAAGGCCCGCTTTCATTACACCAAAGGAAATATGCTGTTGTGGGCATCGCTCGTTCTTGCACTCCTCGCCGCTGGCGTGATTGCTTTGGTGCTTGTAAAGCATTGGGGAGAAATTCGCCTGCTGAATCCGGAGACCATTCGGGCGGAGCAGGAACGCAAGGCGCGTGACAGGATGGTGCGGGATCGTTTTCAGAGGAGGTTGCGGGTATTGACCGCGCCGCTCGGGCAGGCGGGAAGGCGCGCCGTCGCGGCGTTTAAGCAGCGGTATCGCCGGATGGAGTCACGTCTTGCGAAGGCCGCCGGCGCATCGATGGCCGGCAGTAATGATGACGGAGACGCGCGGGACATGAAGAGCAAGCTGCAGGAGGCGCGCGCATTGCTCCGCGACGGAAAGTGGGCGGAGGCGGAGCGGGCGTTTCTCGAAATTTTAAAACGGGATAAAAGGAGCATCGAGGGCTATCGGGGGCTCGCCCTGCTGTATTTGCAAACAAAACAATATAAACAGGCAAAGGAACTGTTTCATTTTCTTATCCGCATCCACGGTGATGATGATTCGACCTATGCGGGTCTTGGAGATATTGAAGAAGCTGAAGGCGATCTTGGACAAGCGGAACACATGCGGAAAAAGGCTCTTGAGAAAAATCCGCGACTCGCGAAGCGTCATGCCGAACTCGCCCAGTTTTATGTAAAATACGGATCTCCCGAATATGCCTGGGTTCATGCAAAAAAAGCCTGCGAATTGGATCCAAAGTCGCCTCGCTTCCTTGAATTATCCGTGGAAACTGCTATACTCGTCCGCGATCGCGCCGAAGCAGAGCGCCGGTATGACCGGCTGCGGCTTGTGAGCCACGATCGCTCCAAACTCCAAAGCCTGCAGGAAAAAATTGATGCGCTGCCTCTGGGAAGAGCGTAGCGGGAAGAGTGTCGCCGGCCATCGTAGGAATGCGGCTCGCGGTACTTCAGAACACGACATTTTCACGCCGTTGTAGCTCAGTTGGTAGAGCATCTCCATGGTAAGGAGAAGGTCACCGGTTCAAGTCCGGTCAACGGCTCCATGGGTGGGTACCGAAGTGGTCAAACGGGGCAGACTGTAAATCTGCTGGCATTCGCCTTCGAAGGTTCGAACCCTTCCCCACCCACCAATAGCGCGTCCCTGAAATGGGGCGTGTTATTGTATTCGGGAGTGGGGGAGGTTGGCCGTGGGCCATGAGCCTTGGGTCATGCGGTATGCGGGATGCGAAGAGTACGTAGGACGTAGTTGCGTGGTTGCGTAGGGGGAACATAATTGCCCTTTGCCCTAGGTCTGTAGAATCGTAGGTCCGTAAAACCGTAGGTTTGTAGGATGTGCTGTTCATCCTAAACCCGATCCCCGTTCCCTTTGCCCTTAACCCTTTGCCCTTGGCCAGTACGTTCGTAGGTCCGTAAGACCGTAGGTTTGTAGGTAAGTGGTTTTATCCTAGACGCGTAACTCGAGACCCGTAATATGAGTTGCCATCGCCTCTCTGCCGAGTTTTGCCCCCTCCCTGTCCGGTATGTATTATGTCCCTAAGGGGCTCGTACAATCTATTCACACCTTATTTTTCATATGAATTATCTCAATCTTTGGGGTGCGACCATTGTCGCGTCTCTCCAAAACTTGTGGATTCAGCTGCTCGGTTTCCTTCCTCAAATTCTCGGGGCGATCATTGTTCTGATCGTCGGGGTCATCGTCGCCGGCATGCTTGGAAAGCTGGCCGCCCGCGTTATTGCCATGGCGAAGGTCGACAACCTGGTCCAGAGTACGGGCGTAACGGATGAATTCCGTAAAATCGGCATTTCGTTTTCTCTCTCGAAACTGCTCGGCTGGATCGTCAAATGGTTCTTGATCATCGCAACATTGATTGCTGTCGTTGATATCCTCAATATCGGACAGGTGACGCTGTTCCTGCAGGACGTCGCTCTGTATATCCCGAATGTCATCGCCGCCATTGTTATCCTTACCATTGGTATTGTCGCCGGAAATTTCGTTCGACAGGTTGTCCATAAGGCTGCGGAGGCTTCAAAAATTCCCGCAACGGCCGCCGGTCCCTTGAGCGCTGTGGCAAAGTGGTCGATTATCATCTTTGCGCTTCTTGCCGCGCTTGTTCAGCTTCATGTCGCTGCCGCGCTTATTCAGACATTGTTTACAGGCTTCATTGCCATGCTCGCTATTGCGGGCGGACTTGCTTTCGGCCTCGGCGGACAGGACAAAGCGCGTGCCTGGCTTGATAGGCTTGATCGAGAAATTCGAAGCTAGAATGAGGAACGTCGTTGCATGGTTGCGGAGGGAGGAAGAGTACGTAGTTGCGTAGGGGGAGCATAATTCTCCCCGAACCCTTTGCCCTTTTGCTAATTGCCATATAGAAGCCCCCAGTTACAATCTCTCCGTACCCCATAACCCGAGCCCCGCACCTCATTGCGAATAGCGACCTCCTGACCCGATGTTTTCCCATTGACAAAACAGGGCTGTTTGCGTATGATCCCACTACTTTTGCCCCTTGCCAGCGTAGCTCAGTTGGTTAGAGCGACGGTTTTGTAAACCGTAGGTCGTGGGTTCGACTCCCGCCGCTGGCTCCATTATCTCGTTTTCGGCATTGCCGGAACCGGATGCGGTCCGCGTGCGGATTAGCCAGCTGTAAGGCGGTGGCAGGGCAAATCTTCAATCTATGTCTCAAGAAACGCTTATCAAACTCGAATCCGAAGGGGACGAACGGGGGGTTGGCAAGGGCCACATTTTGTATTCGCAAAAGAATAAGAAAAAACTAAAGGAACGCCTTCGCCTGAAAAAATTCAATCCCATCGCACGGAAACATACGTGGTACAAAGAGACGAAGTAACAAAACCCCTCCGGGGTTTTGTTCTATTTCACATATGCGCTACGCTAAGTGTATGGCGTGGCTGAAATCTCCGTCGCTTCGTGCAAAGCCGCCGCATCCGCTTCCGACGCTGCCGAGGCCGAAGAATATGTTTGTTGCCGTCCTTTTAGTGCTTGTGCCGACGCTCGTTATGCTCGGTTTCGGAATCCTGTTCGCATGGCTCGGCATTCTCGCGTCATCGGGGCTTTCCGGATGGCTGAACGCCCTTCCGCGGCATCCGGCATTTCTTGCGGCGCTTCTTTTTACGAGTGCGCTTTCCGGCGCAATGATCGGCTTGCAAAGCCTCGTGCGTATCATGCATTATGTATCATTAGACAAGAAAGGGCTCGTCGTCGATGACGAAAAACCATCCTCTCTATGGTCTTCCTGATATGAAAAAAATTGCGAACCGTCCATATCTCGCGGTGATTGTTGTCGCCGGACTGACCATTCTTGGCGTCGGATGCCGGCAGGAATCGAAGAGTGCCATTTTAGAGGAGGGAGGCCGCCAGAATATCAAGGCTCCTTCGAGCGCATGGAAAGAATATGGCCGCGCGAATTCCATCGAACACGCAATAGTCCGCGTATATCTCGACACGGAAGCCGGCAAACAAATGAGCCTTCGCATTCCGGATGCGTGGACGGGGAGCGGACCGGTGTGGAGGCCCTCGAAGGACGATAGCATCAATCACATTCGGGTTCAGTATTTCGCGAATACCGGACCCGAGGGGGAATTTCGCAGGCAGAAAGATTCGGACATCCATGACGTTGTGTATGCCGACGCCGGAGACACCCGGTATCTTCTGCTTGTAAATCATCCCGTGCTCAAGGCGTCGATTCTGAAAATGTTCGTTCCGGATCCCGAAAATCCCGGGAAAGCGTTCTATTTTGCGGAATGCCGTGTGGGGTTCGATGCCGATCGTTCATTTATGTGGAATGCCTGTAAAACGGCCATCGACTCGCTGGATCTCCGGTCGGTTGACGCGAGCGAATATCCGCCCGATATCTCTCCCATTCCATGAAACGCCGGAAGGACTATTTGACTGCGACGGATTTCTATAAATTTCTCACCTGTCCTCATTGGCCATGGCTCGATCGTTTTGCCTCAGAGGGCGAGGCGGCACTCAAACGTGAGCAGACCCCCGGAGAAATCAGGCGTTGGGATGACGGGGTCGCCCATGAGAAGCGCGTCATGGAACAGGTGTTCGGGGGCAGAGGCGTTACAGAGCTCTCATCAACAGGAAATCCGGAGACGCTGTTTCGGGAAACAACGCACGCCATGGAAAGCGGCGCGGAGATTATCTATCAAGGGACGCTCATAAGCGGCGATTGGCAAGGGCGTCCGGATATTCTCATAAAAACGGACGGTTCCTCATCGCTCGGCAACTGGCACTATATTCCCGTTGATATTAAGGCGGCGCATGTTCTCAAGCCTTCACATCGCTATCAGCTCATGTTTTACAGCATTTTGCTGGAACGCATTCAGGACGTGTTCCCAGAAAAGGCAGGTATCATCAATAATGATCAGGAAGAGCACTGGTTCGATCCTCGAACCGATTTCACGGACTTCGAAAACATCCTCGGCCGCCTTGAATCCATTCGGCAGGGAGACAAGCCGGATCTCGTGCTCCGGAAAGCCTGTTTTGACACCAGTCCGTGGGGGAGAGCCTGCGAAGCTCAGGCAAAAGCGGCGAATGATATCGCGCTTTTGTACAACGTGGATGTCAAAAAATTGACTGCCTTGCGTTTGCTCGGCATACGAACCGTTGACGATGCCGCAGAGATGCATATTGAATCGCTTGCCGGCGCAGCTCCGGGACTCACGGCGCATGCGCTGGAATCCATAAAATTCCAAGCGCAGTCGCTGATCCGCGGAACGGTATTTATTAAAGAACCAGTCGAGTTTTCGGCAACGCCGTTCGAAATACACTTTGATATCGAAAGCGATCCGCCGAATGATGTCGATTATCTTTACGGGATTCTGATCCGTCATGAGGGGAAAGAAGAATATCGCTCCTTTCTTGCCCGAAAACCCGAGGACGAAAAGGAAATGTGGACGTCATTTCTTGCTTGGCTGGAGACGCTTCCGTCGGAATTCATCGTATACCATTACGCTCCATACGAGCCCATGCGGCTCGCCATTCTCGAAGAGAGATATGGCGGTTCAATATGGCTCGACCGTTTTCGATCTCGCTTTATCGATCTTAAGCCTTACGCAACGAAGCGTGTTACCTACCCTTTGTACTTTTATGGCTTGAAATATATTTGCACATTTCTTGGATTTCATTGGCGCGGAAATATTAAAAGCGGCGGAGAAAGCATTGATTGGTTCGAACGGTGGTGCGAAAAGGGGGATGAGGAGGATCTCCGGCAGATTCTGGAGTACAACGAAGACGATGTGAGGGCAACGGCTTTTCTTCGTGACTGGCTCACCCAGTATGCATCCGAACTCGCGGCGTATGATCCTCCGTATCCTTGGGAAGGGAGTAGGAAGTAGGGAGTGGGGAGTAGGGTGTGTAGGACGTAGTTGCGTAGGGGGAGCAGAATCTTCCCCGAACCCCGTTTCTTTTGCCCATGTGCAATAAGACCGTAGGTTCGTAGGCAAGCGGTTTCATCCTAGACCCGAACCCCGTCTCTTCCCTTAGCCCTGTGCCCTTTTCCCAATTGCCAATAGATTCCAGCTATACTCTCTCCCGTAACCTGTAGCTTATTGATGGTGAACGAGCGTTTTTGCTTTTGCGCGCGCATTCCCTTTGAAGGCGAACCACGCGGCAAGGAGCGCCGTAATAGGAACGGTAAACACCAAGCCGATGGTGCCAGCCATGGAACGAATGACTTCGTCCGTGACCGCATCGAAATTCAAAAATTTAAGCCATGATCCGCCGTACTGTGTATAGAGGAGAAGCGTTGACAGCGATCCGCCCACGTACGCGAACACGAGCGTATTCGCGAGCGCGCTCATGTGGTCTTTGCCAACCACCATGCCTGCGCGGAACAGCTCCTTGAACGTCAGATGTCGATTCACTTTCGATACTTCTGCGACGCCAGAGGCGATGGAGACGGCCACGTCCTCCACAACGCCCATGGCGGCAACGATAATCCCGGCGAATAACAATCCGCGCGGATTCAGATTGGGGTTTTGGCTGAAAAAGAGCCGGTCATCTTCTGTCGAGAGCCCGGACAAATGCGACCAGTCGCTGAAGATCAGGGAAATGAAATAGGCGACAATAACGCCGCCAAGGCTGCCGATCGCCGTGACCGCCGCTTTGCGGTTCCATCCCACAGACATTCCCGTCGTCAGAAAAATCAGAATCGTCGACAACGCCATGGCGATGGGAACTGGATTCGCCCCCTGCAAAAAGGAAGGAATGAGCACCCACCCGATAATGAGAACGGAAAGAATAATCGATACGGCGACTTTGAGTCCCTGCCAGCCCGCAAGCACGAACAAGGTAAGGACAAAGAGGGCAATGAGCAGGCTGAGCGGAAATCGCCTGTCGAATCCCTCCAGATAGTACTGGTCTCCTTGGTCGCTCGGCTGGATCAGTACGACCACGGAGTCTCCCGGCTTCGGATCGATTTGGTAGGGATTTGATTCCACGTCGCTAGAAATCGTCTGATGCGCGCCTTTACGACTCCCGCTCCTGAATTCAATATCGTAGACTTCCTTTTGTGCGGCGCCTTGTTCCGTGCCGATCGATTCAATACGCACGTCCAACACGCGAGCGGATTCATAGGTTCCGTACGAGGTGTTATTGATGGTCGGCCCCGAGTCCTGTGCGAACGCAAAAACCGGCACGAGGAGCGCCGCACCGATGAAGGCGAATGTCATCTGAGTGTCGCGGACGAATCGCATTGGCATAGACTAGCGGACACGCAAAGGGGAAGGAAGAGAATGGCGTACTTTGCAGGGTTCGTCAAGGAGTCTTGCCGCGTCGGATCGGGCAACGGATCAGGGACATGCGCGTGCGACGTGGTTTGTATTTCAGGACGTTGCCCGAACGGCACGCTCCATAGAAGTTCGCATAAGTGCATTGACGAACGCGTCATTTCAGCAGATACTTCTTCCGAAGAGCCGACGGATCCCGCGGAAGCTATCTATCCGAGACCAACCCGAATGCACAAACAATTCTCCACCACACCAATTTTTTACGGGCTCGGTATTGCCCCGAAATTGCTTGAGATATTGGATCATTTGAAATACGCGACGCCCACGCCGATCCAGCAAAAATCCATTCCCGTTGCCATTGAGGGGAAGGACCTTATTGGAATCGCGCAGACAGGAACCGGAAAGACTCTCGCATTCGGCATTCCCATGATTCAGCGACTCGCGCAAACAAAGGGTCGCGGCCTTGTCATCCTGCCCACGCGGGAACTTGCCTTGCAGGTTGACGAAACGTTCCAGAAAATCGGACGGCCCATTGGTTTGCGCACCGCCGTTCTCATCGGCGGCGCGTCCATGCATGTGCAGATGCAGCACATCAAGAAAAATCCGCATGTCATTATTGCAACGCCCGGCCGCCTCATCGATCATCTGGAGCAGAAGACCATCAAATTACACGAAGTGAAGGTTCTGGTGCTGGATGAGGCAGATAGGATGCTCGATATGGGTTTTGCTCCGCAAATAAACAGAATACTCCTTGCGGTTCCGAAAGATCGCCAAACCATGCTGTTTTCCGCGACGATGCCCGGAGAGATTGCGCGGATCGCGGCGGGACATATGAAGCTCCCTGTCCGGGTGGAAATCGCGCGCTCCGGCACGGCCGCCGAACGCGTCAGTCAAGAATTATATGTCGTCCGAAAAGAGGATAAGCCGCGCCTGCTTGACCGATTGCTCGGAGAATACCGCGGATCCGTGCTCGTCTTTTCACGGACCAAACATGGCGCCAAAAAAATTGCCCGCGCTGTACGCGCCATGGGGCATAAGGCCGCGGAAATCCACTCAAATCGGTCGCTTGCGCAACGACGTGAAGCTCTCGACGGATTTAAAACGGGAAAATATCGCGTTCTCGTGGCTACTGACATCGCGGCGCGCGGTATCGATGTTACCGGCATCGAACTCGTGATTAATTTCGATCTTCCGGACAATGCCGAGGACTACGTTCATCGCATCGGACGAACCGGACGCGCCGGCCGCGAAGGACGCGCCATTTCTTTTGCAACGCCGGACCAAATGGGCGATGTACGCGCTATTGAACGGCTCATCCGCGCCGCGCTTCCAAAAAAGAATCTTCCGTTGCTTCCGCCGCATCGCGCCCCGATTGCCGAAAAGCCGCGTTATCCGCATCCACAGAAAAGGCAGGCGGGAGGCCCGCGTCGTCGCAGGTGGCAATAGGCATTCGTCCAATACAAAAGGCGCTTTGCTCGCGCGGCCCATTCAGCCGCGTTTTTATTTTTCGGATTGCCCCCAGGCAATGATCAGGGCGTGATATTCTCGAAAAAGCCCCAGGTGCGTCGGGAGCCTGTCCATGAAATGCGTCTGAAGGGATTCGTAAGCCGTCTCTGGGGAAAGATTCAGGGCAGTCGAAAATCGTTTTGCATATGCGTCGATCACAAAGATGGGATTTGTGCCGCAATACAGGAGAATGGTGTCCGCCGTTTCCCGGCCGATGCCCTTGAAGGATAAAAGCTCGGCACGCGCGCGTAAGACGGGGAGTTGCAGGAAATGCTCGAGCGAGGAATATTCTCTGTCGATCCATGCGGCAAAACGTTTTAATCTGTCCGCTTTTTGATTGAAGAAGCCGGACGGACGTATGAGTTCCTGCAAGCGGCGCTCGGAGAACCTTGGGATGGCAGAAAGCGTCTCGACACCCTCGCGGCGGAGGTTTACGAGCGCTTGTTCGACATTCCGCCAGCTCGTGTTTTGTGTGAGAATGGCGCCTATGGCGATTTCATCGGGCGTATGCGGCCGATCTTTTCCGAACCATGGCCAGGGTCCTGGATCTCCGAACCGGCGAAGCAGGCGAAGATAGGACGCGTATTCTTTGGAGGGCTTCCACCGTTGCGCGAGATTCGCACGTAATCCGTGCATCCGTACTCCTTCGTCACGCAGTCTGGTTTGCTGTATCTTCGCGCCTCCCATCGAGTAGGCATCCGACACGCGTCCGGATGCGTTCACGATGCGATGGCAGGGGACTGCGACCGGGTCTTGATTCGTATGAAGAATATTCCCGATGACGCGCGGACTCTTCATGCCCGCGAGCCGTGCGACATCGGCGTATGTCAAAACGCACCCCATCGGGATGTGGGAAACGATGCGAAAAACGATTTCGGTATTCGTCATGCAGGTAGACGCAGGTCCGACGTTCATGGGTCCGTTTGTCCCTTTGCCGTGGCGCTCTGTTACGAATGTTCGGCAGAGCAACCCACAGACCAGTGAACTGCGTTCATACAATCTACCGGCCTACCTGAACGGCGAAAACCCCTGTGCGAGCAGATTCTCAATGGGAAGAAAGCGAGGTCGCGGCATCTCCTCCCACGAGGCCCATTGCCAGGCCTCGGTTTTATCCGGCTCCATAATACGGATGTCGCCGGAATCATATTCGGCCAGTACGAAGATCGTGATATAGTGCCTACCTTCTCTTGCGAACACGTCGTTCGTAAACGGACCTCGTCGTGCGCGGCGAATACGGCAGTTTAGCTCCTCCATGACCTCGCGTGCCGCGCAGGCTTCCGGCGTCTCTCCAAACTCAAGATGACCGCCCGGAAAGCTCCATGTGCCGTCTCCGTGCGCATTCCGTCGTTTTTGCATGAGGACCTTACCCTCATGGAGGATGATGGCGCCTACGCCGACCTTCGGCCGCGAATTGCCCATGGCAGGAGCGTAGCCGAATTATTTGGACAAGGCCAGGGAAACGGTTGACAAAAATCTTGACCCATTTTTCCTGTGCAGGTATTCTCGACCAACTAATTCTTAACCCATGTGACAATTGTTATGTTGTTTGACGACATGCCACAGGGTGCACCCGGCAGCGACATGCCGGCGGGCGATCAGCCGGCAGAAGGCGGCGCGCCTGCACCAGAAGAAGCTCCGGAAGCTCCTGCCGAAGGTGGTGAAGAGCCTTCCGGCGACGCCCCGTCCATGTAGGACCGGGACCCGAAAGAGCCGCGTTTGACGGGGCTCTTTTTGTTTGTACTTATTCACAGGTTTTCTTGACGTCATTTGTGCAGGATTTTAGGATTCCGCCGTTACAGTTAACTCTTAATATCATCGGATCGACCTATGTGGTTCGACGACGACTTCGACTCTTCCGACGACGACATGATGGGTGATGCGGACGCGGAAGAAGGCGGCGAGGAGGGCGAAGAAGAGGCCGGAGACGAGGACACGGAATAGTCCCGTCCCGCATGAGCGGAGCACACAAGCTCCGCTCTTTTCATCTGAAACATCCGCACGGAACAATCGGGGAAGAGGGAAAGCGGGAAGTGGGAAGTAGGGGGCGGCACGCCCCATGTTTTCGTAGAATGCGGGTGAGCGCTCCTTCTGCCATGAGCGGGAGGCGCTACGACGTTCTTGGCGAAACCGGGACGCGCGTATCAAAAAGCACTGACGATCTCAGTGCTTTTTCCTGGTCGGGCTAGTGGGACTTGAACCCACGACCTCCACGTCCCGAACGTGGCGCGCTAGCCAACTGCGCTATAGCCCGATGCGATGATACAATTTCTCTCTGGGTTTGGCGGAGCGTATCAGAGGACGGAAAAAATGACAATCTGTTCGCCGCCATGACGTGGTATACTTTTTCTATGCCTGCCAAAGCAGGATCTCGGAGCAGGAGCATTCGCGCCACGGGGCACCGGGTGTCATTTTCTTTTCCCACCATCATGCTCATGCTAGTCGCTGTCGTGGTTGCGCCCATCCTCGTGTTCGCTTCTCTGGCCGGCGCAACGGAGGCGCCGGAAGTTCGTATTTCTTCTACCTTGGCGTATACAGCAGCCGAGTCGACGGAGCATGTCCCTATTCGGCGCGAGACATTCCAGAACGGGATACCGGAATGCTTGCGCGCATGCCGTGACGCCCTGCGCCAATGCCAGGAAATTCGTTTTTCTGCATTGCGCGCGGAATTCGAGGACAATAAAACGTCGGCAACAGATGCGCTGATCGTCTATCGGACGGATGAGGGCTTGGCTTCCTGCGGATCTTCGTATCAGAAATGCGCGTCGGCCTGCAGTCCTTCCGCGGAGCCGGCGGTCCGTTGCGAGGTCTCATGCGGAGTGGAGCTTGACGGATGCATACAGTCGTCACAGGACGATGAGGAGGCCCTCGCTCTTTGCCGTGGAAAAAATCTTGCATGCCTGGATCGATGCGGCGGCGGAGGCGGCAATATCGAACAAATTCCTCCTGCGTTATGCCATGCGCAATGCGGGATCGGTCTTAGCGCCTGCCTTGCGGGATCGCAATACAATGTAGTTCTGCAGGATGCCTGTCGCACAAGAGCTGAACAGTGCAACACTGCTGTATGCGACGACACTATGCTTTTCAGACTCGGTTTGCTGAAACCGTCGGAAACGCGCGCTTCCTGTGCAGCGCGATGCGCGGAAGCGCGGAACACCTGCCTTGCCATAGCCGAAGGCGATGCGGAAGGGCGGGGAGCCTGTAGCCGTGCACGACAGGAATGTTTTGTGGAATGCCAGTCGGCAATGCCGCATTTTGAGACGGTAAATTCTTTCCCCCCGTCCTTTGCGGCAGAACAGGCAGCATTGAATTCCTCTCCCTAATCAATACGCCTCAATAACCGCGTCCCGGAAGGGCCGTGGCTTTGCGACCCGATTGACCGTAGGACTGAAAACGCGTACACTTGCTCCGCTTCTCGTATGCCCGAAACACCCGTACGACATCTGGCGATTATCATGGATGGGAACCGGCGATGGGCCAAAGAGCGCGGCCTTCCGACGCTCCAGGGACATAAAGCCGGCTACGACACGCTGAAAACAATCGGAGATCTCTGTTTGGATCGCGGGATCGAAGTCCTGACGGTTTTTGCGTTCTCCACGGAAAACTGGAAACGGACGCAGGAGGAAGTCGGCTATCTCATGGAGCTTATCGAATTCGCGCTCCGGAACGAGCTCGAGCATTTTAAAAGCAGGGGGGTGCGCATTCGCGTGCTCGGCCGCCGCGACGGACTTCGCGCATCCGTCGTTGAAGCAATCGAACAAGCGGAAAAACAAACGGAAGATCTCACAAAGGGAACGCTTTGCATCTGCATCAATTACGGAGGACGGTATGAAATCGTCGATGCCGTCAAACGTATCGTCGAAGACGGTATTTCCGCGGATCGTATTGATGAAGATGCGATCACGGCTCGGATGTACTGGCCCGACATGCCGGAACCGGAATTGGTGATTCGAACATCCGGGGAAGAACGCGTCTCCGGATTTCTCACATGGCAGGCTGTGTATTCCGAATTCTTTTTTTCGAAGAAATATTGGCCGGATTTTGATGAAGCGGAACTTGATGCCGCCCTTGCCGAGTATGCGCTTCGGAAAAGACGGTTTGGAGTTTAGCAAGGGGGTTCGCAAGATTGGGGAGTGGGGAGTGGAGGGGTGGCCGTGAGCCGTGAGCCTTGCGCCATACGGTATGCGGGTTGCGGGATGCGAAAAGAGTACGCAGGACGTGGTTGCGTAGGACGTAGGTCGAGAGGTATGGGTCGTGAGCCATGGTGGAGTTGCGTAGGACGTAGGGCGTAGAGGGTGCAAAGTCCATGCGCCGTGAGCCTTGCGCCCGAAACCTGTAACCACTCACTACTCGCTTGTTCCTTTTCACCAATTGCCAAAAGCCATCATCTGTAATCTTCCCCGTAACCCTCGCGCCGTCAGGCAGTTGCTTTTTCCGGTCGCCCGTTCTAAATTTGTTCTATACGGTATGCCAGGGCTTTTCGATGCCGCGGCCGAACAACGCCGCAAGGGATTCGCCCCGCTTGCCGACCGCATACGGCCGGCGAGTTTCGATGAAATCGTGGGACAGGATGCGCTTGTCGGGAGGGAAAAGCCGCTCCGCCTTCTGATTGAACGAGATTGCATTCCTTCCATGGTATTTTGGGGCCCTCCCGGTTCCGGAAAAACCACGATAGCCAAACTCATCGCTGGCATGACCAAAAGCCATTTTGTCGAACTCTCCGCCGTCACGAGCGGCATTCAGGAGGTCAGGAATGTAGTGAAAGAAGCGGAGATACAGCTCGGGTATCATGGAAAGCGCACCGTGCTCTTTATTGATGAGATCCACCGTTTTAATAAAGCGCAGCAGGATGCCTTTCTTCCGCATGTCGAGCGCGGCACCATCATTCTTATCGGCGCGACAACGGAAAATCCAAGTTTTGAAATGAATGCCGCACTTCTTTCCCGGTGTAAAGTGTTCGTGCTCGAAAAAGTAGGTGAGGACGGCATGCGCGCCATCATTGCGCGCGCACTGAACGATACGGTCCGCGGTCTCGGGAATCTCCGCGTCCGCGTTACCGACGACGTCATGGACGAACTCCTCGCCCTTGCCGACGGCGATGCGCGTACGGCGCTGAATGCTCTGGAACTCACCGTGAACGCATCTTCCCGCGAAAAAGACGGAACCGTCATTCTGTCGGCGGAGCGCCTGCACGATGCGTTCCAGCGTTCGCATTATCTCTACGACAAAAAAGGTGAGGAGCATTACAACATCATCTCCGCTCTGCACAAATCATTGCGCGGTTCCGACGAAAACGCCGCCCTCTACTGGCTTGCGCGCATGCTCGAGGCGGGCGAAGATCCGCTGTATGTCGCGCGACGCCTCGTTCGTTTCGCATCCGAAGATATCGGCATGGCCGATCCGGAAGCCCTTGTACAGGCCGTCGCCTGCTATCAGGCCTGCCACTTTCTCGGTATGCCGGAGTGCAATGTCATTCTTGCGCAATGCACGGTATATTTAGCAAAGGCTCCGAAGTCCAATGCGCTCTACGAAGCTTATGGCGCAGCTGCGCAGGATGTGAGACAAAAGCCGAATGCACCGGTGCCATTGCATATTCGGAACGCCACGACGAAGCTTATGAAGAATCTCGGATATGGCAAAGGTTATATGTATAATCCCGCCTTTGACGAACCCGTGAAGCAGGACTATTTGCCGGAGATCCTGAAGGGAAGCGTGTATTATAAGGAGAAGAAGCCGAAGAGCGGGCAGGGGTAGAGCAATTCTGCTATCATTGGGTCATGAAACGTCTCATCGTTTTTCTTGTGTTTCTGCTGGCTGTCGGCGGCGGGATGCTTTGGTATTTCGTCTTTCGGGTGACGCCGGAGAAGGCCATTCAGGATGCGTTTCAAAACCTGTCCATTGCGCAAACGGCGCAAACCGTGCAGGCGAGCGTTTTTTGGGATATCCGCGCGTCGGGTGGCGGGTTTGTTCTGGATAAATGGCTGTCCTTTGCCGGCAGCGCCGATCTTCGCGACCCTGCTCGCCCGAGGCTTCGTGGCGTGGCCGGATTCAGTCAAAACGGCCGTGCAGACGGTTTTCAGAGTTTCGACGCGGTTCTCGCTTCCGATGCTGTGGCGTTTCGTTTGCGCGAGGTATCAACGGGGACGGAAGAGTATGTCCGCACGCTTGCGGCAACCTCAACGAACGCACGCTGGTTTTCATTCGACCGCGATATTCTTCTTGACAAAGCGGGCATGAAAGCCTTCCGTTCAACGGGAAACGGTTCCGATATACGCGCTGCCTTGAAGGCTTCGGGCATTTCATCCGTCGCCGTTCCCATAGGGTCGGTTGCGGAAACCGCAGAGCAGGGCCGTCGCGTTCTGAACATGTCCTTGCGCATACAACCCGCTGCGGTTGAGACAGTTCTTTTGTCGCTTGTGGGCGCTTGGAATCTCCGCAATCCTCATCCAGACGAAGTCGCCTGGGTAAAACGGAGCGCCGCCGGCGCGGCAAAAGGAACGTGGTATGCCTCGATCGATCGAGACTCCAGAACATTCCGTTCTTTGCAGGGATCGTGGCCCATGCTGGACGACGCGGGAAATGAGATTGGACATATTACGGCCGAGTTTGCTTTTTCCGGATGGAATGCCTCGGTGAATACCGATCTTCCGGAGGAACGTATGGATCTGACAGGCCGCATTGTGCAGCTCGGACTTCGGAGCTTTACGCCCGCGGAAATCCGTCAGGGAGAGGTTCTCATTCCAACGAGCACGGCGCCTCCAGCCGGCCAACGGCAGGATGCCTATGACGTTTTCGGCCAATATCTGGAACAGGTTCGGAAAAAGCGAGAGTTGTATTAATACATTCCCATGAGTGCATACGGTGCGGCAGGCTGGAGGGTAGAACAGCGGTCAAAGCTTGGAGGAGCGTCCGGTGAACGGCTGAAGGCGCTCCAATACATTTTTTTGGCCCTGGGCATCCTTATTGTCGGACGCCTGTATTATCTTCAGATATGGAATGGAAAAACTTATCGCCTTTTGGCAACGAGCCAGCACGAGCTTCAGGAATTACTCGTTCCCGTTCGCGGAAGAATTCTTGTCCGTGACCGTGCGGACGATACATTGCATCCGCTCGCAACGAACAGAGACGCGTGGCTGCTCTATGGCGTTCCGAAGGCCATGGACAATCCCGGCGAGGTTGCTCGGAGTCTTGCGTCATATGTAGATAAAACGGAGGCTGAACTCGTGGAACGCTGGACCTCAAATCCAGACGATCCATACGACCCGCTCGCGAAGAGCTTGTCCACGGAACAGGCAAGGGAAATCGAGGCGCTTCGTCTTGCAGGCGTGGGGCTTGTAAAAGGATGGGCGCGTTTTTATCCGGAACAGCATATCGGCGGGCATGTGGTCGGGTTTGTGCGGACGGAAGAGAACGGGCTGGGAAAAGGCGTGTACGGGATCGAAGGGTCATTCGACGATGTACTGGCAGGCAAGCCCGGATATGTAACGGCGCAAAAAGATGCTGGAGGCAGAAGGCTTATGCTCGGCGGGGGAGATATACGCGAGGCAGTGAACGGCGCAGACGTCATCCTTACCATCGACCGGACAATCCAGTATGAAACGTGCAGAAGACTCGAGGCGGCCGTGGCGCGCTATGAAGCGGCCGGCGGTTCCGTCATCATCATGAATCCCGATACGGGTGCGATGATTGCCATGTGCTCCGTCCCGGATTTCGATCCGGCCCGTTACGGAGATGTAAAAAATCTCGCAATATTCAATAATCCGAATACCTTCGCGCAGTATGAACCGGGTTCGGTATTTAAGCCTTTTACCATGGCTATCGGTATTGAACGAAATGTTATATCTCCCAATACAACCTACAATGATCCCGGCGTGGAAAAAATAGACGATTTTGAAATAAAAAATTTCGATAAACAGTCCCACGGCGTTAAAACCATGACCCAGGTACTCGAGGAGTCGCTGAACACCGGAACGATTTTTGTGCAGCGGCTGATCGGAAAAGAAGCATTTGCCGCCGGTGTGCGGGCATTTGGATTCGGGAAGAAGACCGGAATAGAACTTACCCCGGAGGCAGAGGGGAATATTCTCGGTCTGGCCAAAAAAGCCGATGTGTATTATGCAACAGCCTCGTTCGGCCAGGGGATAAGCGTAACGCCTATTCAGCTCATTACGGCGTTCGCGGCACTCGCAAACGGCGGGAGGCTCATGAAGCCGCATATCGTGGATGAAATCCTCCATCCGGACGGAACCCGCCAAAAAACGGAACCTGCATCCATAGGAACACCCATCAGCGCCCGGACAGCGCAGCTTGTTACAGGCATGCTCGTATCCGTTGTGGAGCGGGGGCATGGAAAACGCGCGCGCGTTCCCGGGTATTATGTGGCGGGCAAAACGGGGACGGCGCAAATGGCGAATCCGCGTGGAGCGGGGTATCTTGACGGCGTGTATGAAAATACGTTCGTTGGGTTTGCGCCTGCGGATAATCCCGCTTTTGTCATGCTTGTGAAATTCGACAGGCCCCTCGCGGGAAAATTCGCTGAAGTCACATCTGCTCCGCTCTGGAGCGAACTTGCGACATTCGTTCTTGCGTATTTGGAAGTGCCCACGGAGCGCGATCTGAACGCCGTGCCCGAATCTTCCGTGATTCCTGATGTTCCGGCGGACTTGTCCACGGCTCCTGATGCCGTATCCATCGACACGGAAAACGGGTCTGTTTTGGAGAGCTCTGGAAATAATGGACAGGAAGGTGTACAGAATGAGGACCCCGCGCAGAATCATTCTCCGTCCGGAGAATCGGATGGAAGGACCACGCCGCCGCCCGAGGGATAACATTATGCTGAAATCTGTCATTATTACGATCTTCGCCGCCGCTGCCAGGCGGGCGATACGACGTGAAAAGCCATTCATTATCGCCGTTACAGGCTCTGTCGGGAAATCATCGGCAAAAGAAACCATTGCCGCCGCGCTGGGAGCTCGCGAGGCGGGATCGTCCGTTCGCGCTTCGTTGAAAAATTATAATAACGAGTACGGCGTTCCCTTTACCATTTTGAATGTTCAGACGCCCGGTCGCGACCCTTTGAAATGGCTTCTGGTGTTATGGAGGACGCTTTGGCTCGGATGGGGATTCGGGAGAATAGGCGCAACGACTCTCATTTTAGAGATGGGCGCGGATCATAAGGGCGATCTGGCATGGCTTGTCGGCATTGCTCCGCCGTCAATTTCTGTCATCACGGCCGTTGCTCCGGCGCATACAGAATTTTTTGGCACCGTAGACGATGTCGCGAATGAAAAAGCAACGCTTATACGGGCTTTGCCGGCAGACGGACTCGGCGTTTTGAATAACGATGACAGCCGCGTTACCGCCATGCGCAAGGAGTGCCGGACGGAATGCGCATATTTCGGCACGTCGGAAGGGAGCGATGTCCGTATCGTGGATGCGCAGACGCTCACGGAAACCAATGAGCTTGGTCATATTTTTCCTGTCGGCCTTGTGGTTTCGTTTGCCGTCCTCGGAAAGGAATATGCTCTTGAGCTTCGAGGGACGGTTGGCCGGCCGCAGGCCTATGCTGCAGCCGCGGCCCTTGCCGTAGCCACCAAACTCGATATTCCTGCGGCGAAAGCGCTTGAGCGTCTGGAACGGGATTATCACGGCATTCCCGGGCGTACGCGCATTATCAAAGGCATTAAAGGCACGTATCTCATTGACGACTCCTACAATGCGGCGTCCGCAACCGCCGTGATCTCTGCGCTTCGAGATTTGGCAGGCATACCCGTGGGAGAAGGCCAACGCCGCATTGCGGCATTCGGTGACATGCGTGAACTCGGGGAGTATTCCGATGAGGCGCATCGTTCCGTCGGACACGAAGCGGCTGCGCTCGGCATTGACGAACTGGTGACATGTGGTACACTCGCGCGCGCCATTGCGGCCGCCGCGCAAGAGGCCGGAATGTCCGCTGAGCGTATTCATTCTTTTGACACGAGCGCAGAGGGCGGCCTGTTCCTCCAAGGACTTATCCGGCAGGGAGATCTGATTCTTGTAAAAGGTTCGCAGGGATCGCGCATGGAAAAGGTGGTAAAGGAACTTATGGCCGAACCCTTGCAGGCGCCGTTTCTTTTGGTGCGTATGACGAAGGATTGGATACATCGTCCCTAAGAGCACATCGTTCGTTATTGTGGAGGTCTTTAAACTTCACTAATCTCCCGCCTGCAGGCTTCCGGCTTCAGCGACGGCCGCCAGCTTTCCAGGCCTCTTCGTCTAGTGGTTAGGACGTCAGGTTCTCATCCTGAAAACGGGGGTTCGATTCCCCCAGGGGCTGCCAGCAAATCCGCTTCGTACCAACGAGGTGGATTTGTTTTTTTTGTAAAGAAAGAGCGCACCCGAGCGGCGAGAGCGAGTGTGCTCTTTGCCGCACGGATGCGCGATATCAGTCGTAGAGATCGAAGCCTCGACCTTCGATTTCGCTTCCGTCGTCGAACGGATCGAGGGGTGCCTTGCGTTCCTTGCACGACGCGCATTCGCACATCGCGAGAGTGGCGTCGCGCTTCAGGCGGTACGGCGCGGGCTGTCCCGTAACCGTCTCCGTCGCCTCGGCGAGTGCCAAGTTGAACAGGCACTTGTCCTCGTCTGCGGTGAGGCTGAGGATCGCCTGCGCGATGATCTTGCGGGCTTTGGCCTCGTCGTACCGCTCCATGCAGAGCACGTCGTAGCCGACCGCCGCGATGATGAGGCCTACATTCACCACATAGGTGGCGTGGTTGCACACACAAAACGTGTAGCATTTCTCCTCCTCCGAGAGTCGCAGGGCGTAGAGCACATCCTGCGCGTACGGAATCTCGGGAACTACCGCGAAGCGGCAATAGCGGAGGTAGATACCGGCCTTCTTGAACGTGTCGATGCTCATATCGTCTCCTCCTGTCGCACGTTGTCGTAGCCATCGAGCCAGCAGCTCACGTCGTAGCCGTAGCCAAACAAAAAGGGTGGCTCCCGTGGCTTTTCTTCCTCGGCTGCCCGTCGTCCTTGCCACCACCACAGGTCGTAACCCGTAGGATGGTAAGCGCGGTTCGCCATGGGAAAGCGCGGCGAGGCGCTTGCCGTCTGATGAGTGTTCGCGATGGGATCACCTCTAATTGTGAAAGGTCTCGGCTTTCCCTGCCGTAGGGGTCAGGATGACATAGCTTTCTATCAGTTTTTCGCCTTCATGTCAACCCGCTTATACCTGTCCCATGCCCGCTCATTCCTGCTCATTCTGCATAATTCTACTCTGTAATGGGGTAGTCTTGAGCCTACAAAATCAGCCTTTTTAGCTTTAAAATCGATGGCATAAAACTGTTTCAGCTCAGAGATGAGCTGGTTCCAAAAGTTGGGGGTTGGTCTGCCAAATAAAAATTCCGCTATACGGCGGGATTTTTATTTGGTGCTTGGAGGGATGAATCGAACGGGCGGAGAGAGGCCTGCTAGCGGCGGGCCAGTGCAGAGCCGCCCCGGACCGCGAGCGGAAGGTTTCGGGGGAGTGAGAGAATCTCCGAACCCCTGCAAAGGGAGCGGATCACGAGAAACTGAGAGGGAGGGTATCTGTGAAAGGACGACAAGCGAAGCGAGGTAGACGATGTGAACTTTTCTCGATGGCTATACGTACTTTCGCCGATATGATGCCGGCTGAGGCATTTTGTTGATTGAGAATTACATAATGGAAAAACGCCGATCCAAGATAAGGATCGACGTTTGAGAGATTCAGCCGTTTCCGGCTTTTTCTTTGTCGAGGTCGGCGATGACTTCGTTGAGGCATGCGCGTTTGCGCATCCCGCTATGGGTTCTCGTTGCGGATTTGGCGTTCGCGGGCGCGTGAGGCATTTCGTCTCTGGCCACAGGAACTTCCACGGGAGTCGGCCGATCGCCTTCATCATCCGTTCCGGATGTTTCCGGAGTGACGATATCGAGCTCCGGCACAAGCGGGGGCGGAGGCACGGCTGCGCCCTCCAATTCCAGTAGCGTATATACGCCGGCGGGGAGTTTTTTCTTACGTCGAACAAGGTCGCGATAGGAAATTTTCCGAGTCGGCTTGTGTGAAAAGCCGCTTTCGGTGCATGCCGTATGTTCCGGCGCGCGGACCGTTGTCCGATGCGTCGAACAATGAGGGTTTGAGCATTGGCCGTCTTCCCTCAGAAAGCATTCGCAGATACGGCAACATTTGTCCTCGAGACCCATGCGAACTCCTTTGAAGGTTCGGGATGCACCATTCGACGAATATATTCTAACACACGTGAGCATGAAATAAAAAATATTTATTGAATAAGAATGCGGTTTGCATCCAAAAGCCGATGCCCGTAGTCCTTGGCTCTTGTATCTGTAAGTCCGTAGGTTCGTAGGTCGTGAGTCACGCGCCCGAAACCTGTAACCACTCACTACTCACCACTCACGTGTTCCCTTTCACCAATTCTAATAGCGAATAACGAAAGCAAATAGCTCTCAGACACAATTTCCTCCCTGGCTTAGAGTCCCGAAATCCGAAACCCGTGTTCCTCAAGCGAAGAATCGATGACCGTTCTATACGATCAATGGCAATTGTTCCACTTCGACTTTAATCCCTGTAATAATGCTTTCGATGCGATAGGTACCGTGGGTTGGCGCTTCGATATAGCCATTCCAGGCCATCCTGGCGAGCGCGCCGCTTTGTATCCAGTCTGTGAGCCACTCATCGCAGGTTTCCGGTTCGTGCATGGCAATGCCGCCGCCCACGTTCAGGAGCCAGAGTTTGTTGAATTCCTCCTGGGAACCGACAGGCGGAGCCATGAGAATAGGGATGCCCGCTCCGGTATAGAAGGAAAGTTCAGACGGCTTTGTCCATAAAATGTCCGTCTCACGCAGAATCTTATCAAAGCCGTGGAAATACGCATGCCGGTCTTCATTGTAATATACGACAACGCCTTTCCCGAGTTCGGGCCCGAGACGCGCCTGACGCGCATGTTCGATAAAATAATCCCCAACCACCTTCCGTGTTCCTGCAACGAGGATGAGGCGCATTTCTTTCCGGCGAATTTTTTCCCGAAGACTTCGGAGAATGGCCGCGCCGATTTGTTTTTGCGCTCCCGCGCCGCCGACGGCGAAGGTAACAGTGACCGGCGATCGTTTCATGCTTTTGAGCCGCAGACAGCTTCCGAGACCGAGTTCCGCCCGGAGCGTGCGCCAATACCTGTTCAGGAAAATTCCGTTCGGATCCAGATTGCAGATGCGCCGGGCAATGTCTTTTTTGGCGATAGTTGAATCCGTTCCCCCGATGATGCTTTTCGGCAGGGGAAAGCCGGTATGGAAAATACGGTCATTGCTCACGCCATAGAGCTTGAGACGCTCCACCACGCGTCCCGTCGGCGCGAGGTACTGGAGCTTGCTCTTTTTCGGATCGAGGGGCACCCACGCCCTGCTCATGTCGGTATCCGTCACGACCACATAGATATTCTCGCTGTAGCCGTGATATTCCATGGCAAAGGCCGTGAGCGGGAACGTACAGACGACCGGACGGGGATCTTTATTGAGTTTATCGGTCAGATGTCTTCCCAAGCCCTTCTTAATAAACCGGTACATGCCCTGAAGCTGAAGATTCGGATCGGACAAATCACGCCGTGGGTAAAAAGGCGGGATTTCCTGAAAGCGATCCATGGCCTCAAAGAGCAAGTGCCCGAGAATTGGTACGGGTTTGAGGCGCGAAATGGTTTCATATAGCGTCCGCGTTTCTTTCCAGAGTTTTCGGTCCTGTTTCGGGATGCCCGGGTATGTATTGGAAGTGATAAACGAGTTGTCCACCGCAATTTCTTCGAGTCCATGAGCTGCCCGGTCATGCCCATAGCCCATGTTTGCTGAAATAATCCACGCCTTCTGTTTTCTTTGCCCCATAGAGTATACAGAATACCATGTTTCCTTTTGTTTCTACAGCAGAGGCGCGATGAGGCGGGCGACGGATTCCTTTATGCGCTTGCCGAGAGGCCGGTCGATGAATTCGAGATAGTCGATTTCTTCGCAGTTCCCGAGGTCGTGCTCGAAATCTTCCAACAAATGCCTTACGGTTTTTGACCCGCTTGTCAGGATGTTCACTTCAAAGTCGAGGCGAAAACTGCGTATGTCGATGTTGCAGGTGCCGATCGTGGCAATCCGATCATCCACGAGAATAACTTTCGGATGGAGGAACCCGTTCACGTATTCGAATACGCGCCCTCCCGCCCGCAGAATTTCTTCGAGATACGTATTCGCAACCCAGCGGAGATAGGCATAATCGGGATTTCTGGGGAGCATAATTTGCACATCCACGCCGCGCAACGCCGCATTTAACAGGGCGGCATGAATGCTTTCGTCCGGAATAAAATACGGCGTCTGAATGCGTATGCGCGTTCTTGCGCCGTGGATCATGGCAAGGTAGAGCTGATGGATAGCAAGCCAGTCTGTATCCGGGCCGCTGGGAATGACGCTAACCGTTTCCTGTTCCGGTTGATGCTTTGGGCGCGGAAGATCCGGCTTTGCCGAAGAACCGACGGTTCTGCCCCATGCTTCCTGGAATAATTCGGCAAATTGCCTGACGCATGGTCCGCGAAGTTCCAGTGAGGTGTCGCGCCAAAATCCTTTTCGGCTTTCGCCGAGATACTCATTGCCAATATTGATGCCGCCCGTGTACGCAATTTCATTGTCGATCACGACGATTTTTCTGTGATCGCGATAATTCGCCTTGAAAAAAAAGAAAATCGTAATCAACGGGGCAAAGTAATGCGCCTGAATGCCGGCGGCGCGCATATCCGAAAACGCTTTTCGACCGAATCCCAAACTACCCATTCCGTCAACGAGAAATCGAACGCGAACGCCCTCTTTCGCTTTTTGTTTTAAAATATTGATCATCTCTAGCCCTGTACGGTCATAACGGAAAATAAAATACTCCACATCGATGCTTGTTTTTGCTTTGCGAAGTTCCGCGAACATCCTTGCATATTTTTCATGAGCGTCCGTGAGAATGCGGACCGCATTGCCCTTGGTCAGTCGAAAACCCGACGCGTTCGTTGCGAAGTAATGGAAAGCGGCAGCCTGAGGATCGGATACTTGCCCGGCATCTTCCTCTGCCATGCGCTTGCGTTCATTCATGGCGTAATGCACGAGCCGTCGATCCTGGTATGTTTGTTTATGCCAATTATGGCCGAAGAATAGGTAGAGGATGAAACCGATAATCGGAAAAGCGATAAGCGCCAAGAGCCACCCGATGGATTTTTCCGGTTCGCGATTTTCCAGCAACAAAACGACTCCGACAAAACAGAGGTTGAGGATAAAGAGAATTGCCGCTGCCGTTCCCGCGTGCGTCGCCGCCCAGAGGAAAATATCCATACCTACAGTATATCAGGCGGCCATAAGCCGTGCGCCCGAAACCAATAACCCGAACGGGTCCGTAGGTTCGTAAGTCCGTAGGTCGTGAGGCATGTGTCGTGCGCTCGAAACCCGTAACCACTCACCACGAACCATTCACGTGTTCCCCTTGTTGAATTACCAACAGCACATTAGCGCACGGGAAGTGCCGGCTTCAGCACGTCGAGCGTGCGAACGTCAAAAACATAACACATCCGTCCCGCTTCGTGCCTCCAAAAATCCGGCGTCGGACCATAATCCTTTGGCATGTCGGGCGTTGGAAGATTGAAAACGGCGCAAAGCTCATAGGCTTTGTCGGCCGTCATGCGGTATTCATACGGTATGTCCGTTTCCGGGTCTGCGACGGAGGTAAGATATGTGAAGCGGCTTGTGCGAAGCTCGTCCAGCGAAGAGGGGAGTCGGGCTTCTTGCGTGTAAAAGGAATCAACGCTGGATGCGATCTGCTGGAGATGTGAAACGCGCTGTTCATCCAGTCTGTGCAGACGTTCCTGTCCCGGAGATCCGGCAAGGTATATGCCATACGCCAGGGCGGCGGAAACAAGGACGGTCAGAACTATGACGAACACACGTTTGGTGGCGAGTTTCATACGGGTTTTTCCTCCGTACGGAGATCAAGAAGGTAATATCCGAAAATCGTTCCGGCGATGGCGCCGACAACGAGGACTTTCAAAACGAATGGCGTGGTGAGATCGCCTCGCAGCAAATTCGAGACAAGGGTAATGAGGTCGCCGATAATGACACCGGCGGCAATGAAGAGCGTGACATACGTGAGCCATTTTCGGATCTTCGATGTGCGTTTTTCCGGATCCTTGCGGATGGCGCGTTCCAGCCGGAGGGCGACAAAGAGAAACACGGGATAGGCGATAATGAGCGATGAGGCCGCTTCACGGATGGCGCTGATATTCGGCGTAAGGTAGAGCAGGGGGTCCGGATACCATTTATTGATAAATTGGAAGAGGAGCGTGCCGAAGCTGATGGCGCTGATATACAGAGTAAGAAACATGACCAAATACATGAATGCCTCGCGCGCGGACAAATAAGGTTTGCGTCTCGGGACAGGCACGGGAAAATCCACTTCGGCATAGGCATCCAGCGCCGTGGAGATTTCATCAAGAGGCCAACCGGCTTTCCGCAGAACGTCTTTGACGCTCTTTCGCGACTGCCCTCGTTCCAGGGATTCTTTAACGAAATACTGCAATTCAGAGGCCATACATGTGGAGGTGTGTTCAGGATAGCATGTTTTTATCCCGAGAACACGGGAAATTTTCTCACCCATGTTCTCAAAACCTTACCTTCCGCCCTTTTTCTTCCCTTGCGCACGGGACGACGGGCGCAGTTCCTCGAGATGATCGAGATTCGTCGCGTACTTGTCAGCGATATACCGGAGCTTTTTATCGTTGAATCGATCGTATTCGTAGAGCAGATCGAGCACGAGGAATAAATTAAATACAATGATGGCCGCCACAATGCGCGCATTCGGGCTCGGGGGGACCGCGGAGGTAATCAGCCAGCTAAAGGTCAGCGTTACGACGAGAATGACGAGCCACTGAAAATAGCCGATGGTCTGGTCCTTTTTTGATCGGATGTCTTCGCGCGCCTCTGTAACGGTCGCGGTAGCATCCAGCAGGGAAAGATAGAGTTCGCGATTGTATGGCGTATGATCGGCGGGGAGCCGGTACACGGTATACGTAACGCTCCGAAAAAGGTCGCTTCCGCGCTCATATACCTGAAAACTGACTTCCCGAAACATGCCGAGATACGCATGCAAATGTTCTTTGAGTTCGGTAAACCACGGTTCGAGCCTCGATTCCTCGCGGGCGAGATGGAGTCCGAGATGGTACATGCGACGGATTTTGTTCAGTTCCAAGGAAATATCATGATCCAACGTCTGTTTTCGCTGGATGGCGATAGACATGAGAAAACCGACGATGATGGCATACAGAATGCCCATATGCACGACATTTTCCAGAAGGACATCGCGCGCTTCCAGACCCAAAAACGGAATGACAAAAACGAAGAGCATACTAAGCACCATGATGAAGACGATGCGGACATAGGTCATAACGTATGTGAACGTCGCGTGTGTCGTCATATGTGACTTCTTTTTGTTTCGTATATTCCTCTGTTCATTGTTCGAGTATAGCAGGTTCGTGGTGAGTGGTTACAGGTTTCGATCGCACGACCCATGCCACACGACCTACGGACTTACAGATCTACAGACCTACGGACTTACGAACGCAACCTCGAAACCTATTTTCACGTTCCGCACACCGATTTTCCACGACTGTTGACAAGACGAATAAGACTGCTATGGTCGCCTAAGGTGCATTGTCCGTACAACACAGGAAGGCATGAGGGATGCATTCAGAGACAGGCAACACCAGTAGTCCGGAGCAACAATACGTTCCGCGTATCCTCCTCGCGGGAGGTCAGTGCTCCGGAAAGAGCGAGATGATGGAAGAGCTCCGGCGCCACTTTGGCACCGAAGTGCTCTGTGTCCCGGAGGTATCCTCGCTGTTGCGGGAATACATGGGGATACGTCCGAATGTGGAGGATGCCGACGAGATCCGTGAATTCCAGTATCGCCTCTTCCGCATTCAAAAAGAGTGCGAGAGCCTGGCAGACATCACGGCCTTTCGTCGGGGACAGCGGGCGGTCGTCCTTGATCGCGGAACCTTATGTGGAGCCGTATACCTGCCCGGCGGGTATGAGGAATGGGGAAGGCTCTGCGGAACGACAAGGGATCGCGAATACCGCCGATACGATCTCGTCCTGTATCACGAACAGGCGGGAAAAGAAACATACAATCAGCGCGCAGAACAGAAAGAATACCGACCCTCCGCATTCCCCATAGCGGTAGAGCGGGCCCATGGTCTCGGCGCGCTGTGGCAGGACCACTCGCGTTTCCTTTTCATCCCGTACAGTCAGGATTGGGATGAAAAGAAAAAGGCTGTCATCGTCGCCATTCGCACGTTTTTGAGGGAGATACCGCTTACTACACAGAAGGCGGTACCGGGCTCGCGTTCATCTGAAGGAGCCCTCTCGGGGTCAAAGGTAGGGTAACACACGCCTCCGCCCCATCGAAACAAAGGAGTTTCCATTCGGGAGCTCCTTTTTGTATGCCCTTCTTGACAGAAGGCGAGAAATTTTTTATCGTGGCATGTCAGTCGGCCTTTCCATATTCAGAGCATCTATATGAGACGAGGTGAATATCATGGAACTCCAGCTCGTTGCCAATGCACGATCCACGAGCCTCGTGATTCCCGCGTTGGCCTTCGAATCCGAAGCGCAAGCATTTCTGTATTGCCGCCGCCTGCCCAATGAACTCTTGGAGCATCCGCTCCTTGTTGTGCATGGCGGCCGCGGCAGATGCTATGTCCAGCGGCCGGAAAAACGATTCAGGAACATGACGTGCTCCGACATGCTGGCGCGGAATACGGAATTTCTGCGTCGGCCGTTGCCGCTGTCCGTTCGGATCGAGCCCGCCTCCTTGAAACGGAGATACCACGTTTGTCTGTTTCGGGAAGGGAAGGGGCAATTCAGCCGCATGTCCTCCGGCGAGAGCCAAGAAATTCCGCGATGGTGCCTTCCATTCCTCCGATCTGAAAAAGATTGCTATGCCGCATGGGAACATGCGTTGCCCGGCAGAAGACTTCCGCGGTACCCGCAAAACGATGCTGATGCGCCTTCCGCGTGTATCCGAGTCGGGAGAAAAGCGGTTGGCGCAATCTATACGCGTGAAGTTCTCATCGGGAGAAACGGCGATATCTCCGGGATTCGAACGACCATCGTCGCGATCCGCGCAGAGGTGATCCAATCGAACCGTCCCGCCGTTCTCCGAGTCCGCATGAAGCGGTTACAGCGCTGCAGCGACTCCCTGGAACGGCCGCGAGAGCCGGATGTGCGATCCATCCCTTCGTCATTCCATGAGCTCATTGAACGAGCCCGGCGCGGATATATCGCCGAATGCGTTCCGATGAAGCCGGAAACCCTCAACCGCCACCGGTTTCTTCTGGAACAGATCGATCGGGACACGGAGGACGATGACAAGGGCGACAAAGGGTATGCCGCGGCGATCGAACATCTCCCATGGGAGACGGCGCTCGCCATGGCCCGCGAGCCGTGGCAATTCGCGGTTGTCGCCGATCTGCATGCGGATGAACGTTTCGACAACGGAAGGCCTCGCACGCGGCGGAACAGGATTTTGCACATGATCCGAAAGTCGTCCTTGGACGCCTCGCGCAAACGCGTGCTCGAAATATGGCTCGAGGATTACCTCGCCCGCGTCGAAGATGACATCGACGCCGAACCCACCTGACAGTAGCCTTTCAACGCTCCCGTCCTCACTCGAGGATGGGAGCGTTTTTCTCTTCGTCGCGTTTTCGTATCTCAGTTTCTTTCGGGGGGAGATAGTTTGCCGGTTCGTACACATTCCGCGCATTCCACAGCAACCAGCCGGATGCGCCGGCATCGCGCGTCGCGCGAATTTGCGCCTCGATCCGTTCAGGCGTATAGACGGCCCCGATGTCGAAGTCCTGCAGCCAGGGGCGGAATTTCGGTCGGCTCTCTTCCTCCGGGACGCCGTAAAGGTTTTCCATAATGCGTGCGCCTTCATCCAGTGTCAGCTTCACGATCTCGTATGGGACGAGCGAGGGATTTGGATATCCGCGGAACATGTTCGGATAATGCGACGGGTATGCCATTGGGGAAATGGCATCGGCATATGGATAAACGTCCGCGAGCCGCTGTCCGATATTGAAATCCGATAGGGAGATGAATGTCATGCCGAATACATCAAAGGAAACGGGGATGCCTTCCCGCGCGAGCGTTCCGCCAACCTCTGCAAAAAAGTCTTGCATCACTTGAACTTTCGTGGATGTCGTTTGGCTCCATATGGGATACTGAATGGCGCCGATGGCCCCGTCAGAGGGAAAACGGACATAATCAAATTGTATTTCGTCAAAGCCCCGTTTATACGCTTCCCGTGCCAGCTCTATGCCGTAGAGCCGGGGTTCATCTGCCGCAGGATCCAGCCATATTGAGCCGATATTGTCCTTCCAGATGCCGCCTCCCGCGCGTTTGAGGGCGAGCTCCGGATGAATCTTCGCAAAGGCGCCGTCCCGCATGACGGCGATGCGGGCAATGCGATAGATATCCTCATCAGCGAGTTTGTGTAGGAGGGCATCCAGATCGCGTATGACAGGATCATCCATCACCGTCGCTTTCATGGCATCCGAATGGGGATCGAACGCAAGTTCGCCATTGTCCATTTTAAGATCAATCACCGCCGTATTCAGTCCGTATCGTTTCATATAGGCGAGCAATTCTTGACCGCGTTCACCTCCCGCCGTCTGCGCCGTCCAGTAGATGCCACGGACTTCGTCGGGCATGGGGACATGGCGAATCTTCTCTGGTTTCGGCTCCGGTTCGGCGGCAGGGGAGGGGTTCTGGCTTCCGCCGCCGATGCTTTCCGCCGGCAGGGCGCCACGAGCGCCGGAGCGGTAGGCGGCAAAGCCGAGGAATGAGAACGCAGCGAAAATCACGACTGCCGCGAAAATTATGGCATGCGCGGTTTTTCGGGATTGTGGCGGAAGCGCCGTATCGGACATGCGTCCTTCATACACGAAAAACAGGGGAATCGCTATTCAGGAGTTGCGGGAGACGCCGTGCGCCGTGCGCCCGAAACCCGAGCGGGTCCGTAGGTTCGTGGGTCTGTAAGATCGTAGGTCTGTAAGTCAGTAGGTCCGTAGGGCGTGAGTCGTGAGGTATGGGTCGTGAGTCACACGGGAGGAGGGAGAAGGGCGTAGGATGTAGAGCGTAGGGGGTGAGGTATGCGCCGTGCGCCTTGCGTCATGCGCCCGAAACCCGCAGTCCTTAGCTCTTGTGTCTGAAAGTCCGTAGGTCTGTAAATCAGTAGGTTCGTAAGTTCGTAAGTCGTGAGTTATGCGCCCATAACGCATAATTAAAAATCCCACTTACTACTCACCGCTCACTTGTACCCTTAGCCCCTTTACCGACTTCCAATTGTAAATTGTTTATCTAACAGAAATGTATCCGTCGAGAACACCGTGTTTTGAATAGACGATTTGATACAGTTCCGCCTGTCTTGCTCTGAACAATCCGGCGCAGGAAAGGAGATAATAACGCCACATTCGGTGAAATCGCTCTGAATAGCGATCCTTCAAGCCGTTCCACGCCGATTCCACATTTTTCGACCATGACAGAAGCGTTTTGTCATAATCCGAGCCGAAGTTATGCCAGTCTTCCGTGATAAACCGTCCTTCTGCCGCGCGCGCGAGCTGTACGGCTGAAGGGAGCATGGAGTTCGGAAAAATATATTTATGAATCCAAGGATCGGTTCCGGTGGTGGACGACGGGCCGGCGATCGTATGCAGAAGGAACAGTCCGTCGTCCTTCAGGTTTTTCGACACGAGGTCGTAAAAGAGCCGGTAATTCCTGTAACCGACATGCTCGAACATGCCGAGCGAAATAATATGGTCGAACGTTTCATTCACGTCGCGATAATCTTGAAGACGTATTTCCACAGGCAATCCCGCGCAGAGCTTTTGGCCGAGAGCAACCTGTTCCTTGGAAACGGTTATCCCCACAACGTGGGCGCCATACCGTTCTGCGGCGAATTTCGCAAAACTTCCCCAGCCGCAACCGATATCGAGCACGCGCTGTCCGGGCAGGAGGTGGATTTTTTTGCAGACAAGATCCAGTTTTGCTTCCTGCGCCTGGTCGAGATTCGCTGCATCCTTCCAGTACCCGCATGTATACACCATGCGGCGATCCAGCATACCCTGATACAGGTCATTTCCCACATCATAATGTTTTTCGCCGATGTGAAAGGCGCGGGATTTGCGTTGAAGGTTAAAAAGGCGGCTCACGATGCCGTGCAGAAGAACCGGCCAATTGTTCTTGATGCGTTCGCGAATATCCTTCCGGAGCAGGCGAAAAAAGAGCTCGTCGAGAGCATCGCAGTCCCACCATCCGTCCATGTAGGCTTCCCCGAATCCAAGCGATCCCATGGACAGCGCGCGTCCATAGAGTTTCGGATTGTGGACGCGAATATCCCACGGCCGGGAGCCGTTGATTTCGATATCGAATTCCTTTAGCAGCGCTCTCGCATGCCGTTCCGCGTACAGCATAGAAATCCAGATGCAGGTTCAGCTTACCCGAAGATTCCGCGAAATATCAAGCGTTATCCCATATCGCCATACGCAATGTTTTGCGTAGGGGCGGCAGGCGCCTGTGTGTCGATGTTTGTCCGTGCCACGGGCATTGGAAGACGTTTGAGTTTTACGTCGTATGTCAGGGTAAATCCTTCGCGTTTGATGTCGGGAAAATTCAGGCGGACGCGTTTATATCCGGGTTTGTGAATAAGGACATAATACGCTCCGGGACTGACAACAAATGCATAGCGACCCGTGCCTGCCGTCACCTGCGTTTCCTTAAGCTTATTGAATTTCGCGTCAAAGATGCGGACAACGGCCTGGGAAACGGGACGTTCCGTTTCCGCATCCGTAATGGTGCCAAATGCAGGCTTTCCGGGCTTAAACGTCAGCAAGCGCACAAGAAGCGCGCCGAGATACAGGCCGTACAGTATCCACGGGAGAATGCCTCCCCGTATGAGAGGATAGGCGATCACAACGAAAGGGCTGAGATAGGCAAGGAGGTATTGCGTATTTTTTCCCAGGGCAATGCGAACACCGAATACTTTCGATCTGCCGGCCGCTGCCGGATCGATGGGAATATTTTTTGTAATAATGCCGTAGTCTTTCACCCGAATCCGAGCCGTCGGCAGAATATTGGCGTATACGGTGCTGTGTTTTTTGAGATATTGCGAAGGGAATGTATAGCCTTGTTTTGCCACATCCACCGTGAATTCCCCGGGCCGAGCGGCAATGCGGTAGCGGCCGTGTTTATCGCTTACCGCCGAGCTTACCGTTTGTCCGTGTTCGTCGATGAGCCGGACCGTCACAAGGTCCATGGGGAGCCCCGTGACGCTATTGAACACCACGCCGTAACCCGTTTTTTGTCTTCGGAACGCCAAATATACGGGGCGCGTAAGATGGAGCAGGACGGTAAGAACCATGGCGAAAACGATATGTCCGACAATGCCTTGGGGCATGAGCGCGATGAGTGTTTGCATGGAAAACGTATTGTATCAGTCTGAACGGCGTTTATGAACGCGGGCGGATTCGGGAACCGACCAATCGATCGGCGTTTTGCCATGCGTTTTCAGATAGGTATTCGCTTTACTGAAATGGCGACAGCCGAAAAACCCTTTGTTCGCCGAGAGCGGCGACGGATGCGCTGCCGCGAGGATCAAATGTTTCTTTGCATCGATCAGGGGCATTTTGCTTTTTGCGTAGGCGCCCCAGAGCAGAAATGCTAGGTGTTCGCGCTTGTCCGACAACGCTTTGATGGCGGCATTCGTGCATTTCTCCCAGCCGCGATGCTGATGCGAACCCGCCTTTCCGCCCTCCACCGTCAGCGCTGCATTCAGCAAGAGTACTCCCTGTTCCGCCCAATGCTGGAGATTACCGCTTGTGGGAATGGGGATTCCCACGTCTCGGCAGATTTCCTTAAAAATGTTTTGGAGCGAGGGCGGCTGACGCACGCCTTTGTTCACCGAAAAACACAATCCGTTCGCCTGATGCGCGCCGTGATACGGATCCTGTCCAATAATCACTGCCTTCACCTTGTTGAATGGCGTTGCATCAAAAGCGCGGAATATCTCCTTCGGCGGGGGATAGACGGTCTTTGTCCTATACGCGTGTTTTACGAATTGCATCAAATGCCTGAAATACGGTTTTTCGATTTCTTCCTTCAGGGCATCCTTCCAGGATGCGTTGATATTGATGTGGACGGCATTCGCATGCGGCATGGCGGAATCAGGGTAACAGGAATGACGCGCGAGCGTGAACATTGCATAGAGCATACCGCTTGCCGTCTTCCGGTTGCGTATTTATTCCAAAAACGATACATAGGAGGCGGAGGGACTGGATGGTTACGTATTACCACACAGCAAAGTACATTTATGCCGTTGCCAATGGGTACTGCGGGGCGGTATTCGACAAGGAGTACGGGGAACTGGAGGAGCATAAGCTCCTGGTGAAGCCGGTCATCGGCGCCGTTGTCGGCAATGACTATCAGACGCTCATTTCGCTCGCCGAAGTAGCCAGTCGTCTGAATGGAACGTGCAGACTCTGTTTTCAGCTCGGCGCCGCGGTCCTTCATACGGATTTCGTGCTCCGCGTCGAAGCGAAAGACTCTTTGTCCATTCCGCCGTCATTGCGGCCCATGCAGAGTACTATTCCCGACGCAGGTGAGTCCATGCGTTTTCCGGATATTCCGCCCTTGCGCGCGTTTCGGAAACCTGGCGACTAAAACGGCTTTCTCGCGCCTGTCCGGCGCACGTTCGAACACGGTTTCATGTTGAAGCCGTGTTTTTGTTTGACGCCGCATGTCGTATTGGATATATACCACACGCACATTGACTCATTCATATACAGGATAATCGGAGGAATGGCATGGATGGACAATTGAAACGCATTACCGTCCTTGGCGGCGGCACGGGGACGTATACGGCCCTGCTCGGTTTGAAAAAACATCCCGTGGATCTATCGGCCATTGTTTCGATTGCGGACAACGGAGGTTCCACCGGACTGCTTCGCGACGAGCTGGGCGTGCTGCCGCCGGGCGATCTGCGGCAATGTCTCGTCGCGCTTTCATCGGCCGATGATGTGGTTCGTCGGCTTTTTACGTTCCGATTTCCAGAAGGAGGACTGCGCGGCCAGAACTGCGGGAATCTCATCCTCTCCGCTCTCGAGATTATCTACGGCGACCGGTCGGAGGCTATCCGGCACGCGCATCGCCTGCTGAATGTTCGGGGAAGAGTGATTCCGGCATCCGTCCACGCCACGAATCTTTGCGCTCGTCTTGAAGACGGAACTGTCGTGGATGGGGAACATTCCATCGACGAACCGAGAACGGATCGCGCGCCGATCCGGAGCGTCTTCCTGTCTCCGTCCGTCCGCGCAAACCGCGATGCGCTTTCCGCCATCGCGGAATCGGATCTTGTCGTTCTCGGGCCGGGCGACCTTTACACCAGTATCATTCCGGTGCTTCTTGTAAAAGGCATCCGTCAGGCCCTGGCCGAAACGGATGCGAAGATCGTCTTCGTATTGAATCTCGCCTGGAAAGCCGGGCAGACAGACGATTTTACGGCGAAACGCTTTGTCCACGTGGTGCAGGATCATGTAAAACCCGCCGCCCTCGACGCGGTTATCGTGAACAGCGAACCGATTCCGTCGGAACTCTTCGAACGGTATTTGGCCGCCGGCGAGCCCGTCGTAAAAGACGACTTTGCGAACGAATCGTTTCGCATTATCCGCTGCGGACTGCTTGCCGATGGCGATGTGCAGCATGATCCGAGCGATGACGTGAAGCGCAGTCTTTTGCGGCACGACCCCGACAAGCTCGCGAACGCCATCGTGTCCGCGTTCTGAATCAAAAGCCCCCGTTCTTCGGGGGCTTATTTCGTATGCGGATGAACGCTATTTTTTTGCGCCGAGCGCGTTATACACCCATGCAAACACAAAGAGGACGACATAGGTAATAACGGCGGCCTCTACCATGCCGCTCACGGTTCCGCCCACGGTCGGGCTGTAATACATATGCCACGACATCATTTGATTCGTGGCTCCTTGATACAGACCGAGGCCGTTCAGGATGCTCAAGAGCATCATGCACAGCGCGGCCGTTATTGCGCCAGCGAGGGCGAGTTTATTCGCATCGAACTTTGACATATGAAGGGCAATACTAATGAATGATATCCCCGAATCCGCGAAGAATCGGGCGTTCGTTTGAAGTATAGCAGGTTCGGGGAGGTAGGGAGGAGAGGGCGGAATGCGGTGAGCGGGTTGCGGGGAAAAGGGCTAAGGGAAACGGGTTATGGGTTATTGGTTACTACGGGGCGCATGGCTCACGGCGCATGGCCCAAGGCTCACGACTAACCCTCCCCACTCCCTATTCCGCATCCTACGCACCACGTCCTACGTACTCTTTCCGCATACCGCATGGTGCATCCCGTATACCGCATGGCCCAAGGTCCAAGGCTCACGACCAACTCCCTACTTCCCAATTCTCCCACGTCCAACGCAAAAACGCCCCCGTGACGTGGAGGCGTTTTGCGGCTTGGTTAGTTCAAGATCGAATCGATGATTGACCGGAACTGCTCATAGGGGACAGCCCCGGATACGAGCTGGCCGTTCACGAAGGTTGCCGGCGTGCCTGATACGCCCGCGGCTCCGCCTCCATTGTATTGTTCGCTAACTTTTTGAGCGTACTTTTTGGAGGTGTAGCAGGACGTATATGTGTCGACATTTACGCCAAGCGATTTCGCCGTCTGTTCATAGAAGGTATCGCCGAGCTGATCCTGGTTATCGAACATGGCGTCCGTAAATTTCCAGAAGCCGTCATTCCCTTTTTGCTCGCCGACGCACTCTGCGGCAAGCGCCGCCGGATTAGCCTGCGGGTGAATACTTGTGAGCGGGAAGTGGCGGTATACCCAGGCGACTTTGTCTCCGTAGTCCTGCATGATTTTCTGCATGGTCGGATGATGGCGCTGGCAGAACGGACATTCGTAATCGGAATATTCGACGAGAACCACTTGCGCTTTATTCACGTCTCCGCGCACCCAGTCCGCATCTGTTACGGGCGGCATGTCCGCGGCAGTGGGTGTGGGCGAGGGTGTGGGCGAGGGCGCGAGCGCTGCAGCGGTCGGGCTCGGCGCCGAGGGCGCAGTTGCCTTGGCGAGCGGGGATCCACCGGAGGCGAATCCTCCCGTCATGGTAAAGAGGAGACCGGCGATTGCCATGCCGCCAATGCCCGAAATAAGACCGAAGTAAAAACTTTGTTTGGGCGGCATGGAGTCGAGAAAAGACTGTTGTGGCATAGGTTTTTGAGATAACAATGACATATCGTCTGATGAGGAATAACGAATTGGAAGAATCAAACGCGGGACGAGGTCACGCATCGCGTTGTGCCACAAAATAAAATAAACTGGTTGCAGGATCGGAAAATGGAAGACGCCGGGCCCAAATCCAACGGAGTCGGCGGTGGCGGATTCTGATATTCGGAGGCTCGGCATTTTCCTTGCGGCCTCCCGCTACGGCAATGGCGGCCGCGGCGACAAGCAGGAGCAGGAGCTCCGCCAGATTCGGGAGATGCATATTGCCGAAAAGATGCACCACATCCAGGAACGGAAGCGTGATGCTATCGGCGTGACAGGCCAAATGCTGCCATTGCTGATGGGCGTTCGATGGGTGCCGGATGTGGCAGTTCGGGGCCGTTACCAGGATCAGCGTCAAAAAAAGCATGACGGCAAGAAGAGTTTTTGCCGTGAGCGTCAGGAATTGCCGCCCCATTGCCGATGCGTCCATAGGTTCGCGAGCTCCCATCATAGCATGGTGGTTTGATGTACGCGTCGGCGGCATCTGTCAAGCGAGAAGACCTTCCGCGGATCGATTCAAAACTGGCATGGACGCATACGTCCGCGTTTTTATGTATATACGGCCATCATCCAGCGCGTATGTTTATTGACATGGTAGCCATACCACCGTTTGAGAAAATCCTGTTTGGAAATGCGCCATCCCGCACCATACCAGGGATCATTCAATATCAGATCGGTCCGGGTGCATCCCACGACAACGGCATAATGGCCCTCCGAAGAAATGTGCCGGTAATTCACTATCACCGGTATGCCGCGTGCGACATAGGAGCAGACGGCTGAAATGTTCGAGTCGTTCTTTGCGTGCACGCGATATCCGAACGACGAGGCGGCGGCGATAAGATGCTTTCTTTCCGTTCCTGTACTTTTTTTGGCCTTGCATATTTTCAGCAGAGCGCTGATTGTCACCCGGGTTCCATAATATGCCAACACCATCTGCAGTGCGCGCGGGCCGCAGGTGTATTCCGTTCTTTGGCGGAAAAATGGCACACGGAGTGAGGATTTTGCAGGTGTCATAGACGATTCTGTGAAGGGCATTCAAGGCAGAACGGTAATATGCGTTGAGAGCGTATCCCGAATGTGCCTGAATGGTACATTGGAAACGGGCCGTTCAGAGGGAGGCGCATGGGATTCCCGCCGGAAGACGTATCGTTTCAAACAGAATAGTTTGCCGCGGAGTATCTCCGATGCTTGCAGAATGGAAGACGAGATGATTTCATGATACAACCTTATCGAGAAAAATGTCCTTGCACAGTTCAAAGCCGTGCGACAAGGGATCGTTTTTTCGTCACTCATTCGTTAAACATATACACGTTCCTATGAAGAATCCGTTCCATGGCATCGTCCATTCGATCGCCATTTCAACCTTGCTTATCACCGGCGCCGGATGCGCGCCTTTGGCAAACGAACAGCCCGCCGCGCCGGCCGAAGATGCGCCGACGGCCGTCGAATCCTCCGCAACGCCGGAGAATGATACGCCAAAACCGAATGGCCAAATGGCGCCCACGGAACCTTTGGAGCTCACGGATGTGCAGGCCAGGCAGCTTGAAGCCGGCGCGGCATTACATGAGCCAACGGTCCTGACATTCGACGTGGCAGGAGGAAATTTTTGGTTCACGCCGGATGAGATCCGCGTGAAAAAAGGCGATACGGTCAAGATTCATTTCGTGAATGCCGGGGGCTTTCATAATTTTGTCCTCGATGAATTCAATGTTGACTTTGCTCCGAATAAGACCGGCGAAAGGTATGACGTGGAATTCGTCGCCGATAAGGCGGGAAGTTTCGAGTACTACTGCAGTGTTGGCGCTCACCGCCAGATGGGGGAGTGGGGAGGGTTAGTCGTGAGCCTTGGGCCATGCGCCGTGAGCCATGCGCCCCGTAGTAACCAATAACCCATAACCCGTTTCCCTTAGCCCTTTTTTCCCAATCACAAGTTATGAACTTGCGTCATCGCATGTGGGGATTCGCTGTCATTCTCCTCTTGGCCGCACACTTTTTGGTGATTGCATGGTTTTGGTGGCAAGGATCCTCAGCGCTCTTTCGCGGAATGGCTGCGGGGTCGATGCTCGCGCTGGGGAGGCTTTTCGGTCTCCTCGCGGTTTCCGGCATTCTGCTGCAATTTATGCTTATCGGCAGAGCCGTTTGGATCGAACGTCTCTTTGGGCTGGATAAACTTACGCGCGTGCACGCGTGGAACGGATATGCCACGTTCGGGTTTGTCTTGGCGCATCCGCTCTTTATTACGCTTGCGTATGCGGATTTCGTCCGAGCGAATCCTCTCCGACAGTTCGTTCATCTCGTGACGGGAGACGCAAGCCTGCTTGCGGCGGCCATTGCCGTAATTCTCCTCATTGGCGTGGTTCTTCTTTCCATTGCCATTGTGCGGCGGCGCTTGAAGTATGAAACATGGTATTACGCGCATCTGCTCACATACGCCGTGGTCGGGCTGGCCTTTTTCCACCAGTTGCCGCTTGGCGGGGACTTTCTGCAGAGTGGGGTCTTTACCGCATACTGGTACGGGTTGTATATATTCGTCTTCGGTAATGTGCTCTTGTTCCGCTTCGCAAAACCGGTTCGGCAGTCATGGACGCAGCGTTTCCGCGTCAGCGGCATTGTCCCCGAAACGCATGATACGAATTCCGTCATGATCGAGGGCAGTAATGTATCGCGCTTCCGCGCATTGCCCGGCCAGTTTTTCATCCTCCGTTTTCTCCAAAAAGGTTTTTGGTGGCAGGAGCATCCGTTTTCGCTGTCTGCCATCCCGGAAGGGAATCGGCTTCGGTTCACCATCAAACAGTCCGGAGATTTCACGTCCGCCATTCCCAATCTCAGGCCGGGAACGCGCGTGATCGTGGACGGCCCGTATGGCGTATTTACTGCCGATCCGACGCCCGGAAAGAAGTACGCGTTTATCGCCGGCGGGGTGGGTATCACGCCTATACGCCCCCTCATCGAACAGATTGCGCCAAGCAATGATGCAGTGCTTGTGTATGGGAGCAAGACATCGGACGATATCATTTTTCGGAAAGAGTTGGACCATCTGTCGTCCCGATACCGTTTTCCTCTCCATTACGTTTTAAGCCATGAACCGGAGCATCCGGGAGAGAAGGGAACGATTGACGCAGACAAACTATCGCGGTTGGTACCCGACATCGCCGATCGGGAAGCGTATCTTTGCGGGCCGCCGCCCATGCTCGCGTCATTGCGAAAGGCCTTGCGCGAGCTCGGCGTGAGTCCCGGACGCATTCATTTCGAGAAATTCTCATTCTAGGCAGATACGCCCTCTTGATTTAGACTGTCGGCATGGCGAATATAAAAAAGCGAGCTGTATTACTTGCCCTGTTTCTCGGTTTAGCGGCCGTGTTCGTCGCCGCTCTTTGGCTGGCAGTCGCTCGTAGAGCGCCGTTAAACGCTAATACGACCGAGGGGACAATAACCGTCGTGGCGAGTTTTTATCCTTTGGCGGAATTTGCGGCACGGGTGGGAGGAGATCGGGTTCGGGTCGTGAACATCACGCCTCCCGGGACAGAACCGCATGAATATGAACCGACCCCTCTCGAGATCGCGGGCGTCTACAAAGCGAAATTATTTCTGTATAACGGGAATGGCATCGATGGATGGGCCGATCGTCTGGCGGATGACATCCGGTCGAAGGGAGTCATTGTATCGAGGATGAGCGATCAGGTTGACGTTCTCGAAACGGATACAGATGATGAGGGAGAGGCGTATGATCCGCATATCTGGCTTGATCCGCGAAATGCGCAAAAAATCATCGGATTGACCGCCAAACTGCTCTCGGATGCGGATCCCGACGGCGCCGGCGCATACGAGGCCAATCGCGACGCATATATCCAAACGCTCACGGAATTGGATCAGGCCTATCGAAGCGGTTTGGAACAATGCGCCAGCCGGACTATCGTGACAACCCATAATGCCTTCAGGTATCTTGCGCGGCAATATGCGCTCGATACGGAATATATTTTAGGATTGTCGCCCGACGAAGATCCGTCTCCCAGGCGTCTTGCAGAAATCGCGGACCTCGCAAAGGTTCGAGGGATCAAGGTTATATTTTTCGAAACGCTGGTGAGCCCGAAGATCGCGCAAACAATCGCGAATGAGATCGGAGCAGAAACCCTCGTATTGAATCCATTGGAAGGCCTGACCGAAGAGGAATTGCGGGCAGGAAAGAGTTACGTGAGTGTCATGCTCGAGAATCTCAGCAATCTAAAGACCGCACTCACATGTCAGGAAAACAGCCCCTCATAGAGGTTCAGGACGTGAGCTTCCGCTACGGCCGCAATCCCGTGATTGAGCACGTGTCATTTTCGGTCGAGAAAGGGGATTATGTCGGGATTATCGGTCCGAATGGAAGCGGGAAAACGACTCTGCTGAAGATTCTCGTCGGTCTTCTTAGGCCGGAATCGGGGAGTGTCCGCATCGACGGCATGTCCCTCGATGTGTATGAAAAAAAGTTTGAGATCGGATATGTCCCGCAGAGGATCGCAACGGAGACCGCCTCATTTCCGGTAACGGTTTCCGAGGTGGTGGAAAGCGGTCGGACGGCGGCGCTCGGTGTCTTCGGCCGATTCGGGAGCGAGGATGCGCGAGCCGTTCAAAAGGCGCTCAAGATCGCGCGCATCGCGGATTTGAAAGACCAACGCATGAGCCGTTTGTCGGGCGGACAGCGCCAGCGCGTATATGTGGCGCGCGCGCTCGCCGCCAATCCGAAGATGCTGATTCTGGACGAGCCATTCGTCGGCATCGACATTGCCGCGCAAAAGGATTTTTACGATTTTCTCCGCGAGCTGAATCTGAAGGAAAAATTAACTATCCTGTTCGTCTCGCATGATATCGACGTGATTGCCGAGGAAGTGAAGTCCGTCATTTGTCTGAATCGCGGCCTGCTCTGTTATGGAAAGCCCTCCCTGCTCCATGAACCGCAGATTATCGAAAAACTGTACGGCCGGAAGATAACGCATATTCACCGTCATTCGTAATATGCCGCTGATCTTCCAGTATGACTTCATGATCCGCGCGTTTCTGGCGGGGATCGTGGTTGCCGTCATCGCACCCCTTATCGGCGTCTTTTTGGTTGTTCGCCGATACTCCCTGCTCGCCGACACGCTGTCGCATGTGTCGCTGCTCGGTGTGGCGGCCGGAGCGGTTTTTCGTTTCAATCCCATGGTCGGCGCCATTGCCGTGTCCGTCCTCGCGGCGCTTGGCATCGACCGGCTGCGGGAAAAACGAAAAATGTTCGGAGAATCCGTGCTGGCGCTCTTTTTATCCGGCAGTCTCGCGCTGGCTATTGTGTTGCTCGGCGTTTCGCATAATCTGAACGTAAATATTTTTTCGTACTTATTCGGCAGTATCGCGACCGTTTCCGCGGGAGATGTCCGTCTTGTCGCCGTTCTCGGCGTTGCCGTGCTCGCCGCCACGATACTGCTGTTCAGAAAAATATTCGTTGTCGCCTATGATGAGGAGCTTGCCAAAGCCGGCGGCCTGCCCGTGCGCGCGCTGAATACGGCGCTTATGCTGCTTGCCGGCATTACCGTTTCCTTGTCTATTCGCGTGGTCGGCGTGCTTTTGGTGGGCGCGCTCATGGTGATCCCTGTGCTTACGGCCTCGCAATTCAGCAAAAGTTTTTTCAAGACGACGGTCCATTCCATCGCTCTCTCCTTGATCGCTGTCATTGCCGGCCTCTTTGCATCTTTTTATCTGGATATCCCAAGCGGCGGAACCATCGTTGTTATCGCCCTTCTCATGTTTGCGGCAAGCCTTGTGGGGAAAGGGAGTCGGGAGTAGGGGGACGTGAGCCATGGGCCGTGAGCCATGCGGTATGCGGGTTGCGGGATGCGAAGAGAGTACGTAGGCGTGGTGCGTAGGATGCGGAATAGGGAGTGTGGGGAGTAGGATGTAGGGCGC
>QEVR01000002.1:0-175873 GCA_003576745.1 Candidatus Uhrbacteria bacterium | reverse complement strand
GCATGCCGCGCCCTGTAGGACGTGGTTGCGTAGGGAGGCATGCGGTAAGCGGGATGCGGGGGTGCGGTATGCGCCCCGTAACCCGAACCCCATAACCCGAACCCCATAACCCGTAACCCATTCCCTTGGTCCTAACTCGTACCATGCCTAAACGCACCCGGCGAAAAGGGGTCTCGTCGGGTGCGTTTGCGTCTAACGAGGTGCGATGCGGGTGTTTGTCTGGGTCCCCTGCGTCAGTCCGTGCATGCCGTCGGAACCCGCGCCTCCATGCGTGGTATGGCCAATGACATTTCCGCGTCCTGTCGCGAGAAAATAGTCTTCAACCACGCCCGCCGGATACCACACGGCCTGCCAGCGGTATGCCTCGCCGATAAGTTCATCGTTTGAATATGCCTCGCCGTAAGTTTTGAGCATATACCGGAAGAATCCGCGCGCGGCCTGTGCGTGGGCGCATCCGCAATTGCTGTTCATGGTAACGCCCGTGGGTGATCCGCAGCAGAAATTACAGGTGAGCATATTCGTGAGCATCTGGAATCGCTGCATTTCTGGCGATGTCAGCTCCAGGTTTTGATAGCTTCCCCAGGCATCGAGAGCCTCAACGGGTGTATCGAAGCTGATTCCCTTCGGCGCATAGAACGGCGTGCCTTTGGCGATCATTACATGCATGCCGCGTTCCGCCATAGTCCCGCTCTTGGGTTCTGCAGGCACCTCGGTAATGGTGGGCATTCCTTTGAGCGAAGTCGTTTTTCCGTCGCTGTTGGGCATGGGCATGATGATGGTTTTTGCGCTCGCTTCAGGCACGCGGAGCATGTCGCCCATGGCCATGAGCGGAGACGATGCGCCCAAAGCCACCGCCACCCTGCCGATCATAAGCTGATTAAGCGCAAGGATGGCAATGAGGATGCTCACGAGCGCCGTGCGCTGCGCGGTGCGAGATTGAAGCGTCCGCGATGCTCTGGATGCGAACGCTGATGCGCGGGGGTCATCCGGTTCCTCTGCCAAGATTCGTCCGATTTTGGACATGCCGTAGGCAACGGAAGCGCCAAACAGGACGACGGACAGCGCCTTAAGCTCGAGTCCGTACAGCGGAAGCGCGGCAAGGCCATTCGAGAAGCCGACAAGATCAGGAAGGAAGGCGCCACAAGCAGGGCAGCCCATGGAAAATGCGGCAAAAAGCGTTCCGCCGGCCGCGCTGAGTATGCTAATAGCTCCATCGCGTCGCAGGAGGTGACGATGGCCGAACCATGCAATCTGGACAAGGGACAGGCCGAACAGGAGTGATACGAGGACGGCGAGAAGAGTCGATCCGACGGCATATGCCATGCTCCAGGCGCCGAATGACCCGTCGGCGGCCATCCGAACAAAGGCGCCGAATGAGGTGGTCCGGGTCTGCAGAATGTATAACCCGGCGAGCAAGACGGCGGCCCCGAGCAGGACTGTGGGAAGCGCGCCAGTCTGCCGAAGGAGACGTCTGGTGGTATTGAGAGTCATGAACATAAGAATGAGGGGTTACGAACCGGCAGGAGCGCTGTCCGAAGACGGATTGATTACCGTTCCTTTCCGGAGATCATAATAGGTTCCCATGACGCCGACATCGCGGAATACGAGCGTACCATCCTCTTCGATGCTTCCGATTTGTTTCCACGCGGTAACGAGGTTCGGATACGCTTTCGTGTCCCCGGTGAGCAGGATCATAGGGACGGCCGTAATGCCATACTGCGAGGCAAGCTGTTTTCCGGATGCGGAATTGATATCGGCAGTCGTCTCATCGGCAATGCGTACGCCAAAGTTTTGTTCAAGAATTTTCCGGTGTGCGCCCACGTCATAGCAACTCGAACAGGCGGCATCGGTAATAGCCGTAAGATGCACGTTGCCGCGTATGCGTCCTCCGGGCAGTTCCGTATAGGGAGGAATGCGCATGCTTGCCACGAATGTTCCGTCTTCAGTGGTAGTGCCAAATCCTGTCCATGCCTGCACGACCGGTGGATACAGGCCTGCTTCGGATGACAGGATGAGGGCGGGAACGGCCGTCAGCGCATAGGTGCCAATGAGCTGCTGCGCTTCGCTGGTTTTCCAGTCGAGCATGGTAAGCGATTCCTGCCGCACGCCCATACGTTCCAATTGCGCGATCGTATTTGATGGATCCGTACATTCCGAACAGGATGCGTCCCGAATAACGGTTATGGAGACCCGGCCGATTTCTTCTCCCGTGGCAGCATCCATGTACACGGGTTGCGGTGGCGTCCAAACCATGGCTCCATTCCGCACATCCGCGATGGATGAAAGAAAGCTTCGGACGTTTTCCTTGTCGGTTTCTCCCGTGAGGATTATCGCGGGAAGGCGTTGGATATTATAGGTTGAAATAAGGCCAGTGGCCTCGTCCGAGGGGAAAGATACGGTACGATGCTCTTCAAGATTGACGGGCTGCGACGCGAGTGACGCAAGAACGGAATCGAGCGGGAAGCAGTCCGTACAGGACGGGGAAGCGATGGTCGTGACGACCATATTGGCGGGACGCGCCGTTTCCTTTGCTTCGCGATCGGCCAGCGAGAGCCCTGACACGGTCGTGAGTCCGATGAGCGCGCCTGTTCCAAGCAGGACGGCAAGAATCGTATACAGAGCCATGTCGTCACGCTTTTTCCGTTGTTGGAGGAGGTTCATACGCTTCAGCATCCGCCCACCATCGACGGAAGGCCGGATCCGGAAGAAGGCGCGGGTGATCCGGCAGATGCGGCCGGGGCCGCGATAGTGCGCCCCGCCGCGTTCCGGATGGCGAAGAGTTCCGCCGTTTGGATTCCCGCAAGAAGAATAAGAAGAAGCAGAACCGTTGTCTGCAACGGAAGGGCCGATAATTTTGGCAGACGAATGGTCAGGGTCCGATCGCCAGAATGGCGAGCCGGCTCCGGAGTTCCGGCTGCCGGGGTGTGTGCGTAAGACGTCATAGAGATGATGTTGAAAGATGAGCGAATGAGAGATGCATGAGCATATTCCTGCGCTTGCGCGCGAGAATGGCGATGCCCATGCAGGTAATGAGAATGCTTGTGATGAAGATATGCGGCTGATAGAGCGAGAGAACGGATGCCAGTCCGCCCAAACCCAGAACCGGAACAAGCAGGGCGATATTATGCATACAACATGCCGCCATGGCGCCCGCAGATGCGCCGCCGGAGGCGGCAAGCGTTTGCGGGCGTATACGGCGCATGCGGCGTATGCTCGCGAAGAGGCCGGATTGAACGGCGAACCCGGCGACGAGAGGCGCCAGGAAATACCATTGTTCTGTCGCGAAGTCTATTGGGGCCCGAAGGCTTTGCATGCCGAGCGCCTGAATAAGGTAGAACGCCAGCAGCGCGCCGAACCCCCCGGTGATGCCCCAGCCCACGGAGGACATGCCGTCGCGGCGCGCCGTATCCGTTTGGCTGTCCGGCGGCGTTTCGCGGATCACATATGCGCCGGCATCCGATACAGCACGCTGCAGCGCCTGCGTATCGAGTGGCGCTTCCGCAAACCGGATGACGGCAACGGACGTGCGAATATCTACAGAAACCTGCTCAATGCCGGCAGTTTTTTGGAGGACGGCTTCAATGCGTCGCGCACATGATCCGCAGCGCATGCCTTCAATGCGATACGTGCGTACCGTCATAGGATACGGAAGCTGAAGATGAGATCTTCGGACAGGCCGATGCGGAGACGGCCGCGCAGGTCTCCAGCAAAGGTTAGAATGCCTCGTATGTGATGGCCTCCAGCGCCGCCGTCTTCTAGGGCATAGCCGATTGGCTGCTGGTCCGCGAGAAGGGAATATGGCCGGGCGTCCAGAGTAGAAAGATCATACCGGTGATTGTCCGCATAGAAGATGACGCGCGTCACTCCATCGGCCCGTTCCACCTGATCGATCGATACGTCAATGCCGTTTTGAGAAACAAGGGGCGGTTCCGCAATCAAGACATCAGCCGTTCCGGCCGGGAATGCATCATTCGATGGAGCATTCGCGGGAGGCGGAGATGCCTGTCCTAATACGCTTATGGCAATGAGCGCGGTTAGAATGGATCCGAGGATGAAGGGGAGCCGATAGGGTCTCATAGGAGGGGAGGGCGTGAGCTACCAATCTCGGCAACAGGCGATGATTCGCTGAACCACGCGGCCCATCGCCGGTTGGTGCCGCACCGCATATGCCGCAGCAAAAACCGTCCAAAGGACAAGCAATAATCCCGTCGCGGAGAGCATGTCTCCCTGGATGCCAAGCAGCGCATACACGGCCAGAATGCCTGAAAGGAAGAACGGGAGCTTGAAGAGTCTGAATCGCTCCGGCAGTTTTCCGGAAAGCATGTACAGGGCGCCTGTGACGCTTGCGCCCATAAGAACGCCGAGTATCGCAGGGTCAATTTCCTGTCCGAGGCGGTACAGCACGAAGAGGGTAAGCCATGCCAGGCTGACGCTTGCGCATAACGCGCAGAATGTCCGACCGACGAGGCGCTGGATGAAGAGGAGCAGGAAGAAGATTCCCGTAATGCCCGCAAGGATGGTGGGGATTGTGCTCATACGACCACTTCCGTGATGAATGCCGAAAGAATGAGCAGCGTGAAGGTCAGTGCGATCCCCTGATAGGGAACTTGCCGGCCCTGCCGAATGTTTGTAACCCATCCGCTGAGTCGCGGCGAAATGAGCATGAGCGTTCCGCCCAGCACGCTGCCCGCTACGAAGAGATTGATGAGATAGGTGCGGTTCAGCCAGGAGCCGTATGCCCCGCCGATATCAACGTAGATGGACGAGTACTGGGTCAGGAGCGGCAGGAGCGGAATGACGGTCGTGAGGAACGAGAATGCAGTGATCGCGGTTTCCTGATGCGGGACATACTTTTTGGGCAGAAGACGGGAGATCCATGCGCCCATGGCTACGGCGAAGGCGCCGATGAAGATGCCGGTTGCTCCGCTGCTCACGCCAAAGCGCGTGGCGATAACCGCCGCGAGTCCGGCGCCTGCCGTGCAGAGCGGGCAATGAGCAAGCGCAATGCCCGGCGTAAGCAGGCCAAGCGATATAAGGGTCGCGACCTTTTTGGTCCGCATAGGATTACAGCAGCATGAAGCTGGACAGCGTCCCGTCGGCCGTGAAGCCGCGTATGTCGAAGGGACCCTGTTTTGCGCCGGGCATGCCGGGCGAACCTGCCGGCATGTCGGGCAGGGCAATGCCTTCAATCGGCGGCTGTTCGTTCAGCAATTTTTCTATTGCTTCTATGGGAACATGTCCCTCCACGGTATAGTCGCCGATAAGCGTGGTATGGCAGCTTTGTACATCGCGCGGGACGCCATTCGCGGATTTTATGCCGGAGAGGTCCTGCGTATTTACCGTCTCGACATTCAGGCCGCGGCGCTTGAGATAGGCCACGTAATTTCCGCAGCAATTGCAGGATGACGATTTGTAGACGGTAACATTCATTCCGTTATCGGTGACCGATTCCGTTTGGTTGACACGCTTCTCGTTTGCCGGATCGTTCGGCCGTTCTTTTATCAGCACGAGGCTGACAACGGCAATGCCCACGACGAGGGATACGAGAGCGAGAGTTGCAGGTCGTACACGCATAGAGGATAAAGGGAATTACAAAAAAACCGCTTCACGAACACATGCACAGCGTCATACAAGACGCGTGGGCATGCGCGCTATGCGGCGACAGCGATTGATCCTTTATTATGGAAAGCAATCCACCGCTGCTGTTTCCAGCAGCCGGAGAATAGAATGTCGGGTTTCGGTTTATAGAACCGTATCCGGCGAAGAATGCCGGACGGTATGGCGTCTTTGAAAACGCGATACGCGATCCAGAACAGCGTTAACGCTCCCAGGAGTTCAAGGGCCACGCGCCAAGCAAGCGTGCCGGTTGCCGTATGCATGGCGACCGTAAGATGATGGCTGAGCGCAACCGCCATATTCGTATGTTCGGCGCAGGTTGAATCCATCAGCGTGATGATCGGGCAGACATGCTGGTTAACGGCATTCGTATGCATGTCGGCTATACCCCAAAACAGCGCGACGCGGATGAGAGCGAGGACAGCGACAATGACCACAATTCCTGCATGTTTCATGGCTATGGGCGGATAGTATCATCGCGCCCGGGATTGGGCAACGGTCGCGAAGCTTCATCTCCACCGGCATTTTTGTATCACGCATGACCGCGTCCACCACGCGTCGGCGCGATATACGGCGACAGAACGGACATCGACGCATGTTCGTAAATGCTCGCCCAATAGAACCCGAAGAAGAGCGCGAATACGAGTTCTTCCAGGGGGATACCGGCGAACAGGATGCCCGACAGCCGCTGGAGATTCCATACTGTTTCGACAAACGAAGGAAAGACAAGAACAAGGGAAAGGAAATACAAAAAATAGACGACAAAAAATACCGGACCCGTGAAGAGCATTTTTTTCAGCAAGTCCGGCCTGCAGAGGATGCTGGCCACGGAACCCACTGCCAAGCCCGCGATGACGCTGTAGATGGGGTTCAGATCGCTGAAAAGCAGGAGCAGAACGAATGTTGCAGGACCGCTCCAGAGCGCAAACACATGAAAACGATGCCGCGCGCCATGGCGTACCGCGCGGCTCATGGGGTGCCTGACCTGCGGGAAAAATACGTCATACAGCACTGATACGCCGCCGACCCCGAATGCGAACATAAAACTTTCGATATCGAAGCCCGTGGATTGCGCGAGTCCGAAAAGAGACGGCGGATTCCAATATTCGGGCACGAATATTGGCTCCGTAATGCCGAGGAGGGATGTCCAGAAACTGACGATAACGAGCTGTCGGCGCTGTGCGCGCGTAGGAAGCATCGCATAGACGACGAACCAAATGGCCAGCAGTCCGGCGCTCCACAGAAACCAAGCGTATTGCATGGAAGGAAGTATACCTCACGCGTTCGTGCAGTGTCGTTCCCGTTTTTTACCTTGATATGATATGGTTCAGGATATTCAGCGCATGATTCACTCAATGATCACGACATATATGAACGCTTGGAAAATGTTTCTTCTTTCAGGATCGCTTGTTTGTTCCTTTTTTATCGTCGGAACGGCCTCGGCGCAAATGACGGGCATGATGTACGGCCGCGGCACGGTCTTTGCGGATTCCGGACAGAATGCGAGCGGGGAGCTCGCGGCGATTTTGTCGGAGCAGGGAGCCCGCGACCGTTCAGAGATCGATTGCGGCAACATCAGCGATGAGCAATTCGAAGCGCTGGGAGACGCCTTCATGGAAGACGCGCATCCGGGCGAGCAGCATGAGGCAATGGATCGAATGATGGGAGGAGAGGGGTCGGAGACGCTCCGGCTCGCTCATGTGAATATGGGGCGGGCATATCTCGGATGCTGGGCGGGATATTCCGGCGGCATCCTTTCCATGCCCATGATGGGCGGCGCGGGCTATGCATCCTTCACGGTGCCGCAGAGCGCGCGTCCGTGGGGTATGATGCAGGGGATGAATACGGGATTTGGTGGTATGCGAATTGGCTTCCCATGGGCCGTATGGATAACTATCGTCCTCCTTTGGATTTTGATGTTCGAAAGCATATTGATTCTCGGCCGGAAGATTCTCTCGAAAAAAGATAGGAGAGACCGGAGTTGATAGAAAAAGAAGGGGAATTGTGGTCGGGTACGGGGAAAATCGCAGATGATGGTTTTTGGCAATGAGCAGGTTATGGGTTGTGGGTTATGGTAAGTCCGTAGGTCATAGAACAAAGGGAGTAGGGCGTAGGAGGTGAGTTATGCGCCGTGAGCCATGCGCCCGTAACCCACAACCCATAACTCATAACCAAAAACCCACTCACTACTCACTACTCACTACTCACTTGTTCCCTTTCACCAATTTTGGATTATTACTTTATCAATTCAAGGCTCTGAATCATCGTGATGGCGACGGGCTTGTACTCCTCGTAAAAATCCTTCGGAGCCGTGTACGAATATGCGTAGATGGAATTGCCGTCCGCGCTCGGGCTTGCAAATTGCAGCTGGCGGAATTCTTCATTATCACGCGTGTACGCCGCCGCAAAACCGGTTGCCGATACAAGCTGGCCGGATGTGTTGGTAAAGCTTTGATCAGCAGCGTCCGTGACATTCGGTTCTTGAGCCGTCATGATTTGCTCGCGCAGGTCCGCGATCAGGGTATCGGCGGTCTCGTGCTTTCCACCGGCTTTGGTTGTCGCGATAATCTGCATGTTTACGGTTGCATAATAGGAGGGCGATCCTTGAGCACCGGAGAACACCACGGTATATCCATTCGGTTTTTCAAATACCCAGTCCGCGGGATACGACATGCGGAATCCCATGCCGTCGAATACCTTTGCCTGCGGATCGGCACTCGGTTCAGGCGGGGCAGCTGGCTGCACTTCTCCGGCGGTTTGCGGAGACGGTTTTTGAGTCGCTTCCTTTGCGCCGAGGAAGAGTCCGTATACGAATAACAACACAATAATGCCTCCGAAAAAGGCTAAAATGCCTATGAGGACTTTGGGGACGGTTTTCATATGTGCTCATGATAACACGATGTCAAGTGATTTTCACGCTGACACTTTAAGAAAAGAAAGCCTTTTACGCCGCAGTGAAGGCTCTATCTTCGTATGTCCGTGCCTGTCAGCTTCGATGCGATTTGATCCAGGTCCTGCATTGAATACGGGTTTCCTGAAATATCCAAAATTCGTAGTTGTGTAAGTTCGCCCAATTCCAGCGGAAGCCCCGTTAGTCGGTTATTCGATACGTCCAGTACCTGTAACTGTTTGAGGCGTCCGAGCTCGGCAGGCAGTCCCGTCAGCTGGTTATTGCTCAGATTGAGCTCAACAAGGTTCAGAAGCCTGCCGATCTCCGCCTGTGGCGCGCCTGTCAGCGCATTTCCCGAAAGGTCCAGCATGGTGAGATCTGTCCTAATGAATACAGAGGATGGGATGGCATTGAGGTTTCGCCCGCGCAGGACGAGTGTCGTATCGCTAGCAGGAATCGTTTGCGCATTGGTATTCAGCACGACAGCCTCGGGCGTTTCACCGTCCGTCCTAACACAGCCCGCACCCACAAGTACGAGCCCGAAGATAATCAAGAGGTATTTCATCCTGTTCCATCCTAGCACAAGCGGATGGACGGCAATAGCGAGCGCGGGAATTTTCTTGCCTTATTCCCACACCGCGCTATGCTTCAAAGCAGAAGCTCCTTCGTACCGAATTCTCATTCTCTAACCCATATGCATATGTATGTCAGAGATGTGATGGAGGTCGATGTCGTGACCGTGCCGGAGCATGCCACCTATGAAGACGTGGCAAGGCTTTTGCACGACGAAAAAATCAGCGGCGTTCCTGTTGTCGATAGCGGTGGGAACATGGTTGGCGCCATATCGGAAAAAGATCTTTTTCGCGTTCTGTATCCGTTTTATCGGAGTTATTATGAAAGTCCGGAATCTTACACCGATCTTGAAGCGCGCGAGGCGAAAATCGAGGAGATACGCCATCATCCCGTATCCAGATTCATGACAACCGATATCAGCGTTATCAGTCCCGATGCGCCGATCATGCGCGCCGGCGCAATAATGCTCGCGCGGCATATTCATCGTCTACCCGTGGTTGAAGGCGGCAGGCTGGTGGGCATTGTGAGCCGCGCGAACATTTATCGCGAAATTCTCAAACGGCGTTTAGGCCTTGCATAGCATCAAAACCTGCTCGCAGCATTATGTCGCGAATGTTGTTTTCCTAAATCTCGCCAAAAGCAAAATCGCGAATCCAATAAAGGAACCTGCGGCAGCAATGCGGAAGGCGAGTTCGGGCGAGACGGTATCCCATATATTTCCCAGGATATAGCCGCCCGCAATCACGCAGACACCCACGATGGTATGGAAATATCCATATGCTTTTCCACGGGATTCGGGTGAAACAAGGTCCGCGATCAGCGCCCGCCCGGATCCTTCGGTGAGGGCATAAAACAGGCCGTACATGGCAAACAGTCCGAGCGATGCCGCGAGCGTCACGTGAAAGGAGAATGCGAATTCGACAAGGGCGAGCACCAGCCATCCCGCCATTATAAGCGGGAGTTTGCCGATTCTGTCGCTCCAAATGCCGATGGGGTAGGACAAAAGAGCATAGAGCAGGGTGAACCCTCCGAAGAGGACGGGAATCCACGACAAGGGAATGCCCGCATCCGATGCCCGAAGAAGAAAAAGCGAATCATTGATTTTCGTGAGCATGGCAATGGCCGTGCCAAGCGTAAACACCCAAAAGGCCAAGGGCAGAGGCGCTCCGTGCTTCTTGCGCGACATGCGTTCGCGCGCCGGTTCCCGAATGCCGAACCAGATAAGCAGCAGGGCAATGGCGCCCGGAACGGCGGCGAGAAGGAAAATGAGGCGATAGGTCGCGAGTGAAGCGCCAAGCAGTATCAACATGGCACCGGCAAGCAATGGTCCGAATACAGAACCCATGGTATCAACAAGCCGCTGAAAACCGAATGCCCTCCCGCGAACATGCACGCCGGAAGAATCGGCAATGAGCGCATCGCGAGGGGCGTCCTTCACGCCTTTCCCGGCGCCGTCTGCGGCGCGCAGAGTAGCGACGGCCCAGAATCCGCCGGCCAGCGCCAGCATGGGACGCGCCGCCGCCGACAGCGCATAGCCGAGAAAAATGAATGTCTTCCGGTTTCGGGCGCGATCCGATACATGGCCGGACACGAACCGGAACAAGCTCGTCATGCCTTGCAATAGGCCGTCAATCACGCCCACGCCCGCGCGGTTTACTCCGATAAGCACGAGAAATCCCGGGAGGATCGGTGTGATAAGATCTTGTCCGAATCCCGATGCGAGCGCAACAAACGCGATGATGAGAACATTGCGGGGGATCTTTTTTCGTTCAGGCGGCATGAGGGGAAGTATACGCGACACAATATCCCTTCGGCCACAGGACGCAAAAAATCGGACTCGGTGATCCGGTGTATGCAGCAGCCATAGCAAAACACTCGCCACATGACGAGTGTTTTGTCTGGCAGGGGCGGTAGGAATCGCCGCTCGCTCCGCTCGCGGTCCTGGGCGGCTGCGCACCGACCCGTCATCGGCGGGTCTCTCGCCGCCCGTTCGATTCCATCTCACTCCCGACAAGATAACAATACCGCCGGCAATAACCAGCGGTATTGTTATGGCAGGGGCGGTAGGAATCGAACCCACGTAACGGGTTTTGGAGACCCGTGTCCTACCACTGAACGACGCCCCCATGATGCCACAATGCGGCGTTGAGAATAGCAGAATCATGCGGTTCGGGCAAGCGTATGCGTCCCTCTTTTTCCCGCGAGAGATCTCTTTCCGGACAAGGAAACACCCGCCGAGAGGCAGGTGTTGTTGAGTCATTCGTCAAGGGGTCAGCCGAGGCCATTCCATTTGTCCGGATCGGGACGGTGCGACGGGTGGAGATAGGAGTCTTTGGCGAACTCGCGGAGAATCCGTTTCCGTTCATCCTTGAGCAGCTTGTCCCAGCTTCTGTGCACGACAACCGCGAAGATGATGAAGGTGAGGATGATAAAGGACGGCAGAAAGGGGAGACTGTTCAGCGCTTCAGCGTCTGCGTTCGTCCAGAGCGCGAAGGCGTCCAGGCCGGCGGTCACGATGAGAAGCGCGAGGAGCAGTCCCACAAGGAACCTGTAGGTATCACGGAGTTCCACGATCTGAACCTCCTGCTCGTCCGTTCAGAGCTTGTCCGCGCCTTTCCGTCCGGACGACGCCGGTTTTGCGCGTTTCGGGGAAGCGGTCGATATACCAGACCATCCAGGCGAAAATGCCGGTAATGACCGGGTACAAGAAAGGGATGTGCCGGTTCGCGTCCACGCGTCCTGCAGCGATATCGGCGATGTCCATCATCAGGCTCGCGACGCCAAAGACGAAGAGCATGATCATGATCCACGGAATGCGTTTGGTTGTTTGATTCATTATTTCACCATTTTTCAAAGAGCGTGAAGAAATGCGGATATTACTCCATTTCAGTCGTTTTGTCAATAAACTCCAGTGCGACTGAGAACGGTATGGGTCAAGCCGAGGCGAGAATAAAAACGAGACGCGGAACCAAATCCCTCGCCTCGGCTGCACTCCTCGTGAATGAGTTCTGCTTCAAGTGAGATCTCACGTCATCAACCATTAGTGCCCTAGCGCCTCCCAAAAAAGGCATATCTAACAAAGTACGCGAAAACTCCCGTCCAGCATCTCTAATCGTCCGGTCATGTTCAGGAAATGCGCCTTCGCCGTTTTCCGCTGCGGTCCCATTCCGTTTTGCGATGCATCGCGGCTTCAAAGACGCTCATGGGACGAAGCAATGAAACATGAGAACGAGTGAGCAGGGGAATATGCGGAACGTCCGCAATGTATTCCGCGATATACCAGAGATCGTCCTCGTCCGTCATCCATCCTTGGGCATCGAAACGCCGGAGATGAATGGGCCGCGTAAAACTTCGCATGGTTTTTCGGCCGTCGCCATCCGCATATTCATGAAAATGGGACATCACGAGCTCGCGGATGGAGGTATACACAGGATCGCGATAGCGGAGCGCGAGGTGATTCGTTTTATGAATGGCGCCCCAGCGGCCGTTTTGTCGGAATACGGCCATCACATGCGCGTCATCGCTTGGCACCGTTTCAATATCAACCAGCAGGGGCGCATGGCCGTTGATGCGGAGAGCGAGCGCCGCGAACATGGCGCCCTCAATGCAGTGCGCCGTTTTTTCTCGCATGACCCGCCGCGGGGACATGCAGGTTTCACCGCGCCGTTCAAAATTGATCGGCAGGCCGTCCAAATACTCCTGGATTTTCCATGGGCGATTCAGCCGTCGCAAAAGGCGGAGCTCAGTCGGCGATAATTCGAAAAGAGACATAGCGGAATGAAGATTCAGGGAAGTTGGAAGCTGGGAGTAGGGAGTAGGACATAGGGGGGGAAGAGTACGTAGTTGCGTAGGACGTGGTTACGTAGGTAGGGGGACATAATTCTCCCCGATCCCTTTGCCCTTTGCCCTCTTTTCTCAATTGCTACTCCCTATAATCCTTAAGTATAGCTGAAAAAGAAAAACCCCATCCGCGGAGAGATGCGGACAGGGCTGTATGTCATGAACTGCGGCGGCACGCTTCTTTCCATCGCCACGCGTCTTCCGCTCGCGTTGGAACGGCATAGAATCCCGATTCGCCCGTAGAGCGCCTGTTCATGTGTTTTATGACGACCGGAATGAATTCACTGCTCGAGGCCGGAACAAAGGCTTCGAACGCATCGCGTTTTCGGAGCATGCGTCCCATGGAGAGCTCCAGAAGCGGAAGATTGATGGCCCATGGCGGAGCATGCACGCCCGGCCAATGACCGGCGCGCAAATGCGCAAGGTTCAATACAAATTTGCCGTCTCGAATGTTCACGCTGCTATCCTTTCGTCCGTACGGTCGGGAAACGTATCAAAATACAAACGCATCGTCAAACGTTCGTGATACAATGCGGCCATGGCAAAAAAGAACGGCGCGTCCCTGCTCGTCGACTGTCTTGAGGCGCATGAGGTGAAATATATTTTCGGCGTTCCCGGGGCATCCGTCATGCCTATTTTAGACGTGCTTCGAGACAAGGGGCCTGCTTTCGTCGTGTGTCGGCATGAACAGAATGCGGCGTTCATGGCGCAGGCATGGGGTCGTCTTCGCGGAGAAGCGGGCGTTTGCATGGCCACGGTCGGTCCGGGCGCGACGAATCTCGTTACCGGCGTTGCCACCGCTACCGCGGATCGCGATCCGCTCGTCGCGATCGCCGGGCAAACGCCACGGAGCGAACAGTGGCAGACCCGGCATCAGAACATCGACGAAGCGCGAATGTTCGACCCGATTACGAAAATGAGTTTGCAGGTAAATGCCGCGGAGGCGATTCCAGAAATTATCGCTTCGGCATTTCGTACCGCGGAAACGCCGAGGCAGGGATCCGCATTTCTTGCCTTTCCGAAAGACGTGCTTGATGCGGCTGTCTCGGCCAAGCCGGTGGTCCGTTCTATATGTGATCACGCGGGGGATGCGGACGAAGAGGAGATTGAACGCGCGTCAGCATTGGTACTCCGCGCAAAGCGCCCCGTCCTTCTCGTGGGCGTCGGCGCATCGGACAAGCGTTCCACCCGAGCGGTTCGCGCATTCATGGAAACGACGGGCATTCCAGCCGTCGGAACATTCGAAGCCGCGGGAGTGGTTGGCAAAAGTCTCGTCGATCAGTTTTTGGGGCGCGTGGGACTCGCCTCGGAGGAGCCGGGTGATGCCGCCCTGCATGATGCCGATCTCGTTATCACCGTGGGGTATGACGCCGTGGAGTATGCGCCGTCCATGTGGGCGGGCCGCGCGCGAATAATCCATATCAATCGGTTGGCCGCCGAAGTGGATGCGGCATATGACCCGTCATCAGAGCTCGTCGGCGACATTTCGCATACATTGCATCGGCTGCAAAAAGCCATTGGAGAAAAACGCTGGAAGCTTTCTGCCAGAGCGGAGCGCGCCCGGCAAAAGCTTGTTGCGGAACAGCGACAAGGAACCGCCATGTCCGGCACGCATATTCATCCCGCGCGAATCGTCGCGGAACTCCGCAAGGCGCTCGGAGATCACGATCTCCTTATTTCCGACGTCGGCGCCCATCAACTTTGGCTCGCGCGCGAGTTTTTTACCTTTCAGCCGCGGACGCTGTTGTTCAGCATGGGATTCCAGACCATGGGCGTTGCGCTTCCATGGGCCATTGGAGCGCGGCTTGCCGAGCCGCACAGAAAAATCATCTCCTGTTCCGGAGACGGTTCGTTTTTGATGAGCGCCATGGAGCTCGAAACGGCGGTACGCCTCAAACTCCCCTTCGTTCACTGCGTATGGCGCGACGGTACATACAATCTCGTGGAAATTCAGCAGATTGCGCAGTATGGCCGGACATCCGGAACGGCATTCGGAAATCCCGACATCGTCGCATTCGCGAAAAGCTTCGGCGCAACCGGCCTGCGCGTCAATCATGCATCGGGACTCGCCTCTGCATTTTCGCGCGCGCTCAAGGTGCGGGGCCCTGTAATCATCGATATTCCGGTGGATTACCGCTATAACGCAGGGTTACTCGGCAAGGGCGGCTTATTCGGAGGGAGATCGGTTGATTGACGATGCGTGAATGAGCCTTTAAGCTGCCTGATACGGTCGTGCGGGAAGTTGCGTAGGGCATGGGCCATGCGGCGAGCGAGATGCGGGGGTGCGGCATGCGGAAAGAGCGCGTAGGACGTAGTTGCGTAGGACGCAGGTCGTGAATCGTGAGGTATGGGTCGTGAGTCATGGGGGAGTTGCGTAGTACATAGGGCGTAGTTGCGAATGGGGGAGCAGAATTTTCCCCATAACTCATAACCTGTTTCCCTTTGCCCTCTTTTCCCAATCGCCATCCACCAACATGCTTACCGAATTCGTCTCCCTCCTGTTGACGCGTGAAGAACTTCTCGAAATCCGCGAAGCGTTGCTTATGCGCGCGATGGTAGAGGATGATCTTCGGCGTATGGACGGCCTGGAAGATGTCGGGAAGCGGCTTCTGCTCGATAAAATCGAACAGCTTGCGCTCGCGGATACGAGATCATCCATACAAACGCAGCGCCGACTTGATGATGAGCTGTGGCAGCATGCGTGGCTTTCTTATACGGACGAATGGGCTTGGTTTCGCGCAAAGCAGGACGTCATGAAAGAATTGGGAGATATGGCATTGCAAACGCCTGAAGCACAGATTGAAGATCTCACGCATCGTCGATACCACAAATCATTTAATGCATATGTCGCCGAGCTTGATATGGAGCAGGAGGGCAGCGACCGGCGATCGAAGGTAAAGAAGCCGAAGAAGAAATAGAGAAAGCTTTGCGTGGTTGCGTAGGACGTAGGTCGTGAGTTATGCGGTATGCGGGTTTCGGGATGCGAAAAGTGCGTAGGACGTGGTGCGTAGGATGCGGAATAGGAAGTAGGGAGTGGGAAGTAGGATGCAGGGGCGCGGCATGCCGCGCCCCTGCAGGACGTAGCGGCATAGGGGGAGCACAATCTTCCTCATAACCCGTAACCCGTTCCCTTTGCCCTTACCCCGTAACCCTTCACCTATTCTTCCAGCAATTCCAGACCCTGAACCGAATCTTGCGTTACGGAAATATCTTTGTTTTTACCGAAAAGCGATAACTCCTCTCCAGCAAGAGAGGGGAGAGCGAAGCTTAAATAGATCGCCGCGCCGACAATAAAAAGGAGAATACCGACCATGGTATAGATAAATGCGCCCCGGAATTCGTAAAAGGCGAGGGCGAGATAATTCAGGGAGATCGCCAGAATCACAAGGAGAAAGACAATCGCGAGCGTCGTCCAAAACAGCATATTCTTAGCCTTGCGCCATACGGTATGCGGGTTGCGGGATGCGAAAAGAGTACGTAGGCGTGGTGCGTAGGATGCGGAATAGGGAGTGGGGAGTAGGATGTAGGGCGCGGCATGCCGCGACCTGTAGGACGCAGTTGCGTAGGACGTGGGCCATGCGCCGTGAGCCATGCGCCCCGCAACCCGAATCCCATAACCAATAACCAATAACCCGTAACCAAAACCCCGTTCCCTTTGCCTTTGCCCTCCTTTCCCAAGCGCTCATTCCCATTGTTTTTTGCAGGTTTTTCGTTTATACTGCGCCTATTCTATGCCTCTCCATGAGCTGTCCCCGCACGGGGAGGAGGAGTCAAAGCATGTCGTTGAATATGACCAACGAAAAACCGGGCAGGTCCTGCACGCGGTAAAGCCTCCGCCCGTCGCTCTGCCTCCGGAAGAGGCGCGCATTACTGTCCACGCCGCCGTGAGCCGCATTTCGGTAATTTATGAAAAGCTCCGGAATGCCGTGGAGTATCGCGAAGAGCATTTGCTTCGGAAAGGCGCGATCGTGCGCATTCTTCGGCGCCAGCTTTTGCTGGAAGCCGATCCGTACGTCATCGCGCACAATCTTATCCGCGAGCTTATCGCGGCACGCTACTTGCCGAATGAAACGCTTCCGGAAACGAAGGTGGATGACGGCGCGCTGATTGTTAGAAAATACCAGGCGATTGCCCGGACGAATATCGGTGACGAAAAGCACTTCAAATGGCTTTTGGGCGTCGTCGCCACGGAACTCGAAGAAACGCTCGACGATCATCGGCGGGAAAAAGCGGTTGTGACGTATCTGTACGAACAACTGTCGGACCGTATACATGTGCGCGGCATTGAACTGGACGATATGGAGCGCCGTCTGCAGATTTATGTTGCGTGCTATCGCATGCTCGTGAAGGCGGACGACGAAGCCGTAAGTTACAAATTCTTGCGCGCCTATTTGCAGGAATGGAATAAGCCGGAAGCATGGCTGGAAAACTCTGAGGCCGTTGCCGAACGGCTAGTATATGTCCATGAGCGCATTCAGGAACGGTTAAAGCATCCCATCACCACCCGGTTTCAGCGCGCCGTCAAGCCCTGGGCCGTTTCGCTCTGGATGCTGGCGAGCGCGCTTGATGAGGAAAAGGAAGGCGCATACATGCTTTCCAGCCGCGAGGAAACGCATGCGGCCGTGGCGCGCGTGGTTGAAAAAAAAGAAAAAGAAGCACGCGCCAAACTGCGGCGCGGCACCATTCGGGCCATGATGTACCTGTTCATTACGAAAATGGTCATCGCATTCATTCTGGAAGTGCCGATCGAATATTACCTGTACGCTCGCGTAGATACCTTCCCGCTCGCCGTGAATGTGCTGTTTCCGGTGGTGCTCATGTTCTTTGTCGGCATCCTCATCCGCCGCCCCGGATCCGCAAACCGCTTGCGCATTCTGCAGGGCGTGGACGAGCTGTTGGCGCCGCAGGGCGTGCCGGCGCAGGAAATCCGTAGCCCGCGCAAACGCCGCGGCCTTTCCCTGTGGTTCTTCCGTTTTCTCTATCTTTTTATGTTCGTAGTGAGTTTCGGCGTTATCGGCTCCGTTCTCGATGCCATTGGATTCACGCTTATCGCTATTATCGTCTTTTTCTTCTTTTTGTCTCTCGTCAGCTTCTTCGGCTATCGCTTGCGGCAGACAGCCCGGGAAATCATCGTGGTAAAACAAAAAGAACGTCTGTCCACGGCTATCTTAGACTTTTTTGCGCTCCCTATTCTCCGCGCCGGACAATGGCTGTCTATTTCCATTTCGCGCCTGAACGTGTTTGCATTCGTGTTCGATGTTTTATTCGAAGCTCCGCTCAAGCTCTTTCTCGGCGTCCTTGAGGAATCATTGAGCTTCATCCGCGAAAAGAAAGAGGAATTGACGGACGAAACGTAGAGTCTCTGGAAGAAACGCGGCGACGGTCACGATTGATTTAATATGCATAACCGGAAAACGAAAAACCCTCTTTGCAAATCACGATATCCGGGCGGGGGATTGCGCTCGAGTTTCACAGACAGGTTTTGAATTATTAGGAGATATGAGATCGGGAAGACGATGAAGTCCTTCCATTAAAATGAGATAATTTTGTCGCTTTCTTTCACGAGGGTATAGAGATCATTCATGGTGGACATGGGGCACGTTTCCGAACCTTTTGATCCGCGTTTTTCCAAGCATGTACCGCAGGCCAGAATGTTCCCGTTTCCCTCCAGAAACAATGTCGCCTGTTCTTTGATGCGAAAATCCGCGCTGTCGAGCGATTCATATTCAACGCCTTTTCCCAGCAGAAACAGTTTTACCTCATCACCCTTGTTCAGGGAAAAATTTCCGAATCGGAAGGCATTCCAAACCGTTTCAGCGTCGTTTGAATACATGATGATTCCAAGTTTCATAGGATTGATGGATATTTTAACATTTGGCGTCAGACACTTTTGTAGATATCCTTCTCGAATCTTTCAAAAGCCATTTTGAAATCTTCAAAGTATTTTCCGATATATAGATGATACACACCACACTTATCAAGGCGAATACCCGTTTCGCTCCTCAATCCTGGCATATATATAATACAATTTTTTTTCACATAGTATTCATGTGCCAGACCGCACCTCAAAAATTTGTATATGCCCGAATCATTTTTGAGTAATTCTTTATATTTTTTACCCATGTATCTGAAAAAATAGTTAAAATTCTTTTTTGATTCTCCAATTTTAAATGTATTCCTTATTAGGCCCCCTGCAAATTCTGTATAACACATGAGGCCAAGCGCGCATAGGAAATTTCCGGCATGTTTGCCGCTTTTCGCGATGTCAATTTCTCTTTGGATATCAGAAAATATGAAATTCTCGGCTTGCTTATAATCTGAATAATTCATACTTCATTCGATTATCCCAGTGTTTTCTTTTTCAGGAGAAGCGCATTGATGGCCACGATGACGGTGCTCAAAGACATAAAAACCGCCGCGAGCGCCGGCTGAAGAAGAATGCCTCTGAAGGCGAGCACCCCGGCCGCAAGGGGCAAGGCGACAATATTGTACCCGGTTGCCCAGAAAAGATTCTGGATCATTTTTGCATACGTCATACTGGAGAGCCGGATGATTTTTTCGATATCCCGGGGGTCGTTTCTGACGAGAATAATCCCCGCAGACTCAATGGCCACATTCGTGCCTGCGCCAATGGCAATGCCGAGATCGGCCTGTGTCAATGCCGGCGCATCGTTAATACCGTCGCCCACCATGGCAACCTTCAGGCCGCGGTCTTGCAGCTCCTTGACCTTTTCCGATTTTTGATGCGGCAATACCCGCGCAAAATACTCGTCAATGCCGAGCTCCTGGCTGACCCATGCCGCCACGTCCTCGGAATCGCCGGTAATCATCGTTGTCCGGATTCCCAGGCGTTTGAGCGCGCGGACGGCGTCGCGGGATTCTTCCCGGATAATGTCGGCGAGTGCCAGGGCTCCTATCAGTTCCCTGTCGTTCACAACGTAAATGACGGTTTGACCTTTTTGGCCGGCGTCATGGATGTGTTTGGAAAGCTCCGCAGGGACGCGAATTCCCCGGCTGTCCAATAGCGCGGGACCGCCGACAACAACTTCTTTTCCTTCGATAAACGCTCTTACCCCCACGCCTGTCACTGCTTCGAATTTTTTCGGTTCATTCAACGAGAGTCCGCGTTCTTTTGCTTTCGCGACAACCGCCTTCGCGATGGGATGTTCGGACAGGGCATCAAGAGAAGCCGCGGTTTCCAATACCTCGTCTTTGGTATGCGTACCGGTATTCCAGATTTCGACAACGCCGAATTCACCCTTGGTGAGCGTTCCCGTTTTATCGAACAATACCGTATCAATGGTACGGGCGGCCTCCAGGGCAAGCCGCTGTTTTATGAGAAAACCGTTTTGCGCCGCTTTGGTGGTGGAAATGGAAGCGACGAGAGGCACGGCAAGCCCCAGCGCATGCGGACAGGCGATAACAAGGACCGCCACGAGCCTCGCCATCGCAAAACCGGCTCCGGAACCGGCGGCGAGCCATGCGATGAGCGTCACGATGCCGCCTGAAACGGCGACAACGGTTAAATACAAAGCCGCTCTGTCAGAGAGAATCTGCAGCCGTGATTTTGACGCCTGCGCTTCGGCGACCAGCCGCATCACGCCGGCAAGAAAAGTTTTTTCTCCAATGTTCGTAACGCGAATTTTTAACGCGCCGCCGCCGTTGATGGTGCCCGCGATGACGGCGTCCCCGTCTTTTTTGGAAACCGGCTTTGATTCCCCGGTAACCATTGACTCGTTCACATCCGATTCTCCTTCGATGATGTTTCCGTCAGCCGGAATTTTCGATCCGGGCCGTACGAGAACCGTATCATTCTCGCGGAGTTCGGAAAGGGAGATTGTAGCCGTCTTTCCGTTTCGCAGGATTTCGGCGGTATCCGGAAGCAGTTTTGACAACTCCTTCAGCGCGCCCTGCGCTCCGCTCACCGCGCGCATTTCAAGCCAGTGGCCGAGGAGCATGATGGTGATAAGGGTTGTCAGTTCCCAAAACAAGGCTTCCGTGCCGGCAAAAACCGCATAGATGCTCCAGAAATATGCCGCGGAAATGGCAATGCCGATAAGCGTCATCATTCCGGGGAGGCGAGCCCGCATTTCCCTCCATGCGCCTGCGAGGAAGACCATCCCGCCGTAGAAATACACGATCGATCCGAAGGCCAAAGGCATGTATTCCGAACCCGGGAATTCCGGCGGGGACCAGGCAAAGATATTTTCGATAACATCGGCGTAGATCACCACGGGGATGGTGAGCGCCAGGGAAATCCAGAACTTTCGGAAAAACATCGCGGTGCTGTGACCCGCATGCCTGTCCATCGCGCCTGCGGACGGGGAACCGCTCCATGCGCGTTTTGCATGAGCAAATGTTTTCGTGCCGCGTCTGGCGCGGTTCTTGCCCGCATTCTGTTTTGCGGGAATAAGATTCATGCCGCATTCGGGGCATATGCCCGGCATGTTCCGTTGCACATCCGGATGCATGGGGCAGGTATAGATATTTTTCGTGTTCCGTGCCATAGGTGGATCGTAATAGTATACGCGGAAAAAATCGTCGTCACCGGTGGGGGTGAAGTCTGTCAGGCCGGCATTGCAAAATGTTTGCGCGTGTCCTTTACAATCTGCTGGACGCACCATGCGGCATAATAGCCGCCCAGGAGTTTTCCCAGCCAGGCATGCTTGATCGGAAGGTCGTATTCAATGGACGCGCGCAGGGTAGATCCGTTTTTTTTCGGCGTGATTTTCACGTTCATACGGTAATGGCCGATCACCAGGAGGGCGGGCGTTCCCACCGTTTCCCAGCTTTTTTCGCGCGGCGGCTCGCGATGCGTAATGACCTCGTCGAGCGAGAGCGTCATTCCGAATACATTCCCCTTCATGCGGATGCGGGATCCGATCTTCCGGCCGCGTTCGGCATCCACCCGAGTGCTCATGCGCCCGCCGCCCATCATCCACGACGACGTATTCATGTGCGAAGAAAGGCGGGCAGGATCGTCTACATAGGCGAATACGTCCGAGGGATCGGCAGGGATAAATGCACGATCTTCATATTGCCGTGCAAAATGGCGGGATGGCATGGCGCTACGGCTGTTTGCCTGCAGTAGCATATCCCGCGATGCGCGATATCGCCAGCGTATTGGGCGAACGCTTCCGTTTGAGGCAAAAGGTTACGGATTCGGTTTTGGGCCGTAAACAATGAATATCGTTCCTCCGTTCAGGGTTTCCATGTTCGCATCTTTGATATATCGCCGAATGTCATTCGGGATTGTTTTGGTATAGTCCCAGCTCGCCCAGCGCGTGTATACAAAGGCGATCAAGGGATTGAACATGCTCCAAAAACCCGTGGGGAGCCGGGCGTCCATAATGGATATGTTTCCATTCTGCCGCAGCGCCGCCACGGCCTTTTCAAGCGCCATCATATGACGGGGAATGGCGCTGATGCCGAGAACCGAGATCACGGCATTCACGGGCGTATCGAGTTCAAGCTCCGCGGCGTCGCCCTGAAGAAAGCGTATATTGTTCCAGCCGCGGTTTTGAGCGCGTTTTTGGGCGGCCTCCAGCATCTCCTTTGAATAATCGAATGCGACAATGTTTCCCTTCGGTCCCACGGCGCGCTCAAGGAATTCGAAATTCAAACCTGTTCCGCAAGCTACCTCGAGCACGGTATCGCCATGGCGGAGAGCAAGGGCATCCACCGCCATTTGTCGGAGCCGTCGCTCCCTGCCGAGGAATGTGATCGCACATGCGGCCTTATAAAAAAGAGGATGGCGGCCCCAGGAACAATATATTTTTTCAACATGAGCAAGGGAAAAGTCCATATAGGGGTCTGGAGGCGCAAGCGATGCATGAACCTTTATGGGCATTTTTTTTGCTTTGCGCGCGAAAACGTCAGTATTGTCGACAATGCGTATTATGTCGTATGCAACTCACGCGAAGATCCCGCCGGCGAGAACAAGGCTCGTCGCGACGAACGCAATATAGATCGCCAGCAATATCGCGCCCTCGCGCCGATCCATTTTTTTGCCGCTATGATAAAAATAGGCGAAGAACGCCAGGGTCGCGGCCAAAAAAACGGCAACATTCCAGTATTCGATATTCGTCTCGAACGGAATGGGACGGAGGAGCGCCAAGATTCCCAATACCAAGACGTTCGTAAACGACGAGCTTAACAAGTGGCTCAAGGAAAGCTCGGAAGATTTTTTGCGCCACGATGCCACGGCAATGCTTATTTCCGGCAGATTCGTGCCTACGGAAAACATCAAAAGGCCGATCATAAGCTGGCTCACGCGGACATACTGAAGCAGATCCAGCGTGATTTCCACAATCCAGTGCGATGCAAGGAGCACACCGATAATTCCGGCGATGGCCGCAATGACCGATTTGGTAACTTTGTTTCCATAGCCGATATTAATGTGAAGAGGCTGTTGGAAGTGGTTGATGCGGTACAGGTAAAAAAGCAGGCCAATATACAAACCGACCATTGCCAGCCCGTCCGCGAGCCCGTAATTCCCATCCATGCCGAATATCACCGGGGAAAAAATCACTAGAGCCGCCGGAATCGCTGATGCCAAACGTCCATCGGTTTTGATCTTGTTCTTAAGCACCAGGCTCGCTCCCAAAATAAGGCCGAGCATGACAATGACGCCGCCGAGCAGATTTCCTACCGATAAGGTGGCGGCGCGATCGATGGTGGCATTGACGCCCAAAGACAGTTCCGGAAGCGTCGTAACAAGCCCGAGCAGGACGCCGAAGGCGAATAATCGTATGTTGAGAACGGATCCCAGATACCGGATATTCCGTACAGCCATGTCTGCCGACCATCCGAGGATGGCAAAAAGGAAAAACAGCGCAAGCGCGTCGAATGCCATAGATGGAGGTTGTCGTCAGCAAAGTATATCGGGCGTTGGGAGATATCGCCAGTACGAGACGGTCGAAACAGGAGAGGGGAGGTTTGATGCGTACGCTTGTACTCTCTGGAATGAAAGGGATAAATTTTCCCGACCAATACCCCCGAGCGGAGCGGAAGAAAACACCTTATTCCCCTCTATAATTAAAGAAAAAGAAATTTGAAAATTTTTTAAAACAATTGGGCGATAGCCCAAAAAAGAAAAGGAATATTTCAGCTAACGTTTGCGTGTATGAGAAGTTTCGCCGACTTCCTTATATTTTATCATAGAGGAGGCGAAATTTGGGTGAAAGAAAAAGTGCAACCTATGAAAATTATTAACGCACTTTTTCTGGAATCTCATACACGCTGTTAAGTGATGTAATTATAATTTTTTACTATCCTTATTATTATCAATTTTTTTCGAACCGAATATTATATAAAGAATAATCTTGTAATAAATGACCATCACTACAAGAAAACCGAGGACGATAAAAAATATTTGTTGCAAAACTGAAAGGACGGTTTTTATAATTGACACTTTCCATACAGCCATGTCATCCGCTTCAAGCCCCCAAGATAATGCTTTTTTTACATTGCCATAGCGCTCAAATGAATCTAATTCGAGAACTTGAACGCATTGAGCTTTGTTTTGCGACAAATATTTTTTAAATTCGTTTAATTGGACAAGATTAAGGTTGCCCTTGTAATAATTTACTCCTGTTTTGGCTGAAATTTCCTCAACCTTGTCGGATATATTTTTAGCACAATAATATTCCTGCTCAAGGAGCCAGTCACCATTTCCGCTATAAAATGATTTCCCGTTATATGTGCCATATAAATTATGCTCATATACGGCGACCTTTTCATCTGGTTTTACCAAGTCTCCAATTAAACGAATTTTATCGTCCATGCGCTCAGACAGCATTCCAACGTTACTATATTTAGGGAGTTGAGCATCATCAACACTGCTTGAAATGCTAATGCCAAGAAGCACTACAAAACAAATGATAAATACGATAAGTAGAAGCCTATGCCACCAACGACCTTTTAAATTAAGATCGGTTCGAAAAAAATTGTTTTTCATAAGAGTAAAAAATTATAATTATTTCACTTAACTATCGCTTATACGCCCTGTTTGGATGTTAATGTTTGATATTGCCTGAATATAGGCGTTATTCCTGTGGATTGCAAGTCATTCCTATTGGTGTTACGGAATGGAGTATATGAGGGATTTGTATATTCAAAACACGGCGAAAGAGCTGATGGCGCGCGGATACAGCAAAAATACCATTCGGGCGTATTGCTCGGCCTTGGGGGCATTTTTTCAATGCTCGGGAGAAGATTGTATTGCGCGGGGTGATGCGGCAATACGGCCGTTTATCGCACGGCTTATCGAAAAAGGAGCGGCAGCGCAAACAGTCAATTTGCACGCAAATGCCATAAAATTTTTGTATAGGCATGTAGTACGGAGTTTCATACATATTGAAATCCCAGCCGTACGGCGGCCCGCGCGTTTGCCGGTGGTTCTGTCGCGCGATGAAATCGAGCGCCTCATCGCCCAGCCGAAAAATCCAAAACACCGCCTTTTGCTTGCCGTCGCATATGGCTCCGGTCTTCGGGTGAGCGAGGTAATCCGGCTTCGGGTGAAGGATGTCGACTGCGGAGGACGCATGCTCGCAATCCGGCAGTCCAAAGGGAACAAAGATCGTATCACCGTAGTATCTCCAAAGTGCATTTCCGAACTTTCATGCCTCATGATGGGAAAATCAGGCGATGCATTGATATTCGAGAGCGAACGCGGAGGCATGCTTTCTTCCCGCGCAGCGCAGAAAATTTTTGAGCGCGCGTTGCGGCAAGCCGGAATTCTGAAGGATGCGAGTTTTCATTCTTTGCGCCACAGCTTTGCCACGCATGTCCTTGAGAACGGCGTGGATATTAGGTATGTGCAGGAACTGTTGGGTCATCGGAATATCCGGACCACGGAACGGTATACGCATGTGACAAATCCCGCATTGCGGAATATTGCGAGCCCGTTGTAACGGGACATCGTTCATCCCTCGACTCTTTCGCCATTTTCCGGTACCGTGCCGGCCATGTCCGTTTCGGGTTTTCATCTCACGGCATCCGCGGGTCCGCTCGGCCGTCGCGGGGTATTGTCGACGGCGCACGGCGAACTTTCTACGCCGTTTTTTATGCCGATTGCCACGCGCGCGGCCGTAAAAACGCTCTCATCTGCGGATGTCGAGCGTCTCGGCTCACCCATCCTCCTCTCCAACACCTTTCATCTCATGCTCCGTCCGGGCATGGAGGTGATGGAGAGGGTGGGGGGCCTGCACGCATTCATGAGCTGGAACGGCGCCATCCTTACCGACTCCGGAGGGTTTCAGGTATTTTCGCTCGCGGACAGAAAAACAATCACGGAGGAAGGCGTGCTCTTCCGGTCGCCCATCGACGGCGCGAAGCTCGCCATGACGCCGGAGCTGTCCATGCAAATTCAGCGCACGCTCGGGAGCGATATCGTAATGTGTTTTGACGATGTTATCGGATTGCCGGCGGAACGCGCGGAAGTGGAAGAGGCGATGGAACGGTCGTTGAGATGGGCGAGGCGGTGCAGGGATGAGTTTGAAAAGGGCAAAGGGCAAGGAGAAAGGGCAAAGGGCGCGCAGCTCTTTGGCATTATTCAGGGCGGGACGGATATTGAACTGCGCAAGCGGTCTGTGAAAGGCATGCTTGATATCGGATTCGACGGCTATGCCATTGGTGGTCTTTCCGTGGGCGAACCGTTCGAGGACGCCATCAAGGTCATCGATGAGATACTCCCCATGCTTCCAGAGGATAAGCCGAGATATTTCATGGGCGGCGCTCAGCCGGATCAGATCGTGGAATACGTAAAACGCGGCATCGATATGTTCGACTGCGTGCTCCCGACGCGGAATGCGCGGCACGGACATCTGTACCGATGGGGAGAGGGCGTTGGGAGTAGGGAGTCGGGAGTAGGGAAGTACGAAGTCGTGAATGTGACGAATGCCAAGTGGCGGGGGAGCGGGGAGCCAATCAGGGCAAAGGGCAGAGAGCAAAGGGCAGAGGGGGAAGAGGAATGGGCAGATGTAGGGTTTTCGGAGGAGCTTTCGAGATACTCCATGGGCTACCTGCATCATTTGTTCGATACCAAGGAAATGCTTGCGTATCGGCTGGCGACCATCGCAAATTTAACGTTTTATTTGGACCTTTTTTCTAGACTTCGGATGGGCTGAAACATTTACAGTTTCAGCAATCTTTGATATTTCACATCCATCACGCCCTTGCTCATGCAAAGGCATTGATACAGCCGCCTTGCCGCAAGGCAGGGGATTCGTCATCGGCTGTCCCTCACGGGAGCGATAGTCCTACGGGAATATCCTGCTCCAGTTCTGGGGGAAAACCCTTTCCGGTTTTTAACCGGAATTCCTGTCCGAGACAGGAAACGCTCCTTTCAGAGTAAAAAGCCGCCCACACTGGCTTTAAAGGCCCCTTGGTCCATAAAAACTTTGGAGAGTGATGGGGTGGTGACAGAGCCGTGCGTATGTTGGTGGTGACGAAGGCGTCGTGTACAGCGAAAGGCGGCAAATGTTCATTCTGCTTTGATTCCGGCTCCTGTCCTTAAAAGGAACGGGGCTTTTCTTGACGAAAATACATGTTTCTCGTATCATCTCGGCACTATGATTGCGGTTATTAAGACTGGCGGAAAGCAGTATATCGTCCGCGAAGGGCAAACGCTGAAGATCGAAAAACTCGCCGGTAAAGCGGGGGACACGGTCCGTTTTGAAGTCCTTCTCCGCGCCGAAGAGGACGGCACAAACACGGATGTGGGTACGCCGACCGTTTCCGGTGGAACGGTGGAAGGCGAAATCGTCGAACACGGACGGGCAAAGAAAATTTCGGTGGTCAAATACAAGCCGAAGTCGCGCTACACGCGCCGCGTGGGACACCGCCAGCCGTTCACCAAGGTGAAGATTACGAAGGTGGCGTAACGGGCTACGACGCGCGTTCGGGACGATCCTGAAAGGGGTCGTCTTTTTCGGATCGTAGGTCCGTAGGATCGTAGGTACTTAGGTCTGTAGGCCTTGCCTCAATATACCTTCAGGCTGTGCAGTGTTCTATTAAGCAGTTTCAGCACATGATCCAAGTCATCCTTGATCTGGCCTGATGTATTGAGGTCTAGGAGTTCAAGCTCATAAGAAAGATGAACCTGCGTTTCCAGTTCAGATGCTGAACCATAGGCGATGCGCAAAGAATTTTTGATTTTTTTTGCGTCCTACGGAAGCCTTCTGCGATATTTGAAACGATAGAGAGTGCCGCGCGCTGCATTTGCGGGACAAGCACATATCGTTGACTCGGCGGGAATGTCCCCGTTACTCGAAACACCGTCTTCGCTAGTTGCATGGATTTTTTCCATACGATTAAATCGGTATAGGCCATATATACATATTCAGTCCCATGGATCTATAACCAAGTCAATAACGAAAAATGGCTCGTATTTCGCACCTACGAACCTACGATCCTCCTGCGCCCCTAACCCTCTCTTCGATGCTCCATCGCCTCCGCGACGGTCATTTCATCAGCGTATTCGAGCGTGGCGCCGTTCGGGAGGCCGCGGGCAAGGCGGGTTGTGCGTATGGGTCTGCCGAAGTCGCGTTCGGCCAATTGTTTTTTTAAGTACAGTACCGTGGTATCGCCGGGGACATCCGGATCGAATGCGAGAATGACTTCCGTAATCGTCGAGGCGTGATTCATAAGGCGTTCGATGAGCGCGGGGATGTACAATTGTTCCGGCGTGCGGCCGCTGACGGGATCCAGCGTCCCGCCGAGAATATGATAGCGGCCTTTGAATGCGCCGCATTCTTCGATAACGCGCACGTCTTGCGGACTTGCCACTACGCAGAGTTCCTTGTCGTTTCTTCGGGGGTCTGTGCAGATCGTACAGGGGCTCGCATCGCTCCACAAACCGCATACATGGCAGCGCGTTACGCCGTCCGCCAACCGTTTTAACGCATCCGCAAAACGGAGAAGGCGGTCTTTCGGAAGATTGACCAGCCAGTAGGCGTATCGCAATGCCGCCCGGGGTCCTATGCCCGGGAGCCCGTCGAATTCAGCCGCCACGTCATGGATCGGCGGAGGGATGAGTTTGCTCATGCGGGTAGTGAGAAATGGGTCGTGCGTTTTGGGTCGAACGAATTCAGATCATTCTCATAACCCAAAACCCATAACTCACGACTTTTTTCCCAAGAGATGCTGCATATCCTGCGCCAGCTCATCTCCGCCGAGATCTTTCATTTTGCTCTGCATAATGCGCTGGATTTTTCCTACGGCGTCGTTTACGGCATCTTTGACGGCGTTTGCGAGCGCAGGCTTATCTTTCATAAGACTTTCATCAATCATCACGTCCAGTACTTTTTGATTGCCGTCCATGATTACTTTTACTTTTCCCCAGCCGCCGGATCCTTCCGCGCGTTCCTTTGCGAGCGCGCTTTGTATGCCTTTGGCGCGTTCGCGGATGTCTTTGAATTGTTTGAGTTTATTGAACATAGTTGATGGTTAATAGTTGATGGTTAATAGTTATTTCGAACCATGTCTTCCAACTACTAACCCACGAACTATTAACTAGCTTAGAATGGCGTTTTTGAAGCTGATTGTCCAGCCGACGCGGCAGGCGGCAACGCAGGACCGGCGCCCTGCAGGGCCGGCGCTCCCTGCGGAGTCATTCTCTTTTCCAGGTTTTTAAAAGAAGCGCGCTGTTCGTCGAAAAACATCTTTACCATGCCGGTGGGGCCGTTTCGGTGCTTGGCAATATGGATTTCAGCAATATGACGTTCTTCCGGGGACAAATCGTCCAGCCGGTAGTTTTTGTCCGCCGCTTTGCGGTAAATAAACATCACCACGTCTGCGTCCTGTTCAATGGAGCCGGATTCCCGAAGGTGGGCGAGCTTTGGAATAGCGGGCTTGGTCATTTCCACCTGCCGGGAAAGCTGGGACAGAGCCAGGACGGGGATATTCAATTCGCGCGCAATGGATTTGAGGCCGCGGGTAATCTGCGCGATCTCTTGCGTGCGGTTTTCCGGTCCGTCCATACGGCTTTCCATGAGCTGGAGATAGTCCACAATCAAAAGGCCGAGGCCGTGCTCCATCTGCAAACGTCTCGCCTTGGTGCGGATTTCCATAATATTCACCGTAGCGGTGTCATCGATGAAGATCGGCGCTTCGCTCAAGGTGCCGAGCGCATGGCCGATGCGCGAAAAATCGTCCATCGCTCCTTCGGAGCGCAGGCGTCCGTTCCGGAGATTCCAGAGATTCACATTCGCTTCGGCGCAGAGCATGCGGTCCACAAGCTGTTCCTTGCTCATTTCGAGCGAAAAAATCCCTACGGAAATCTTGCCTTTCGTGGCGGCATGGCGCGCCATGTCGAGCGCAAGAGCCGTTTTGCCGCAACTCGGACGCGCGGCGAGCACCACAAGGTCATTGCGCTGAAGGCCGCCGAGCAAATGATCGAGGTCCTTAAAATTCGTGGAGATGCCGCGGAGCTTTCCCTGATCCTTGTGCAGTTCATCGATGCGGTCAAAAGCGTCTGCGAGCAATTCTTTGAGCGGCGTGAAAGCTGTTTTTAGGAATCGTTGGGAGACGGTAAACAGTTTTTGTTCCGCCTGATCCAGCGTTACCTGAACGTCCTCGCTTTGTTCGTAGCCCAATGCCGTAATTTCGCTCGCGGCCGACAGGAGCCGGCGGAGTGTGGCTTTTTTGGACACGATATTCGCATAGTGAACGACATGGCTCGATGTGGGCACGACATTGGACAGGTGCACGAGGTATGTGCGTCCGCCGATCCGCTCAAGCATGCCGCGTTCTTCCAGCAGATTGCCGAGGCTCAACAAATCAATCGGTTCATGCCTTCGGTACAAATCCAATATCGCTTCATAAATAATCCTGTGCGTATCCTTGTAAAAATCCGCGGGCACCACTTTGTCGGCCACCTTGATGAGCGCGTCTTTATCGAGCAATAAGGATCCAAGGAGCGATTGCTCCGCTTCCAAATTCTGCGGCGTCAGCCGTTCGATATTGGACATCGTGGGCACATTACCCAAGGGGGAAGGGGATGGGAAGGGGGTTGCGTAGGGGGCATGCGGTTTGCGTGATGCGAAAGTGCGTAGTGGCGTAGTTGCGTGGTTGCGTAGGATGTGGGTTGTGAGTTATGCGTTTTGCGGGATGCGGGATGCAAAGAGTACGTAGGACGTGGTGCGTAGGATGCGGAATAAGGAGGGAGTGACGAGAAGGATGTAGGTGCGGCATGCCGCGCCCCGTAGGGCGTAGTTGCGTAGGGGGGAGCATGATTCTTCCGAACCCTTTGCCCTTTGCCCCATCCCTTTGCCAATTGCATGCTATACTTTTTACAATGATTGCATCGGAACGCCGATGGAGTGGAACATTATTGTTACTGGGGACGATTATCGGGGCCGGGATTTTTGGCGTTCCCGCAATGATCGGCGCTTGGGGCGTACTACCGGCGACATTCGCCTTCGCCGTCCTCACGCTGATTGTGCTGGGGACGCATCTTTTGTACGCCGAGGCATTGCTTCTGGAAAAGACGAATAAGCGCATGCCCGGGCAGGCGGCATATTGGCTCGGAAAACCCATGGGGACGCTCACGGGCTTTGCCTTTGTCCTCCAAACGTGCGGAAGCAATCTTGCCTATATCATTTTAGGCGGGGAGTTTTTGGCTGTCCTGGCCCGCATCCTGCATTTGCCTGGGTCCGTGCTGATCTGGCAGGTGATTTTTTGGGCAGCCGGAGCCATAACGGTGCTGGTAGGGTTGTCTTTCGTTGAACGCGTTGAGGGTTTTCTGACATGGGCGCTTGTCGCAGTGATTTTTGCGCTGACGGCGTTTTTTCTCATGCGTCTCGATTTTTCGGCGATTCTTTCCATGCCTTCGCGCTTTACGTTCGAGCCGTACGGCGTATTTTTGTTCTCCCTGCTCGGCACTACGTCCATGCCCGAAGTGGAGGATATTGTCCGTTCGAATAAGCGCGATATGCGACTCGCGGTGTTGCGCGGCACGCTGGGCGCCGCCGTGCTTACATACATATTCGGCGTTACGGCCTGGCTTGCATCGGGCGCCTCGCTCAGCCGTGATCCCGCGGACCTCGTTCTGCTTCTTCCTCCGGCCGTCGCCTTCATAATTCCGCTGTTCGGTTTTTTGGCCGTCGGGACGTCATTCCTCACCATGTCGCTTGATCTCCGGAATATGTTCCATATCGATTATCACTTTACCGCGCCAAGCGCCTGGCTCGCGGCGCTCGGCGTGCCGTTTGCTTTGCTTTTTTTGACCACAAGGGATTTTCTCGCGACCATCGGGCTCGTGGGTGCAACATTTTCCGCATTCATTGCCGCAACGGCCGCGCTTACCGGGAGAGCCGCTCTGCGGAGGAGGAAAGGAATCGAAAAGTTTAGTACACTCTGGTGGCAGGCGAATGTTTTTCCCGCGCTCATTGTTCTGGCCTATCTTGTGGGGGGCCTCGCCTGGCTCACCTACGCCTAATCTATGCGCTTACATACGTTTTCTCGCGCTCTCGGCATTACAACCATTCGCTCGATTATTTTTATTTTCTTCCTTTTCGTCTGGATGGTATTTCTGCTCGAGCACCTTCCGGCCGCGTTGAATATTCTCGGCATTTACGGAACATTCTTTTTTTTGTCGACATTGTTCGCCGGGTGGATATTCCACGGCCGAAAAACGACGTGGCCGGAATTCGCCCTTGTGGTGTTTGTGACGTATGTGTGGGACTGGCTCGTGACGCTGCTGTTTTACAGCTGGCTTCTGAATGAGAATTTGTTCGATGCGCAGCGGCTTCTGGAACATCTGTACTATCTCGGTATGTATGTGGTTGCTATGTATCTGGGCATGATATTTAAACGGCGACAATCCGTACAGCAAAACCTCGCCGAAGGGCTCGAAGTCTAGGTATGACGCGCATTTTTTCCTTTATTCTTGTCCGGCTGTTCGCGCTCGGATGGATATTGGCGCTTGCGAATATTCTCAGCGGCATGAACGCCTATGCGATTTCGCTGTTCATACTCGCGAGCGAGGCGCTCTTTGGGTATGTTTGGGGGAAGGCAGAGGCGGAGATTCGGGTGTGCCGACCGAAGCATGAAAATCCCAGAACGCTTTTTGTTCTTATGGTCTGGGTCGCGCTCATCGAATCCATCATCGCCTTTTTCATCGTCCATGCATTTGCGCCATGGCTCATTGTGTGGCGTACGATCACCAGTTATTTGCCGTTCGCGCTCACGGAAATGGCCGTGTATGCGCATGCCTGCGGCGGCAAAGGGAAAAGCCGGGGCAGGGGGAAGAAGAGAAGGGTTATAGCCTAAGCTCTCGGGGTACGGGGGAGATTGTTGACGGGAGCTTTTGGCTATTGGTGAAAAGGAACAAGTGAGTAGTGAGTGGTTACAGGTTTCGGGCGCATGGCTCACGGCGCATGGCCTACGCAACTACGTTCTACGGCCCCGTACGCAACTACGTCCTGCCTTCTGCACCCGCCATTCTTACGACATTCTTTAAAAGCAATGCAACCGTCATGGGGCCTACGCCTCCCGGAACGGGCGTAATCCAGCCTTCCAATTTCTCGAGATTTGCCCTGTCCGCATCGCCGTAGACGTTGCCGTCTTCGCAACGATTCGTACCGACATCGATAATAATGGCACCATCTTTTACTAGATCGGCGCCGAGAAATCCTTTGCGGCCGACGGCGACCACAAGAACATCGCTCGTTTTCGTTACATCCATATCCAGCTCGTCCGGATGAAGGCGCGCTGTAATAAAACCGGCTTTTTGCAATATGTGATCAAGAGGTTTTGCAAAGGTGTCGGAATTGGCGATAATCGTTGCCGATTTGTGCCGCGGATCCATACCCGTCGAGGCGATGAGACGGAGAATCGCTTCATGTACGGGAGGAACAATGGTTCCCTCGCCGGCCTCAAGCGCACGGATATTTGCGGGATGAAAACCGTCCGCGTCTTTTTTGGGATCGATTGCGCTCACGATGCGGTCCGCGTTATGCCCCGGAGGCAGGGGAAGCTGAACCAGAATGGCGTGAATTTGCCTGTCGGCATTCCACGCTCGGATGATATGTTCCAGTTCCGTATCCGCGACCGTCCCGGGGAGGCGCCGAATGTCCGTCCGAATGCCGGCATCTGCCGCAGCCTTTTCTTTTAAGCGGACATAAATGTCCGAGGCAGGATCATCGCCTACGAGCAAGACGCCCAGACCCGGCGGGGAGGGGAGGGACGCCACATCTTTTGCCACCTCATCTCGAATGGTTTTCGCAAGAGAACGTCCGTCGATAATCATCATGAATAACGATTGTACTCGTTTCCGAGAAACCCGTCCAGATCAGGCGGCTCCCGGAATGGGGTATCGGAGGCAGAGCGATCGGACGTCCGCACGGAGGGTGTCGTAAAAGGGATCTGTCGCGAGCGTTTCACGGAACGCGGCAAGCGCGGATTTTCGTTCCGCTGCATCCGGAGGGATAGAAACATTCTTGAGGTGTTCGCCGACTTGCGCAATGAACGAAGCAATATGTTTCATGTCCGTCGCAGACATGCCGCGCGTGGTTACGGCGGGCGTTCCTATGCGAAGTCCGCTCGGATAAAACGGACTGCTCGGATCATTTGGGACGGTATTTTTATTGGTATAAATACCGATGCGTTCCAGAGCCTCATGGAACAGCACGCCGCGCCCCGAACCGCCTGGGGTAAGGTCGAGAAGCAGGAGGTGATTGTCCGTGCCGCCGCTAACGAGCGTGAAACCGCTTTCCACGAGCGCATCCGCGAGCGTGCGCGCATTCTCTACAACCCGCGCGGCATATTCCGCGAATGCGGGCGTTGAGGCTTCTTTGAGGGCTACGCCGAGCGCGGCGATGGTATTCAGGTGCGGACCTCCCTGAAGTCCGGGAATAATCGTCTTATCGATTTTTTGGGGAAGCTCCGGATCTTTTTTGATCCCCTTCTCGGTTGCGAGGATCATGGCGCCCCGCGGTCCCCGGAGCGTTTTATGCGTTGTCGTCGTCACCGCGTGGACATGGGAAACGGGACTTTCATGGGCGCCGCCCGCAATGAGTCCGCTGATATGTGAAATATCTGCGACAAGATATGCACCGACCGTGTCGGCGATGCGCGAGAAATCCGAAAAAGGAATTGCGCGCGGCAGGGCCGTGCCGCCGCACCAGATGAGCTTGGGTTTTTCTGCAAGCGTCATTGCCTCCACTTCCGCAAGATCAATGCGTCCATTCGCATCAACATGATAGGGGATGCTCTTCCAGAGACGCGAGGTGGCATTTGCCTTCCAGCCATGCGTGAGATGGCCGCCATGCAAAAGATCGAGCCCCATAAACGGATCGCCTGGTTCGAGCAGGGCGAGCAGAACCGCGAAATTCGCCGGACTGCCGGAATATGGCTGGACATTCGCGTACGGAACGCCGAAGAGCGCCTTTGCCCGCTCCTGCACCAGGGATTCGAGCCTGTCTGCGATGTCATTGCCGGCATAATATCGCCTGCCGGGATACCCTTCCGCGTATTTGTCGCTGAACACGCTGGACAGCGCCTCGAGCACCTCGCGCGAGGTGTGATTTTCGGACGGGATGAGTGTTAGGCCTTCCTGTTGGCGCTGTTCTTCCGCACGCAGGAGCTCAAATATCTCCGCGTCCGTTTGTTTGATGGACATGCGCAGTAGCGTACAGAATGGAATAGGAGGCGTCGAGAGGATGGAGGCAGGGAGCTGGAAGTAGGGAGTCGGGAGTGGGGGAGGTTGGCCGTGGGCCATGAGCCTTGGGCCATGCGGTGAACGGGATGCGAAAAGGACGTCGTTGCGTAGGGGGGCATAATTCTACCCGAACCCCGTTCCTTTTGCCCTTTGCCCTTCGCCCTGTGCCATTTTGCTAATTGCCAACTGCCTTCGTCGCCCTTACTATCGTCGCATGCCAGATGAGAAGATGCTGTTCGAAGGACTGAACGATGCCCAGCTCTCTGCCGTAAAGCATGACACAGGTCCTCTGCTTATCGTCGCCGGAGCCGGCACAGGAAAAACGACGGTGCTCACGCGGCGCTATGCATGGCTTATGCGTGAACATGGTTTGAAAACGGACAATATCCTTGCCCTCACGTTTACCGAAAAGGCCGCCGGGGAAATGGAAGACCGCGTGCTTGATGCGCTCCCGAACGGAACCTATGATTTTTGGATATCCACCTTTCATGGTTTCTGCCAGCGCGTCCTTGAGGAAAAGGCGCTGGAGATCGGTTTGCCAAACAGATTCAAACTGCTGAATGAAACCGATGCCTGGCTGCTTCTCAAGCGCCATATCGAGGAATTGCCTCTCGATCATTACCGTCCGCTCGGGAATCCCGTAAAATTTCTCGGAGCCCTTTTGCAGCACATTTCGCGCGCGAAAGATGAAAACGTGAGTCCGGACGAGTACCTCCGTTTTGCCGAGGACGCGGCGCTCGACGGCGACGCAGAGTTCGTGTCTAGCGAGCGGAAGCGCTTGAAAGAGCTTGCGGACCTCGCATTCGCCTATCGTCGTCTGTTGCGCGAGGAAGGCGCGCTGGATTTCGGCGACCTTATCCAGGAAACGCTCCGCCTGTTCCGCGAACGCCCATATGTACTCCAAGAATTCCGAGAACGGTTCCCCTTTATTCTCGTGGATGAGTTTCAGGACACGAATTGGGCGCAATACGAGCTCGTACGATTGCTGGCGGGGGAGAGCAGGAATCTCACCGTTGTCGGCGATGACGATCAGGCGATTTATAAGTTCCGCGGCGCTTCGCTCGCGAATATTCTGCAATTCCGCGATGATTATCCGGATGCGAAAACGGTTACGCTCACGGAAAATTACCGTTCCCATCAGGAGATTCTCGACCTTGCTTACGGGTTTATCACCAAAAATGATCCCAATCGTCTGGAAATACGGTTGAAGGATACGGGATTGTCGAAAAAGCTCCGCGCCGTCAGAGGCGATGGGGGAGATGTCCGCGTATGCTGGTACCGATCCGTTGAGGAGGAGTCGCGCGGAGTCGCGGAACGCATACGACGCCTCAAAGACGAGGATATTTCTTTGAGCTGGAATGACATTGCCGTGCTGGTCCGTTCCAATGACGGCGCGGAGCCTTTTGTGCGGGCGCTCGAGGCTTTGGGTATTCCGTTCCGTTTTTATGCCATGCGCGGCCTGTATACCAAGCCCGTGATTCTGGATGTTACGAGCTTGCTGCATGTTCTCGTTGACAAGAATGATTCGGTCAGACTTTGGCGCGTCCTGCAGTTGCCTATGGCGGGGCTCGATGCCAAAGATACTGCTGCCCTCATGTTTTATGCGCAAAGACAAAAGGGCGTTCCGCTCTGGGATGCCCTGAAGCGCGCCGAGGCGCTCCCCGCCATTTCCGACGGCGGCAAGAAACATATCCGGACGCTCGTCGCGCATCTCGAGGGTCTGGCGGAAGCGGCAAGGCGCGAACCGCCCTTGAGGGTGCTTCAGCTTGCATTGGAAAAAACCGGCTTGCTCCGCCATATTCTTTCATTGGACGAACGATCGAAGATCGAGCAAATCGAATGGATGAACAGCTTTGCGAATCGCGTGAAGAGATACGAGGCGCATGCCGAAGGGCCGCATCTCAAAGGATTTTTGGAAGAGCTCGATCTTGAAATCGAAAGCGGAGAGGAAGGGGCGCTCAAATCCGATCCTGATGAAGGACCGGAACTCGTGAAAGTCATGACCGTTCACGGGTCGAAGGGGTTGGAATTCCGGCATGTTTTTTTGGTCTCGCTCGTCGATCAGCGATTTCCGACTCGACGCCGATCCGATCCCATTCCGTTGCCGGACGGACTTGTGAAAGAGCGCCTGTCGGAGGGGGACGCTCACCTCGAAGAGGAACGAAGGCTGTTCTATGTGGCGCTCACGCGCGCCCGCGACAGCATTACGCTCACCGGTGCGGAGGATTATGGAGGCGTACGCGCAAAAAAGCCGTCTCCGTTTCTTGCGGAAGCAGGCCTCGACGTTTCTGCCGAAGCCGCTCATCCCTCCGATCAGCTTGCGTCTCTTGAGCCCGCTCGTCCGGCACCAGAGAATACAAAAACCCTGAAGGAATTGTATCCGCTCAAACGGCGTTTTTCCTTTACCCAGTTGGCGGCATTCCGTAATTGTCCGTTGCAATACAAATTCGCCCATGTATATCGCATCCCCATTCTTGGCTCGTATCAGAAAAGTTTCGGACAGTCGATGCACCTTTCATTGCACGACATTCTCAAATTGCATGTGGATCGAGGAGCCATACGGCAGGGTGACCTTTTCGCATCTCAGACCGCCGGCACTCCCCAAGAAGGGTTCCGTGTGAGCAAGGACGAAGCCGAGCAGATCTATCGGGAGCGGTGGATAGATGAATGGTATCCGTCGCGGATAAAGCATGATGAATATTTTCATAAGGGACTGGAGGCGATTCGCGGTTTCTGGAAGTCCTGCTTTGAACATGTCCCTCCGGCGAAATATCTCGAATTGCCGTTTGATTGGCGTATCGGACAGCACTCCTTGAAAGGAGCCATTGACCGCATCGATGAACTTCCAGACGGGAGTGTCGCCCTTTTTGATTATAAGACCGGCCATGCAAAGGATGCAGACAGCCTCGTTTCGGAAGATAAGGAGCAACTGCGCCTGTATCAGCTTGCTATGGAGCATCGCGGCTTTCGCGTATCCAGGCTCGCGCTTATCTATGTGCTTGGCATGGTCACGACGAATGTGGAGCTTTTGGAACGGGAGGAAAAAATCTCATTTACGGAAAAATTACAGGATCGCATGAACGCGATCGTCGTATCCGAGTATTCGGCAAATCCATCCACATTCGTGTGCAGGTATTGCGATTTCAAGGATATTTGCGAGTACCGTAAACTGTAGATTCAGGCAGTTGGGAGTAGGGAGTGGAGGGGTGGCCGTGAGCCATGAGCCTTGCGCCCATAACGTATAACCCGTAACCCGACCTTAGTCCTTGGCTCTTGTGTCTGTAAGTGTGTAGGTTCGTTGGTCGTGAGTCATGCGCCCGAAGCCCATAACCACTTACTATTCACTTGTTCCCTTAGCCCTTTTGTCAATAGCTAAAGGTCCCCACTCACAATCTTTCCCTAGCCGCTAGCCCCATTCCCCTTTACCCGTATTTCCATAACCCTCTGATTTTCATGTCATTCCAGCCCATCAGAAAAATTTTGCCTCAGGCCATACAACGGGCCGGTCTTGATACGGAAGTCTCGGCTGTTCGGGTAGTGGAAACTGCGCAGGAGCAGTTGCGTCAACTCTGGGGGGAAGAACGCGCAGCGCATGTAAACGTTGTTTCGTTTTCGGGAGGCGTGCTTAACATAGAAACCGCTACGCCGTCCGCCGCGCATGTCATCAGAGGTATGCAGGAGAGCTGGATCAATGAAATGAATCGCGAACTCGGCGAGCGCAAAGTGCGGACGATACGTATTGGCAGATCGGGCTTTTAGGGTGTGGTACCATATGGCTCATGAGCATTGCGTCGTTTTGTTCGCTTATGGGTCTTGGAACGCTGTTTGCATGGATAAGCTGGGCGATTATTGTTATCAACACCAGCCCGAAGGATGCCGGGTTCGCCGGTCTGTTTATGTTTTATGTAACGCTCGGGGTAGCGCTCATTGGAACGATCACGCTTCTCGGTACGATTCTACGGATCTATTTGCTTAAACGGCCGGTTCCCGGACGGGAAATATGGACGGCATTCAGGCATGGCATCTTTTTTGCCGTTGTCGCCATTGTTTCTTTGAGCCTGTCGCGCTCGGGAACATTCCAGCCTTGGCATATCATTATTTTTATCGCGGTTGCAACATTGATCGAGTATTTCTTTCTGCAGCCTTGCGCCATACGGTATGCGGGTTGCGGGATGCGAAAAGAGTACGTAGGCGTGGTGCGTAGGATGCGGAATAGGGAGTGGGGAGTAGGATGTAGGGGCGCGGCATGCCGCGACCTGTAGGACGCAGTTGCGTAGGACGTGGGTTATGGGCAGTGAGCCATGCGCCCCGTAACCCGAACCCCGTAACCAATAACCAGTAAACCCGAACCCCGAATCCTTCGCCCTTTTGTAATTGCCGACAGCTTCTATTTATAATCTTCCCCATAACCCATAACCTGTTCCCTCACGCACTCCCCGGTGATTGACGTCTCGGGCGCATGGAGGGTACAAGTCGTGCAGGACCTTTCCATGTATCCTCGCGCATTCGGTGTACAACAGGTGACTGTCCACTTTTTCAGCAGTCGGTGTATTGCATAATGGGGCCGTTTCGAAGCGCTGCCATTCTTGCGCTCATGACGGGACTCGCCACCGTTACGTATTTCTTCGTCCTCAAGATTCTGCGTCTGGATTATCCGCAGGCGGTAGCAGCGGCATGCATTGCTACCGTATGCGTCCCGTTTGCAGTCTATAAAGAAGCCCGCGACATGCATGAGCGAACCGTCCTGCGAGGCTATGCGCTCACGCTCGTTGCGGCCGCCGCCGTATCCGCAGTACTCCCGTTCGCCGTCGGACTGGAATCCTGGTTGTTTCCGGCATGGTACTTCATGGGGATTCTCGGTGTCGGCGCCATGATTCGTCTTGCGTCTCGGCTCGAAGCACGCGGACCCCGGTTATCAGAGGCGGATATCGAACGCAAAAAAGAGATGCGGTATCGATACATGTCGCTTGAGGAAGATTTCGAGGCCGAACTCGACGAAAGCCGCGTCGATGAACGCGTATATCGTCGAAAAGAACGAATCCTTGCGCATCTTCGAGACGCTCGCGCGCGCATTGAAGAGGACATTCTCGACGCGGATGGGCGAGCATCCCTGCGGCCCCCGCCGGCGATAGGCAGCGACCCCGAGGCGGCGCCTACATCTAGCGGATCCGAATCTGCCGATAAAAACATTCTCCCATAACCCCGCTCTCCCGGCGGGGTTTCCTTTGACGCATTTGCCTCCGCCTGATACATGTTCGCTGCCGTGCATCGTGTTTCAGATACATCTGTGTTCGTTCTTTGCGCGATTACCATTGCCGCGAATGTCGTTCTTCTGCTTACGCGTACGGGATCGTTTGGCATCATACATGCCGGAGGCTCGCTCTTTGCATGCGTGGGACTCTATATCACCGGACGCGCGATGTTTCGGCGGCGTCCATAATGCATCTTCACTTCGTCTCCCAGGCCCCGGTTCATTTCGGGGTCTGTATTTTTTTGGATGCCATCCGCCTTTTTAAAATTGAATACGTAATGGATACAAAATGGCGTTTTCGATGATTCACAATGAACTCAATATTGTTCATGCATTTGCCCCTTGCCATGAATACGCACGGCTCATAAGATGTCCGCATACGTATTATGTTCGGATCGATCATGGGATATCTTTCCAAGGATCTCGGCATAGACCTTGGCACCGCAAATACGCTTATTCACTCTCGCGGGCAGGGTATTGTTGTGAATGAGCCATCCGTAGTTGCCATTAATACACGGAATGGCCAGATTCTTGCCGTGGGCCATGAAGCCCGCGCCATGCTCGGAAAGACGCCCCCGAATGTGCTCGTAAGCCGTCCTCTCCAGCGTGGGATTATTGCCGATTTTGAGGTTACGGAAAAAATGCTTCGGTACTTCTTTGAAAAACTGCATCGGGAAACCACGGCATTCATTCCGAGGCCAAGAGTCGTTGTGGGTGTTCCTCTGGATGTTACCGAAGTGGAGCGGAAGGCGGTGGGTGATGCGGTATTGTCCGCCGGCGCGCGGGAGGTTCATTTAATCGAAGAGCCCATGGCCGCAGCCATCGGCGCCGGCATGCCCATTACTGATCCTGTCGGAAATATGATCATTGACATGGGCGGCGGCACCACGGAAATCGCCGTGATCTCCTTGAGCGGAGTGGTGACGGCAAAATCCATTCCGATAGCGGGTGACGAATTGAATCGGAACATCATTCAATATGCGCGCGAAGTGTTTAATCTCCTTCTCGGCGAAAAAGTGGCAGAAGAAATAAAGATCGACATCGGGAGCGCTATCGATATCGCGGAAACGCTCGAAGCGCCCATGCGCGGACGGGATCTGTTGTCCGGACTCCCTCGGGAAATCACGGTGAACGACGAGCAGATTCGCGAGGCCATGGGGCGCTCCGTCCGGGCAATCGTCGAGCATGTAAAATCCATTCTCGAAATTACGCCGCCGGAGCTTGTAGCGGACATATACCGGCGGGGGATTGTGCTCACGGGCGGAGGCGCGATGCTCCGGGGCATGGACGGAGCGATTTCGCAGGGGACCGGCCTTCCTGTGCGCATTACGGATGAACCGCTCATGGCCGTCGTACGCGGGACCGGACTCTTGCTCGAGGACGCAAAGCTCTTGCATGACGTAGAAATTCCCCTGCAGGAAGTCATGCGATAATTATCTCGCCGCTTTTTTGGTATGCCGAAACCCAGACCATGGTTCATCGGGCTTCTCGGCCTGTCGGCGCTGCTCCTCCTCGGTCTTGCCGGGTTCATCGGACCCGTACGCGAAACCGTTCGTGCAGTCCTGCTTCCTGCGGCCCGCCTTACCTCGAACGTGGGCGCTTCGATCGGGCGGATGATGCGTTTAGATCGCGAAACAGGCGAGGCGAATCGCCGCGCGGAAGAGCTTGAGGCGCGCCTGCGGAATACCGCCGTGGACTACGTACGGCTGCGCGCCTTAGAGGAGGAAAATCGATCCTTACGCGCTCAAGCCAATTTTATAACGGAAACAGGGTATCAAACGGTTGGCGCACGGGTCATTGCGCGAGCGATTACCCATCAAACAGCTGTCGTCACCGTGGATCGGGGCTCCAAGGACGGCGTAGAGATCGGGCAGGCCGTTGTGACGGAAGAGGGGATTCTGGCGGGAAAAATCTTGAGCATCGGCGAGAGAACTGCGAGCGTTATGCTGCTCAGCGATATTCGGAGCCGCGTCGCATCCAAGGTGAGCGGCGCAGACAGATTGTCAGGTGTTGTTGAAGGACGGGGAAATGGCGCAGCGCATTTTACCCTCGTCCCGCAGTCTCAACCGCTCGAGCGTGACAATGTCATAGTAACGGCGGGCACCGAGGAGCGCGTTCCGCCGAATCTCATCGTCGGCATCGTCAATGACGTGGAAGCCAAGCCGACGGATCCTTTTAAAAATGCCGTGATCGAACCACTGGCTCCTTTGGAACGGCTGGAATTGGTCGCCATTGTCATCCCGGGCTCCTAATGCCATATCGCATATGTGGTCACGCCGTATTCTCGCCGTTCTTCTTGCCCTTGCTGCAGGGTATTGGGATTCGACAATCGCCACCTGGCTTCCCGGAGGATTCGAGGCCATTCAGTTCAGTTTGCCGCTCGTGCTCGTGCTGGCAGTGTATTCCACGGAAGAGCGCGCCATAACGGCCGCGCTTGTAACGGGCGTCGTTCAGGATGTGCTCTTGCCGTCGAATTCGGGGCTTGTTTCCCTCCGGTACGTCATGATTGCCCTTCTGCTGCATGCACTTTCGCAGAACGTTCTTACGAATCGCTCGCTCATCGGAGCATATGCCATGGGGGGCGTGGCCGTCCTTTTGGATCGCCTGCTGCTCTTGGGGGTTGAAGGATTGTTCCGTTTCGGGGGACGTATGGTTGTCGAAGAACCCCATACATTCATATTTGCGGAACTTTTGTGGATGGCAATCGTCATGACGGCGGTTTTTATGGGCTTCGCGGCATTTACCAGGCGTTTTCTCCCGCCGATTTCGCGGCCGGAGGCCGGTCGTATTCCTTTGTGGCGCACATAGCCGTATGAAACAAAATTCGGACGATGTCTTCCGTCTGCAGAATCAGGGATCCGGCGCATTGCGGGTTGACGTAGAACACGCGGAAGTCATTCGCCATGAGATTCTGTTCGAGGAAGACGTCGGGACGCTCGGGGATGCGCGCGTGTTTGTCGGGGCCGGGATTCCGTCCCACCGCCTGTTGCTGTCGTTCGGTTTTGCCTGTTTGGTGCTCGGGGTTCTTTTCGGGAAGGCGGCATGGATGCAGGTTGTGGAAGGGGACACCTATCGCGCCCGCGCGGACGATAATCGCTTTCGGACGGAAATCATCCCCGCGAGGCGCGGGATTATCCGCGACAGGAACGGGGAAGTTTTGGCGGAAAATATTCCCGCGTTTCATGTTCGTATGCGCGAGGCGGATCTTCCGAGGGATCCGGAAGAACGGTCCGACACCATCGCGCTTGTAGCGCGTATCGTCGGTTTCACGTCCGACGATATCGAACATACGCTGTCATCTACGGGAACCAAGCCGGATGAATGGGTGGAGGTTGCGCGCGATGTTAGCTATGAGCGGGCCCTGGCGCTTCAGGTAAAGCTTCCCGAGCTCTCCGGCGTTTCGCTTATTATCGCGGCAAAACGACAGTACCCGTTTTCGGACACTATTCCGTCCTTGTCGCATGTTCTTGGGTATGTCGGCGCCATTTCACCGGAGGAGTATGCAGAAAAGCGTTCAGACGGATATCGTCGCACGGATGAAATCGGCAAAACCGGCATTGAACGTTCGTATGAGGAGCTCCTTCGCGGCATGTTAGGGGAACGTCGCTTGGAAGTGGATTCGCTCGGGAGGCCGCGCGCCGTCGTTGGAGATGTTGCGCCCTCGGACGGCACGGACGTGGATCTCACGATCGACATTCGTCTCCAGCGCTCCGTGGAAGAAGCGCTCCGACGCGGGATGGAGAAAGCAAAGGTAACGCGCGCGAGCGCAATCGTTATGGATGTCCGAGACGGCTCCATTCTGTCCGTCGTCTCATTGCCCGCGTATGACAACAATATGTTCGCCGGGCGCGTATCCAGCACCCTGTATGGGGAGCTCGTGTCGAATGAACAACGTCCGCTGTTCCCGCGGGCCTGGGCGGGCCAGTTTCCGTCCGGATCCACCATAAAACCGCTCATTGCGCTCGCCGGATTGCAGGAGGGAATTATTACGCCGAACACCACGGTATTATCCGTCGGCGGCATTCGTGTGGGACCATGGTTTTTTCCGGACTGGGCGGCAGGCGGTCACGGCCCTACGAATGTCCGGCGTGCGATCGCCTGGTCCGTGAATACGTTTTTTTACTATGTGGGCGGGGGCTATGAACAGTTTCACGGCCTCGGCGTGGATCGTCTTACGTTTTGGATGCGAGCATTCGGACTTGGATCGGCGAGCGGCATTGATGTTCCGGGTGAGGCAGCCGGACATGTTCCTTCTATGGAATGGAAAGAGCAGGTTAAGGGAGAACGTTGGTATATCGGAGATACGTACAACCTTTCCATCGGGCAGGGAGACTTGCTTGTCACGCCTCTGCAAATGGCGCGTCTTACCGCCGTGATTGCAAACGGCGGGAACCTCGTGTTGCCGTATATCGTCAGAGGCGCGCAGCCTGCCGAGCCGGAGCGTGTAAACGCCGAATCATCCGCCTGGACGGCTGTGCGCCTTGGCATGCGCGACACGGTTACATTGGGATCGGGACGCGCTCTTGCCGGTCTCCCTGTTCCGGTTGCCGGGAAAACCGGAACAGCCCAGTGGCGAAATGATCGGTCGAACCATGCCTGGTTTATCGGATATGCGCCGTTCGATCAGCCGGAAATTGCCGTTGTTGTCCTGCTGGAGGAAGGAAATGAAGGATCGACCTATGCCGTCCCCGTCGCCGGGGACATTTTCCGCGCCTGGTATGCTCTACGGGGGTCTCGTTGACGCCCTTTCAGGGAGTTGATACGCTCCACGGGTGAGAAAAACGCGCGATTCGAACGGACGCGCGTTTTGCACTCTTCAGTATGCCCAATCAATATTTGACCAAAGAAGGGCTGGAGAAACTCCGGAAGGAGTTAAAGGAGTTGAAGGACGTGACACGTCCGGACACCATCCAGCGCCTCGAAGCGGCAAAGGCCCTCGGCGACTTGTCCGAGAATGCCGAATACCATGACGCAAAGGATACTCTCGCTTTTATCGAGGGGCGTATTCGCGAACTCGAGGACACTCTGCACAACGCGGTGCTGATCGAGGAGGGAAAAAAGGGCGAAACCGTCACGCTTGGATCAACGCTGGACGTGGAGTCAAGAGGCGTAAAGCGGACATTTCATATCGTGGGATCCAATGAGGCGGATCCTGCTGCGGGGAAAATCTCCAATGAATCCCCAATGGGCGCGGCTTTTTTGGGACACAAAAAAGGGGATGAGGTTGAAGTAACCACGCCGGGAGGGGTTACCGTTTATACCATCATCAGGGTCGAATAACCGGGCCATGGGTCATGCGCCATGCGCCCGAAAACAGGTATCCGTAAGTCCTTGGCTCTTGTGTCTGTAAGTCAGTAGGTCGTGCGTCATGCGGTATGGGTCGTGAGCAATGCGGGAAGTTTCGTAGGACGTAGTTGCGTAGGGGGTGAGTTATGCGCCGTGCGGTTTGCGCCTTGCGCCCATAATTCATAACCCGTAGTCCTTGGCTCTTGTGTCTGTAAGGCAATAGGTTCGTAAGTCCGTAAGTTCGTAAGTCGTGAGTCATGCGCCCGAAACCCGTAACCACTCACTACTCACCACTCACTTGCTTCCTTAGTCTGTAACTCTTGCGGCAATAGGCCGCGACCTTTACCATTCGTGGGCGATATGCAGGATGAATATCATGTACGTTTGGGAAAAATGGAAACTCTTCGGAAGAAGGGAGTCCTCCCGTATCCTTCGGCATGCGAACGTGACACGCGCATCGGCGATGCGGTTGAACAGTTTGAAGCATGGTCTGCGGCCGGACGGAATATCACCCTTGCCGGACGCCTGCTCCTCATCCGCGTCCATGGCAAAATGATTTTTGCGGATTTGCGAGATGCGACGGGAACCATACAACTTCAGTTCACGGTCGACAGGCAAGGGGAGGATGCATTTGAGGAGTTTGAAAAGAATATCGATCCGGGAGATTTTTTGCAGGCGGCGGGGACGCTATTTTTGACCAAGAAGGGGCAAAAGACGCTCGCGGTGTCGGAATGGAAACTTCTCACAAAAACGCTTCGGCCGCTTCCTGAAAAATGGCATGGTCTCAAGGATGTCGAAATACGATACCGCGAACGGGAGCTGGACTTACTCGCGAATGAAGACGTCCTTCGAGTTTTTCGCACGAGGACGGCGCTCGTCCGCACCCTCCGCGATATTTTGGACCGTGAAGGATTCGAGGAAATCGAAACGCCAGTGCTCCAGTCGATTGCCGGGGGAGCGACGGCTCGCCCGTTCGTAACACACCATCATGCGCTTGACCATGATTTTTACCTTCGTATTGCGCCGGAGCTTTATTTGAAGCGATGCATCGTCGGCGGTTTTGAAAAAGTGTATGAACTGGGACGCCAGTTCCGCAATGAGGGTATTGACTGGTCCCATAATCCCGAGTTCACGTCATTGGAATTTTATTGGGCATATGAGGACTATGAGTCGCTTATGAATTTTACGGAACGATTCCTGCCGGAGGCGGTTGAAACCGTTCTGGGTACGACATCCATTCGATTTCAGGGCGAGGACATCCAATTCGCGGCCCCATGGCCTCGCATGACCTTTGCCGAGGCAATCAAACAGTCCTGCGGCATCGATATACTCGGCATCGAAAAGGAGGCGCTAATACGCCGTATGCAAGAGTTGCGCATTGATTGCGATTACGCTGGCGCCGACCTCGGGAAATTGTATGACGAGCTCTATAAGGAAACGGTACGGAAAAAGCAGATTCAGCCGATATTTATTACGCGATATCCCATTGAAATGGAACCGCTCGCAAAGCGTTGCGATGATGATCCGCGTTTTGTGCAGCGTTTTCAGCTCATCGCGGGCGGGCTCGAACTTTTGAAGGCGTATACCGAGCTGAATGACCCGGTTGATCAGCGCAATCGTTTCCTCGCCCAGCAGGAGCTTGCGGAGGCCGGTGATGACGAGGCGCAGCGCATTGACGAGCAATTCTTGAAGGCTCTGGAACATGGCATGCCGCCGACGGCAGGATGGGGGATGGGAATCGACCGTTTCGTCATGATGCTTACGGATCAAAAGAGTATGAAAGATGTTATTCTCTTTCCGACTCTGAAGCCGAGGGAATCGTCGGCGGATGGGGAAAATGAGGGGATGGCGAAGAGTAGTGAATAAGGGGGAAGGCGGAGTATAATTCCTTGACCCACGGTCCACGACCCACACTATGCTCGACATAAAATTTATCCGTGAACATTCCGAAGAGGTCAAAACGAACTGCCGGAACAGGAATGTTGGTGTTGATATCGACGCATTTCTCCGTCTTGACGCGGAACGCGCGGGCATACAGCGTGAAACTGAGGATCTGCGGCATCGCCGGAATGAAATCGCCGCACTTATGCAGACGGTTTCATCGGAACAACGCGATGGGCTGATCGGGAAGGGAAAGGAAATCAAGCAACTGCTTGGGTTGCGCGAAGCAGCGCTTGCGGAAACAGAAAGCATTTGGATGGAGCAAATGCTCCGGATTCCAAATATGACGCATCCCGATGCGCCCGTGTCAGCAAGCGAGGAGGGCAATCGCGAGATTCGGCATATCGGAGAGCCTGTGCCTAAGGAGAATGCAAAGGACCATGTCGAGCTTGCCAAAGAGCATGATCTCATTGATTTCGACAGGGGAGCCAAGGTCGCCGGGACAAAATTTTACTATCTGAAAGGAAAACTCGCGCTTCTGGAACTGGCGCTTATGCGGTTTGCGTTGGATGAAGCCATGAGCCACGGGTTTGTTCCGGTGACGACACCCGATTTGGCGAAAGACGAGATGATTATCGGTTCGGGTTTTCAGCCGCGCGGCGAAGAGTCACAAATTTATTCAATTGAGAATCACGATCTTTCCCTCATTGGGACATCCGAGATTACTCTTGGCGGGTATCATGCCGGAGAAATCCTCGCAGAGGATCAACTGCCGATCAGATATACGGGTTTGTCGCATTGTTATCGGACAGAGGCCGGTACCTATGGCAGGGAATCATACGGTCTCTATCGTGTACATCAATTCAGCAAGGTGGAAATGTATGTCTTTTGCGCGCCGGAGCAGTCTGAAGCTATGCATGCGGAGCTCGTTCGCGCAGAAGAAGCATTGTGGTCCAAGCTCGACATTCCGTATCGCGTCATTGATATTTGTACCGGCGATCTTGGCGGTCCGGCGTATCGCAAATATGACATTGAAGCCTGGATGCCCGGAAAAACGGCGGGCGATACAAAAGGAGCCTTTGGAGAAGTGACATCCGCATCGAACTGCACGGACTACCAGGCGCGCCGATTGAATATCCGCATGAAACGACGCGACGGAAGCATTGTGCATGTTCATACATTAAACGGCACGGCGATCGCGACCTCGCGCGCCATGCTCGCGATCCTCGAGAATTACCAAAAACCCGACGGAAGCATTGACGTTCCGAAGGCGCTGATACCCTATTGCGGATTCAGCAAACTCGCATGAGCGGCAAAACATGGATTGAAATCTCCCGAAGCCGCCTGCTCGGAAACGTGCAGGCGCTTTCCGCGCATGTGGCTCCGTCCGCCGTCATGGCCGTGGTCAAATCGAATGCATATGGCCACGGCCTCGAAACAGTGGCGCTCACAGTTGCCCGCGCCGTCGGGTGGTTCGGCGTCGACGACATCGACGAAGCCCTGCGATTAAGGGAAATCGGCATTCTTCAGCCCATTCTCATTCTCGGGTATATTCCAATCGAGCGCCTTCCCGAATGCGCAAAGCATCAGCTGTCCTTCGTGGCGTATGATCGCCGGATGCTCGCATATATCGGAGCGCATCGAACCCGCCGTCCGTACCGTATTCATATCAAGATTGAAACCGGTACGTCGCGTCAGGGGATCGAAGGCATTGATTTGGCCGCATTCGCAAAGCAGGCGCTCCGAACAAAGGGGGTCATGATCGAGGGCGTGTATACGCACTTTGCGAACATCGAGGATACGACGGACTCCAGTTTTGCAATGCATCAGCTTCAGCGCTTCCGGACGGCGCTTGAATCCCTGCACATGCTCGGTATTGAACCGCCGGTACGGCATACGGCATCGAGCGCCGCGGCCATCTTGTTTCCGGAAACTCGGTATGACGTAATCCGTCTCGGCATCGCTATGTATGGCCATTGGCCGTCCAAGGAAACACAGGTCGCGGCGCAGACGTTCAAACGCCGCGTGCCTCTTACGCCGGCCCTATCTTGGAAAACCGTGGTGGCGCAGGTAAAAGAAATTCCAAAAGGAAGTTCGGTGAGTTACGGATGCACGGAAACCGTCGGTCGTCGTACCCGCATTGCCGTTCTACCCATCGGCTACTGGGATGGTTTCGATCGCAGACTCTCTTCCGTCGGCACGCTTCTTATCCGCGGCAAGCGCGCAAAGGTCCTCGGCCGCGTATGTATGAATATGACCATGGCAGATGTAACGGATATTCCCGCGGTAAAGGCGGGCGATGACGTTGTGATTATCGGTAAGCAGGGGAGGGAAGAGATACGGGCGGAAGACGTTGGTTCAAAAATTGGTTCAATTCAGTACGAGGTGCTTGCGCGCATTAACCCGCGTATTCCGCGACGCCTTGTCGCGTGACGCAGGAAAGCCATGTCATGGCGCATACGACTTCCAAGAACGTCTGAAGAGGGAGCGTTTGTAACGGATCGCCTCCATACGAGATCCGCGCGGCGAAAAACCGTTGTGGGTCTTCTTGCAGGCATGGCTATCGTCGGGTGGGTATACGTTTTTTTTGGTTCAGGCCTCTTTACGGTATCGCGCCTTAGTATAGAGGGCGCCGAGACCGCCGACAGGGGAGAGGTGGAAGCACTGGTTTATGAACTCATGGACGAGCAGGGGAATTGGCTATGGAAAAGACAGAATCTGATAACGCTAAATACCAGAATACTTGAGCAGGAGCTTAAGAACGCATTTTTTTTGGAAAACGTGATTGTGGATAAAATCTATCCGAATATTTTACGACTCACGATACAAGAAAGAAAATCTTCGTTGATTCTTTTGAATCAAAACCGGTTTTTCATGCTTGATCGGAGAGGGTTTATCACGAATGAAATAATCGGAGATTCCTTGAAACCCATTATGACTCGCCTGCGGGAGCCCCCAAAAGACGCTCATCACGACCTTTCTATTTTGAATATTCGGAATGCATCCAGATTGGTGATCGGTGAGGAATTCGTCCCGGAAGAACGAATGAGGACGTGGTTGAATACCTATGAAGAGCTCCAGGATGAAGGATTCGGGTATCGGAATGCCATCCTGGACTATACGACATCCACAAAGCTTGTGCTGAACATGTTTGAGTCATATGACGTGTATTTTGACCTTTTAGAGCCTCTTCAGACTCAAATTGCGTCTTACTATGCATTTATGAAGCTCAAGGATCCTTCCATTCGAATTAATTCATACGTGGATGCGCGCATTCCCGGGAAAGTTTTTTATAAATAGGGCCTTGACCGATGCGGTTTGCTGAATCCATAAATTCGAAGAACCTAAGGTTAATATAGTTCATTTGATTTTTTTCAGCCTACGTGTCGTATAAGGTATATTGTGCGACGCAAATAATATATAAAAACCTTCTTTACCTTCAATTGCTTCGATTTTTTCCTCCCCTCCCCGACCGTTCATTTTGGATAATGACGGAAGAGATTCAATTCGTCTGTTTCGTTCAAACGCTTCTATTGGTAAAGAATTTTAGATTTTTTACATTCACGCGGCGTTTGAATATCTTCAAAATTCATAGAAGCTCCAATATCACAGGTCCTTCTCGAGACATATTCCCTCCCCTCCTTGAATCCCAACCCCCCAGACACCTCCGGTTTATAGACGCACGATTGTTATTCATCGCTTCGTGAATGCGTATATTCGGATATATGTAGAGCATGACAAGGCAACAAGAACCGTCATCGCGTCTTACTGTGGGGTATGGTGACTGGTGGTTGAATAATGTTATGAGGCCTTGTATACTCCCGCTGCTCCTTTCATCCCCGAAGGGAGGTGAAATGTTCCCTCATCAGAGAAATGAAAGACTACAGGAAGCTTTTGATACGTTCAGCGACGCGGTTATTGCCAGCAATGACGATACGCTCCGCCGTTGGCTTGTTGAGCTTTCTACCTGCATCATGCTCGCGTACGGCTGGGATGATATGCTCGAGTCGAGCAAGATCGATATTATTCGGCGGCTCTCCGCCGCCAGCCGGCGCATAAAGCTCGAGCTCGGTCGCGTACAGATTCGCGTACGCATGCCTGATGAGCTTGTGCAATTCGCCTCGGGCGCGCCGCCCGCAAACTTGATGCTGAATATCTCTCGTCAGGCAATATCGCGCGCGATCCAGAATATCCAGGACTGCGGCGCCAAATATCCCGATGATCGGAAGCCCTATCGTTCGTCACCTTGCGGTTAGCAGGGATCCGGAAGAATTCCGATACACTTTCCTCGGGACGATCGTCTTCCCCACCCCCGATACCAGAAGGGTGGGTTTTTTGTTCGCCTTGACAGATGCCCATATTTCCCGTATCTTCCAGCAGCCGCTTTTGCGGTTTTCGTTCACTCACACACAGAATGGGGCAGAAAGAATGACTCGATACGGTTGCATCTCCAAGTGGCTCGATCAGTTCACGGAAGCGGTACTCGGCAGGAAGGAAAACGGGAGCGGTGAAGAGGAAGTCACCGCCGAACGCGACGTGATCGGCTTGTACCTGCTCTATGCCATCGCCTACACGGTGTGTCAGGTGAGCGGCACCGCGGGGGTCACCAAGACCCAGCGCTGGGCGCTCATCACGCTGTGCCACCGTCTTCATCGGCATCGCGGAACGGTTCCCGAAGAGCTCGCTCTGCTCGGGAATGCCAGCACATCCGACGTGCGCTTGAACAATATGGTCCGCTTGCTGCGAGGATGGGCGGATGACGTTTTGCAGAACGTGGCCAAGGAACAGGCGGCCGCCGGTAAGGAGCAGTTCAGCAGCAATCACCTGCTCGCCTGGGACAAGCTTCCGGAGGACGGTCTCGGCGGCATCAGGCTCGCCGCCCGATCGGCGGAACCGGAAGACTCACCCTCGGCATCGCGCGAAGTCATGAGGAGTCTCAGCGCGGTCCAGTCGGCGACGAATACGCCGATCCCCCCGCCCAACTAACGGGCGTCCCCCTTTCGCATCTTTCCTGTCTTGCAGGAATAAACTCGCCCCCGCCTTTGTGGTGGGGGCTTTCTTATTACGTACGGGGGGAGAAGCAGGAAGTGGGAGTAAAGTTGCTGGTTGCGTGGGACGTAGGGGGAGAATACGTAGTTGCGTAGGACGTGGTTGCGTAGGGGGAGCATAATTCTCCCCGAACCCCGAACCCCGTAACCCGTTCCCTTTGCCCAGTAATCCGCTCCCCTTAGCCCTCTCTCTATAAATTCGTACTATGAACCACCGGTCCAGCTGACAGGAGGTTTCGGCGGCTGTATATATACGTCATAAAAAGCTTTTGCGCTTGAGGCGAGATCGCGTATCCAAAAATACCGGCTGCGGATATAGGTTTGTCGATCTGCGACAAATCCGATCGCGTCGACACCGAGCTCATTGCAAAGGAACAGCGCGCGTCCGAGATGAAAGCGCTGGGTCACGACAATGGCGTCCGAAACGCCATAGACTTCGATTGCGCGTTTGCACGACTCATAGGTGCGGTATCCGTGTCCGTCGGTTAAAATCTTTTGTTCCGGAACACCGGCGCGCATGGCGGTTTCCTTCATGGAGCTGATTTCGTCTATATGGAATGCGCCGTCATCCCCTGTCATGAGAAGCTCTTCCACGAGCCCGGCATTGTATAAATCCACGCCGGAAAGAATGCGATCTCGAAGGGCGTCCGAGGGCGTTCCATCACGAAGCACGGATGCTCCCAGGATAATGGCCGTCCGATGCGGCTGGACGTCAACCAAGCGATCGCGCATGTTCGGCATGTAGAGGATTTGAACGATGAGGATAGAAAAAATCACGGCGTTCAGCACAAGAAAAAACGGAATCCCCAGGACATTTCCAAGCACGGCCAGGGCTTTTCGAGGCGAATGTCCCTGCCCTTCAGGACTGGGCGTGAATGCGTCACCGTTCATGCGTCAGGCTCCCCTGCTTCCGCCGGTTTCTCGATGAGGAGCGTTTCAATGGTATTGGATTCTCCGGTGATGCGCAAAACATCCTTATCGATTTTTCCGAACTCTTTCGATGCCAGATTATACTGATTGACCGTTGTCGTGAGATTTTTTCCAAGGCTCTTCAAATACGCATCATAAGCTCCGAGATGCCTTCCAAGGTCCGTGACGCGTTTTCGTATCTCCTGTGCCTGTTCTTCGATTTTTAAAGCGCGCAGACCCTGCAGGACGGTCTGCAGATAGGCAAGGAATGATGTCGGGGAAACGATAATGACGTGGTACTTTGCCGCCGCCCTCTGCAAAATGCTTTCGGTTTCATCCTGCACGGCCCCGATTTTATTTATCAGCAAATCGTAGTAAATTGCTTCATGAGGAATGAACATGAACGCGAAATCCATAGTCCCCTCGTTCGGACGGATATATTTTGCCGTTTCCTGTACGCGGAGCTTTAAATCATTGACGAATTGTTTTTCTAACCGATCGCGTTCTGTAGGATTCTGTTCCTCCACAAGCCTGTTGTAGTTTTCCAGACTGAATTTTGAATCGATGGGCACGATTTTGTCCTTCACGAAAACGGCCGCATCCACGATTTCGCCGTCTGTAAATCCGTATTGCATTTGATATCCATCCGGCGGCAGAATATTTTTTAGAAGCGTTTCAAGGTAATATTCGCCGAGAATTCCGCGTTGTTTTGGATTTTTGAGCATGTCCTGGAGATTCTTTAATTGGGACGTAACGTCCAGCACCTGCCTCGATGTTTCTTCCATTCTCGTGAGTTTCTCCGTAACGTCGCGAACAATTCCGGTCGTCGCATGAAAATGCTGTTGTACCGCCGTTTGCGTATGTCCCATGCGTTCATCAAGGGATTTCGAGAGCTGGTTGATTTCGTTTTGTAAAACAAGCATCGCCTGCGCATCGGGTTTCTCCTCCCGTTGCCGAAAGAATGTTTGAAGACGGAATCCGAACCAGAGAACGGCGGCAAGGAGAACAAGAAGGAGGATCAACAAGAGGTAATCCATAGGGAGGTTAGAACCGAGAGTGCCACGGAGGACGATGAAGTTCAAGGACGAAGAAAATAGCTATCGGACCTCATGAATTTTTCCCTGTTGATAAACCCCTCTTCACAACGAGGAACCACATTGTTATCTTCCTGCCAGCTTAAAAAAATTTGTCTTTCCTTTGTTTTGAACGTATGGCGCGACTCAATCCCGAGACGCCTCCCGTGGAGGAGGAATGGGACCCCCAGGGGCTGAATAGCCTCAATAAGGAAGAACTTGAATCTTTCAGCAGGGACGAAGAAGAAGAAATGAAAGCTGGCCAAGCCGCAATTGCGGATGCGTTGCCAGAAGCTGATCCTTCAGACGATCTCGACCGCGACGGTCTTGAAGAGCTGGAGGAAATGGAGCATGCGCTTCTTGCAGAAGAGCCGGAACTAGATTTTGCCATGATCGGAGAAGAAGAATAATAATCCCCCACCTTCCCATGAATGTATCTCAAGCCAAGAACATCGAATGGGTTTTGCGTATCGCCGTTGCCGGCGAGTTTTTGGGCCACGGCGTTTTTGCCGTTCAGGGAAAGCCGGCTTGGATACAATGGTTCCAGGTATTCGGCATTTCCGACCCCTCGCTGGCGGCGCAGATTCTTTTTGCCGTTGGGTTTCTTGATATCGTGATTGCCGTACTGGTGTTGTTTTATCCCGTGAGAATTGCTGTGTTGTGGATGGCGATTTGGGGATTTTGGACGGCCCTACTTCGTCCAATTGTCGGTGAGCCTATTTGGGATTTTATCGAACGGTGGGCCAACTGGGGGGCGCCGCTCGCCTTGCTTCTTCTTCTCGGATGGCCGAAGACATTGAAAGAGTGGTTTTCAGACCGGGGAAATTCGTTTTTCGTCAGAACCAAGGGCTAAGGGAAACAGGTTATGGGTTATGGGAAAAATTGTAAGTGGGAGCAGTTAGCTATTAGCAATGGGGCCGTTAAAGAGTTCCAGAGTTTTAGAGTTCTTGGATTGGATTGGGAAAGAGAAACTCTGATTGGGAAAGAGAAACTCTAGAACCCTGGAACCCTAGACTGATGAGTAAAGAAAAAGGGCGCACGGCCCCCATAACCCATAACGGCCAACGACTCATAACTCAGGGCTACGCAACTTCCCGCACATCCATCACGGTTCGTGTCAGACATACCGTACAAACGACCACAGTACACCAGAGAGCAGGGTGAACCAGCCGAGGCCCAGCAGAGCCCATCCCCTTCTCCATTTATAGCAATACGCCATGGCAGCGCCGAATCCCACAAACGGAAGCGCGAAAGAAATCGCCTGATCGTTTCTGTCCGAAGCTGTGAGCTGATCATTCCCTCCGAGATGCGCGAGCGCGGCCAAGCGCTGAAGAAAGGGAAACACGGCGAGCGGAACCAGAATGGGAAGCGGTATAAGAAATAAAATACGATCCAGAAAAATCGTTCCGAGATCAACGAATCGATTGGCGAGATCGCGCGCGACGAACGCCTGAATAAGACTCTCAAGCGTCGGGCGGATGAATGTCATAAAGGCGAGCGCTGGACCGAAGAGCGCCCAGAAAGCCCAACGCCGCCAGATATACCAGTACCACATTGTTGCGGCCGGATTGATGAGCAGGGACAGGGTCCAGAGCCCTCGCCGCGAAAAAGCCTCTTTTGGGGTCGTGTAGGCATGGAGAATGCTCCATCCCCACAAAAACGCGAGGAGGACACCGTAGAGGACGACCGTGACAAATAACAGGGTCTGCAGCATGTAGATAGGCGGTGCGAAAACGTGCGGGAGCTAATGCGGCAATTTTATGTCCAATTGTCGGATATTCATCGCTTCAAGCTCCTCGTTGTATGGGAGCCTCTTATCCCAGTTTTCCAGGCAGTACAGGGTTTTTCCGAGCGAAAAACCGAGACCGAGCTGTAAAAACGTATTCGGTCCAATATATCCCGAATAGCCTCCCCTGTCGATATCATTGACCACCAAAATGGAATCACAACTTCGTATGCTCTCAAACATGTTTTTCATGAATTCCGCTTTCATTTTCGTGCGGTCGCTATAGCCTCTTTCAGAGAGGTCGACCGGTACGGAAACACGGTGACCGGCATCCTGAAGGTCTTTGGCAAGATTCAGGATATGGTCATAATTCCGCATGGAGCCGATGAGGCAAACATTTAATGGCATATTTTCGCTTTATTCAGGCGTATTTTTATAAAAGCATAGCCTAATCGCCATTATTTGTCGATGACTGGTACAATGGGAGAGAATTCGAAAACCCGCCATTGACATGGCGGGTTTTTTTTCTATTTCCCGTTAGGAGCACCCACTTGTAGAGCCGCAGTTCAGGCACTTATAGCAGGCAGCGTTTCGGATCATGATAGATCCACAGGTATCGCAGGCCGGGGCATCAGCCTGATTATCGATGGTGGCCGTGAGGCTTTGTACGCCTGACACAGAATCTTTCATGACGTTTTGCGAAAGGAGATTGCCCTGGCGATCGTCTTCCTTTACGAATTCTTTAACAATATCCGCTTCCGCATCGCCTTCCGCGAGAATTGGGCTTGCCGATTCTACTTTGAGGCCGAGCGCCTGGCGTTCTTCCGAAGACAAGAATTTGAGAGCAAGCCAGCGGAAAATGTAGTCGACAATGGATTTCGCCATGCGAATATGCGGATTCGGGGTAAATCCGGATGGTTCGAAGCGCATGTGGGCGAATTTGTTTACGAGGGTCTTTAAGGGGACGCCGTATTGGAGGCCCACGGACACGGCCGTGGCGAAGGAGTCGAGCAGGCCGGAAAGCGTGCTCCCCTCTTTATTCATGGTAATGAACACTTCGCCCGGCGTTCCGTCCTCATACAGGCCCACGGTAATATAGCCTTCATGCGGGCCGATTTGGAATTTGTGCGTTATGGCCCGACGCTCATCCGGAAGCCTTCGACGCCGAGGGGTGAAGGTTTCTCCGACGCTTGAGGGTCCAATTGTCGCGTTCGCGTTCGCGGTGATTGATGTTTCGGATTTCGTTTCATGTTTCGAGGTTTCTTTCGATGTGGTAAGCGGTTGTGCGCGCTTGCAGCCGTCGCGGTAAATAGCGATCGCTTTGAGGCCAAGCTTCCATCCCTCGATGTAGGTATTCATGACGTCCTCCACGGTCGATTCGGCCGGCAGGTTGACGGTTTTGGAAATGGCCCCTGAAATAAAGGGCTGAACAGCGGCCATCATGTGAACATGCCCCATGGGCGAAATGGATCGCTTGCCGCGTGCAGCTTTGAACGCGCAGTCGAACACGGGAAGATGCTCCTCCTTAACGTGAGGAGCGCCCTCGATGGTGTCATTGGTGTCGATATAGTTCAGAATGTCCCGGATTTCCGCCTCCGTGTATCGAAGCGCGTGCAGGGCTTCCGGGACGGTTTCATTGACCAGTTTCAGCATGCCGCCGCCGACAAGCCACTTATATGACACGAGAGCGATCGGCGGCTCAATGCCCGTGGTCTGGCAGTCCATGAGGAAACCGATGGTTCCTGTGGGGGCGAGAACGGAGATTTGCGAATTCCGATAACCGTATGTTTCCCCGGCAGCGAGTGCGCGGTCCCAGCTGGCGCGCGCTTCCGAAAGGATATTCGTCGGCACGCCTTCTTCGTCAATACGGTAGGCGGCATCGCGGTGCTTGCGCATAACGCGGAGCATGGAGGATTCGTTTTTTGCATACCCGCGAAAAGGACCGAGTTTTTCGGCGATTGCCGCAGATTGCTCGTATGCGGAACCTGACAAAATGGACGTGAGCGCCGACGCCAGATTCCTGCCTTTTTCGCTGTCGTATGGGATGCCCATGCTCATAAGAAGCGCGCCCAAATTCGCATAGCCGAGGCCTAGCGGCCGATAATCCCAAGAGTTCTGCTCGATGGCCGGCGTCGGATAACTGGAATAGTCCACGACGATTTCCTGCGCTGTAATCATGATGCGGCACGCGTGCGTATAGGCTTCTACGTCAAAGCCGCCGTTTTCCGTGCGGAATTTCATCAGGTTCACGGAAGCGAGATTGCAGGCCGTATCATTGAGGAACATATATTCCGAGCAGGGATTTGAAGCGTAAATCCTGTCGGTATTGGCACAGGTGTGCCAGTCATTAATGGTCGTATCGTATTGCATGCCCGGATCGCCGCATTCCCAGGCGGCTTCCGCAATCTGATGCATGAGTTCGCGCGCTTTAAAGCGCTCGCAGGGATCCTTGCCGAGAACGTATTTGGTATAGAATTCCCCGTCGTTCACCACCGCCTGCATGAATTCGTCTGTGGCGCGGACGGAATTGTTTGCGTTCTGGAAAAAGATGGAAGCATAGGCATCCCCGTCGATGGAGCCGTCATATCCCGCATCAATGAGCGCATGGGCCTTTTTTTCTTCTTTGGCCTTGCACCAGGTGAATTCCACGATGTCCGGATGATCCGCGTCGAGAATGACCATTTTTGCCGCCCGTCGCGTTTTTCCTCCGCTCTTGATAACGCCGGCAAAAGCATCGAGGCCTTTCATAAAGGATACCGGGCCGGAGGATTTGCCGGAAGAATTGTTCAGCCGTTCCTTGGAGCTTCGGAGATTCGACAGGTTGGATCCTGACCCCGAACCGTATTTGAACAGCATGCCTTCGGTAACGGCAAGGTTCAGAATGGACCGCATGTCATCCTGCACGGAATTAATAAAGCATGCCGAACATTGCGGCTTTGGATTTACGCCCACATTGAACCATACCGGGGAGTTGAAGGCCGCGCGCTGGTTTACCAAGATGCTGGTGAGTTCGGCTTCAAATACATTCGCGTCCTCCTCGGTAAGAAAATACCCGCCAGATCTGCCGAAATCCGAGATGGTTTTGGCCACCCGTCTGACCATTTGCCGTACGCTCGTTTCCCGTTCGGGGGTTCCCAGTCTTCCGCGGAAATATTTTGAAACAAGGATATTCGTCGCTGTTTGGCTGTAATGCTTCGGGACCTCTACGTTTTTTTGTTCGAAAACAATATCTCCTTTCGCGTTTTGGATAACGGCATCGCGCGTTTCCCACTCGATTTCATCATAAGGATGCACGCCGGGCTTGGTGTAAAAACGGCGGACGCGAACACCTTTTCCGTATGCGGGCTCCGTCGACATCTGGCGCGCATCTACGCGTGCTGCCATATACCGTTTTGCGATATGGCTTAAATTCGTATCGATGAGCGTCATGATGACTGCTTCACGGATATCATCGGTAGAAGGAACATGGATGCCGTCGAATTTTTTCACGAGCCGCGCAATGCCGTTTGCCGTTACGCGGCGAAGCATGAATACGTTCTCCATGCCGCCGGCTTCGAAGGCGGCATGGATAGAGCGCTCGAGCTTTTCAGCATGAAAATCCTCTGTGCGTCCGTCCCGTTTTTTTACGCTGCGGACGGATGTGACATATTCCCAAATTTTCGATGCCTGGTCTTTGGCATCTTGAGCGAGTTGCGTCTTGTTTTCGACGCCGGAAAAGGCATTGCTGCTCATATGTATAGAGGCGTAAAGAATTTGTTTTTGAGCGGAGATAAACGAGCGTGAATAATAATCGGTACGCAGTATTGCTTAACTGCGAACCGTTGCTTGAGATCAAAACTCCACAACAGGGTATTTGATACCCGTTTGTGCTGTTTCTTTCCCTGACCCAGCTTCCACAATATATTGTGGTTGCAAACGAATTGTACCACAAGATATTGTGTTCTTGGATGATGCAAGTTGGAAATCTGTGGATAAATCCTCTCTTCCCTCCCCTCTTTACCTGCTCTCGTGGCTTCAGAGCCCGAGACTTAGATTAATTCCGGGGTTCTGCGCATGCAAAACAGGTTCAATCGGGAGGGAAATGGTCTGGACGATTCCGCTACGGTCCGCGAATTTTACCTCCTTGTGCTCGAGCGCATACTCGTATACGTCCCTCGTTACTTTTACATCCTGAAGGCAATACGATTTCAATTTGTCGATTTCGCCCTTTTTCCAGAATTCAACGGCCTGGAGCCCGTGTCCGCTCTTTCCGACGCCAAGCGTGGCATGCGCAACATCGTCCAGCTTAATGCGAAACCCCAGATGCTTCTGGATTTCCTCGAGAAGATCAAGGGATGGAATGCGGCGCAAATCGCCCGTGTAATACGTTTGCAAGCATGGAATATCGAATCCGTTCGAGTTATAGCCGATAATGCGGTCGCATCGTTCGAGTCGCGGCCAGAGCGATGGGAGGCCCTCCTCCAAAAAAGCCTCGAACGTATCCGTTTCATAAAAATATACGCCGACCAGCGATACCTCTAAGAGAGACGGGTCATACGCGCCTACATCTTGGAAGGTATTCTTTGTTTCAATATCGAAAACAGCTTCTTTTCTCATAGAACGCGCAGGACTGTATCATATGCGCTCCCCGGCGCGAAGAGCTTCCGGGTATTGGCGGATGCCTTGCCAAGGATGCTACGCTATGCTTGTGTTTGGGTCTCGTTCCTTTCAGACACCGAGTGAGGCATGGAACAGGAATACATCCCCTTTTTCCCTCGCGGAAGACCGGAGAAGGCGTTCGATGAGTACCTTCAGGAGGTGCTCATCTATGCGCATATCGATATGAGTCGGGCCATCGAGCCAAGGCTTACCGTGGACGAAATGCGAGCGAATGCCCGCCCTTCCGACGAGGTGCTGTTCCAGCGATTCTCGGACAGGGTGCTGCGCTGGATCGGCGAGTTTGCGGGACGGACGCGTGTTGTCCTCGTCCTCCCTTGGCGCGTTCAGTCGGATCAGTTTCTGCGTTCGTACCTTTCCGAACTCGCTTACAAAGTTCCTAAAATTCCGGTCGGTATGGATTCCCGATCCGTCCTGCTTATCGAAGGTCATGCCGCGGAACAGGATTTCCAGCGTTTTAGCGGCGTTTCCTTTACAGAAAGGATTTGGGGGACCTCATATGGCTCCTTTTTCCTTCTGCGATGGCCGGCGTCCAGCTCTTCGAAGGTGCAGGCCCGGAATTTGCGCGCCTTTTTAGAGGCCCGTATCGCTACCGACAGCATTCTGCCGCCGGAGCCCGGTTCTTCCGCCCCGTTCATTCATACGTCGCCCACGTCTCCGCCGCCCCCTTTGGCCGGTACGTATCCCGAATATACCCAGGATTCGGAGAAGCCAAGGAGGAGCGAGCGCGTGCGTCTATCCCGCTCTACGAGCCGCTTTAAGGCGGTACAGGAGATTCTGGCCCCGTTTCAGGAGAGGGCGTCGTCGGATCACGATTCTGACGATGAAAACCCAAAAAGCGATAAAAAAACATAGCCGACCCGTAACAGGGTCGGCTCTTTTTAGCCCGCAGCTATGGAACCATACAACGCCGCACCAAGCGCACCTCCTTCGGGACCGAAGGCCGAAGGTCGAATGCGAGCTGGCTGGCCAGGAAGGAATTTTCTGCGGCGGTACACGCGCATCATGGATGGCTTGAATGCGTCATAATACGCCATTAGCCCCCCGCCAAGAGTAATCGTTTCCGGCTGAAAGAGCGTATCAACCGTCGCGAGCAATGATCCGACATGCGCGCCGAATCGCAGAAAGGTGCTGGAGGCATCGCTGTTTCGGTCGCGTTTCGCATCCTCATACAGCGTTTGCACATGCTTCGCGGACGAGCGGCGAAAAAACGCTCTGCTGCAAAACGCCTCCAGTTCATACGGTTCGTCCGGATGTTCCTCTGCGGCCGCCGCCATATTGGCACCGATATGCCCAATTTCAATTTTTTGCACTTGCAAAATATCCCGCATCGGAAAACGACGGCGTTCCCGCTCCAGGACGGCGCCTCCAAGCCCCGTGCCGAGCGTCAAATGCACACCGAGTACGGATGCCCGTTGATGACCGAGCTTTGCTTCCGCAAAGGCCGCGCATGCGGCGTCATTCCAGACGGTGAGTTTTATGCCAGGAAACAGGCGCAGAACATCAACCCGTTCGAGAGCGGGTAGGTTGGGAACCTTTTTGATCCGTCCCCGTTCATCCACGACACCCGGAACACCCACACCGATGGATCCTATCTGACGGAAGTCCGCGCCCCCCTTAACGGCCACCTCCTCTACCATAGAATGGACAATATCCCGAAGATCTCTCGGAGACCATGCGTGCCTGGTCAGGATTTCGGAAAACACCCATGCGCCCGTCCATTTGTTCAATAATATGCCGGCAATCTTCGTGCCACCGATATCAATGCCGATGCTGAAGCGTTTCATATACGTAGGACGTGGGTCGTGAGGGATGTGGAATGCGGGAAATTGCGTAGGAGGTGGTTGCGTAGGTGAGAAGAGTACGTAGTTGCGTAGGAGGTAGTTGCGTAGGGGGGACATACTTCTCCCCGAATCCCGTTCCCTTTGCCCTTCCTCCTTACGGCGCATGCCGTTCAAAGAATGTTTTTGCCGTTTTCCAGAATCTGTCATCTTGCTGCGTCGTCTTCATCCACCACCACCACTCAACGCCCCAAAAATAGATTTCATGAATACGCATGCGCTCCGCATAATCGAAATTTTTCCGCATTTGATCGGCATCGAATGTCCGGAATTGTTCGGTGAGCGGGGTGACGGTCAGCGAATCGTCAGACCATGGCTCCATTTGGAATTCGGACACAAAAATCTCGCTCACGAACGGCGACACGTAGAGCGCTCGCCGTGCATACCAGTACGGCGGAATAAACGTATAGTGCCATACAAAGCCGCCATAGGTCCGCACGACGCGATAGACGCTGAATCCCAGCTTGTCCGGCAGCGGCGCCACAGAAAACCATGTGGAGAGTTCGCCGGAATCCGTTGTCACGATGGGATGCGCAATATCCAGACTTCTGACGAATTCGATCTCTCTTTTCAAAAACGAGCGGTTGGGCTTTGGGCAAAGTCCGAATGGGAATAAGGCCTCGTTTTCCACCTGCCAGGCGGCAAGAGCCGGATGATCTTTGTAGCGCCTTACTGCCTGTTCCATATAGGCGAGACGCGCCGCACGCTCCCCTGCCGGGCCTTTATAAGTCGCCCAGTCGGGAATCCAGCATTCAGGCCATCTGGGCAGTTTTGCGCCGATGGCAAGGAGCACTTTTCCCTCACGCATGGCGATTTCATCCATTTGGTAATCGATGGTTGCCCAATCAAAGCGGTTTTCTTCCGGCTGAACAACCTTCCAATACACGGGAATGCGGAAATATCGGACTCCGAGATCATCGAGTGAAGCGGCGAGCGTATTCCGCCAGTTTATGCCGAGCTCCTGCGCATATACGGAGCTGAATGTTACACCCGCCCGGATGGAACCCGATGTCTGCATCGGAACGCCGACCCATAACGTTGCCGCCACGATTGCGGCCAAACACCCTAAAAGAATAAGCGCGTTCAGCGCGCGCATAAAATGGAGCTCGGCGAATTCCTTCAGACGATAAGCCATAAGCCTGCGGCGACAAAGCAGATTGCGACGAGTTTTCGCGCCACGACCGCCGGCGTCAGATTTTCTCCAAGCAGGTCAGGCGCTTTTTTAGCGAACAAGAAGGCGACAAATACAAGAAATGCGTACTGGACGGCCTGCATCGCGTTCACGAGCGCTGCGCTTCCAAGGGAAATGGCGTATTGGACCATTACGAACCCCGCGGCGCCGAGGCTCTGCGCAAAAAGGACAAGCAAAAACGCGAGGCGTTTCCCTCGAAGCTGTTTTGCAGGTGTTTGGCCGGGAAAAAGGACGTTCCGGATTTCCATGTACGCACGTTCATCCCACGCCAAAATGGCAATAGCCGCGATGACGCCGGCAAAACGGGAAAGCGCGAATGTCGTGATGAAACCCTCCGCATCATATCCAACTTTTACGGTGACGAACGATATCGTAAATACTACGGCAGATATCACGGCCGCGCCGACTGTGGATGCTCGGAGCGTTCCTTTGGCTTTGCCGCCGGCGCCGCTCAACAGAATGGTCGCTACAACAAGCAGGGCGAATCCGCCAAGCTGCGCGCTCCCGAAGCGCTCTCCGAGGAACGTGCTCGTTGCAATAAGCGTAAGCACCGGAATAAGCGAACCTACCACGGGCACCACCCGCGTCGCCTCCCCTTTTGCGAGCGCAATGAAAAAAAACCACAACGCCAGCGGGAATGTGCCGCCCGAAATGAGAATGGGTATCCATCCGTGATTCGACGGCACATGGACGCCGAACGGAAGCAGCACAACGGCCAGAATGCCGAGAAGGCCGATGAGTCCGGCATAGGTTGCCGGTTGACGGAAACTTTTTTGAAGCAGGGTCTTATCAATGACGAAAGCGGCGCCATTGCTGATGTGGCCGAGAACGGCCCAAAGAGCCCAAAAAGGAAATGCATTCATTGCGCGTATTATCTCATGGTTTTTGCCATTCGACCAAGAGCGGCAAGAGAGGGCTTCGGGATTCGCTGCATGGTTGATCTGTCGACGGCGATAAGTCCGAATCTTTTTTCGAATCCTTTATCCCATTCAAAATTGTCCAGCAGGGACCAGTAAAAATATCCTCGGATATCCGCGCGTTCTTTGACGTCTTTCAAAGCTGCAAGGTGCTTCCGGATATATACGATCCTCCGCCCATCGTCCTCCGTGGCGATGCCATTCTCCGTAATGTATATGGGGAGACCGTGTTTTGTTGCTCGCAGGAGCGCGAGGCGAAATCCTTCCGGCCATATCGCCCACCCCATATCATCCGTGGGTTGTTTCCGCCCGCCGGATCCGACCGTTTCACCAATATAATAATTCACGCCTATCGCATCGTTTGATCCGATCGTGAGCCAGAAAAAGGCGTCATTCCAGACGACATTCTTCCACCAGGCAATGATGCGATCGTGGAGCGCATGCCGCCGGCCTACATGGAAACTGATGAAGCTTTTTGCGAATCCGACAGGCACATGCGTGCATTCTTTGAATACTCGATACACGCGGCGATGGAGGAATGCGAGCAAGATGATGACCCGCCATGTGCGGGTGAATGAGCGTATGCCCGGCGGCCATTCGCCCCAGCGATACCCCTTCATGGCATAGACCATCGGTTCGTTCATCGTAAGCCACAGATCAACCTCGCCTTCGAACTCCCTGCACATCCTTTTTGCGAATCGAACGAAAGCCCTCCGTACCTCGGGATGCTCCATTCCTCCGTGATCCGCGGCCCAGGTCGGAAGAGTAAAATGCCACAGCGTGAGGCAGGCAAAGACTCTTCGTTGGCGCAATCGGCGGAGAACATGCCGATAATGTTCGATAGCGTTTTGATCGTAGAAGCCCTCTTTCGGTTCGATTTTTGCCCATTCAAGCGAACATCGGAATGCGTTCAGTCCTGCGTCGGAAAGCAATCCGATGTCGTCCGCGTATTGATGCCAATGATCCACGGCGTCACCGGAAACATCGTCGCCTCTCTTGCGCAAGACGGTTTGTTCGAATCGCCACCAGTCGCTGAAGGTGTTTCCTCCTTCGGTCTGATGCGCGGAAATACCCGCACCAACCACGAAGGGACCTTTCGGAAAAACCGGCATATCACTCGACGGCAACGGTTTCTTCAAAACGCGGAACGTCCGCAGGAATGCCGAGTTCTTCGTTGATACGCGTTGCGAGCGCGACGGCTGCGTGTTCTTCGCCATGCGTGCAGTACACGCGTTTGGCCGGCGCTTTTCCGTGTTTGATCCAGTTCACGAGTTTTCGTTGGTCGCCGTGAGCGCTAAAAGCGCCAATGCTTATAATGGACGCCCGAACGTCTACGCTCTCTCCGAGAATGCGTACGCGTTTTTCTCCGTTGTAAAGCTTACGGCCGAGCGTGCCTTCCGCCTGATATCCGATAATAAGCACAGTCGTTTTTCGGTCGCTGAGATAGCGGATCAGATGATGCTGAATGCGTCCGCCGTTCATCATCCCTGCGCCGGCAATGATAATTTTTGGTTTCGGAGCCTCATTTATGCTCTTTGATTCTTCCTTCGTCATGGTCGTCCGCAGCCCAGGAAAGTCAAAAAAATCGTCTCCAACGCTCACGAGTCGCAGGGCGTCCCGGTCATAATATTCCGGATAGTGTTTCATGACCTCTGCGACTCTGATGGCCATCGGACTGTCCAGATAGGTATTTACCGGATGCATGCTTCCTTCTTCGACAAGATGATTCATGAAATACAGCAAGTCCTGCGTCCGTTCCACCGCGAAGGCGGGAACAATCAAGACTCCTCCATTTTTTACCGTCGTGAGAACGGCTTGCCGTAATGTGTTCATTCGCGTGCGCTCATCCTCATGGATTCGGTCGCCGTAGGTGGATTCGATGAACACGGCATCCGATGATCCGATTTGCGCCGTCGGGCGCAAAATTGGCACGTCGATATTTCCGATATCGCCGGAAAATACTACCCGGGCCCCTCCCCTCTGTTCAACTTCCACAAACGCGCTTCCGAACACATGCCCCGCATCGCGGAAGCGGAAACGGAGATCGCCGACGGTGACCCAGCGGGAGTAATCCACGCCGCGCATGAGTTCGCAGGCGCGCTCCATGTGGGTTCGTTCATAGAGTTTCGGACGGTATTCGCGTTCGAATTCCTCTTCCATGATTTTTTCCGCGTCAGCAAGCACGATGCGAGCCAGTTCTTTGGTCGGCTTGGTAAGATATATTGTTTTGCGGAAACCTTCCTTTACGAGTTTGGGGAGCCGTCCGACATGATCAAGATGCGTATGCGTTATTGCGACGGCATCCACGTCCTTGGTATCGAATCCGAATTCGCGAAAATTTTTTGCATCATTGTACGCGCTGCCTTGGAACATGCCGCAGTCCACAAGCAGGCGCGTCTTTGCCGTCTCGACGCGGTAGCACGAACCCGTCACTTCTCGAGCGGCGCCGTGGACCGTTACGTTCATGTTCCAAGTGTATCACGCTCCCGCCGCTATTTGCTTGAAAGATATTCCATGACGCGGCGGAAATTTTCCATAGCGAGGATATCGGCAATATGCCCGTCGGAAGCCAATTTCCGCTGGCGGTCGAGCGATGTCAGCGCAATCCCCTGTCCGATGGATGACCATTCGGCGGATGAAGGATTGTCATTCCATGCCTGAACGTAATAACTGCCATCCTGTCGGATCCGTAATCTGGCCACGATCGTCGCCTGAACCGTTTGGACCGAAACGGGATGACCGGCAATTTTTCCGACCACCCACCGATCACATCGAACGATGGCGCTATGGGTGTACAGGAGCGGTTCGATTTCTTCGCCGAGTTTAATGGTCGAGCACGTCACGAGGCCGCCATCAGGAAAATAACGTTTTACGGCTTCATCGCGTATGGCCGCTTCCGCAGCATTAATGCCCGCATACTCGGGTGGAACGGCATTCGTCGCACAGAGTCGCGCGAACAGGGCATTTTCCGGTTGAACACATTGGCGGTTCAGGATAAAACGGACGATTGGCTTGTCGAATGACGGATTCGTCAAAAAACCCGCAAGGAGGAATGTTTCAAAGACGAGAAGAATGATTCCGAGAACAATAAGCATGCGATATCCCAACATGGGATCGCCGAGCACATGGGCAATGGCCGGCTCGGAAATCCACAAACGGCGGCGGAACATTCCTTCAACAAGCAATACCAAGAGACTCGCCAGAGCGCCCAGCAAGAAACTCACAAGCGGATGAATACCCATCCAGCTCATGGAAAGCGCTACGAGCGGAAAAGCAGCGATCGTGAGCGCTGCCCATACGGACGCGCGCGGATCGCTGTTTGTTTGGGATCCCCTCCCTTTCGGCATACCGTTCAACAGTATAGCACGAAGTCGCAGATGGAATGAGTTGAAAGAGCTATGAGTTATTGGCTTTTGGCAATTGGCAATGGGGCCGTTCAAGAGCTCCAGAGTTTTAGGGTTCTGGGGTTGGGAAAGAGAAACTCTAGAATTCTGGAACCCTGGAACTGATGAGTAAAGAGAAAGGGCGCACGACCCATGCCTCACGACCTACGGGGCGCGGCAAGCCGCGCCCCTACATCCTACTCCCTGCTCCCTACTCCCCATCCGGGTATGCCTGCAATTCAGCTGTGACGTACTTTTCCTCTCCTTTGTGCAAAATGTTCAAAGTAATACGGTCCCCGACATGCTTTGAGCGGATGAGAGAGGCAAGTGTGTGCGTATCGTCTATATTTTGTCCGTCAACGTTCAGGATAATGTCATGTTCTACGATGCCTGCTTTGTCAGCTGCAGATCCCGGCGTAACGGCAAGCTCGGTTTCATCTGCACCGCGCAAGACGAGAACGCCATAATCCACGGAAAGCCCGTTTTTTTCCTTGAGTGATTTTGTAATGGGAACATAGCGGACGCCCAAAAACGGACGGATGATCTTCCCGTTTGTCCGTACGGATTCCGCAACCTCTCGAACAATATTCGATGGAAGCGCAAATCCGATATTTTCCGAGCCGCCGGCCATGGCAACATTTACGCCGATAACATTTCCTCGGATATCCAATAGCGGACCGCCGGAATTGCCTGGGTTAATCGCCGCATCCGTTTGAAGAACATTCTCCAAGCGCTCAACATTGCCCTGATTGTCTCCGGCCTGAATGGAACGAGCGATGCCGGAAATGACCCCGACGGAGACGGTGTTTCGAAATTCCGCGAGCGCATTGCCGATGGCGATAGCTGTTTGACCTACTTTTACGCCATCCGAGTCTCCGAATTGAAGGTATGGAAGGTTGTTTGCATCGATTTTCAGGATTGCAATATCGAGTACGGGATCTTTTGCGATGACGGTTGCGTCGTGCTCCGTTCCATCGCCCGTCATTACGGCATAGGTTGCATTTCGCGATTCGACCACATGACGGTTCGTTACGATATAGCCGTCACCCGATATAAGGAATCCGGTTCCTCCGCCAACATCCACCCGCTCCTTTCGATCCGTATCCGATTGCGGCGAATTTTGGAATGGGCTTCCGAACGGATTCGGCATCCCGAAAAAATCCTCAAACGGATCAAAAAATGGAATATCTTCAGCCGGAGCCATTGAAACTTCTCGTTGAACGGTAATGGAAACAACGGCGGGACTTACGCGTTCCACAACATTTTCTATTAATTGCTCTCGATCCAGTTCTTTGAGGTCGTCCAAGGAGATCGCCTTATTCGATGTACCATTCGTCGAAAGATTCGACGTATTTCTCATGGACGGGATTCCCAGGGCTTGAGCGATCCATGTCGGCTGATAGGAAGCGATGAACACGATACTACCGATAACCGCAAGGCTGCCTGCCATTCCGGCAAGGGCCGCCGCGAAAAGATTCTTTGATGATATGGACATATTCACGTTCGTTGGTTCTATAAGGGAAGAATGCGTTTGATGCTGTAATACAGCATAGCGCACAAAATGTTGCTTGGCTCATCCACTTGACCGTTTTATTCGTCGCTGGAAATATATTCCTGTCGGAATGTTGGGTCAGAATACGCTGGATTTGCGCGCAGGTTCCGTTCTCATTCTCGTCGGTAATCAATACTCCGGTGTTGATTACCAATTACAGCGCTTATACGCATCACATCCTCGTCGTCTGAAACCGGTGCGAACGTACACGAATAGGCCCGTTTCTTCGGCAGAAGCCGCATGGTACAAGAGCCTCGATGTGAGCGTTCTCCACACGTTCTCATTCGGAGACCTGCTTACGTTCTATGGCGTAGCCGAAGAACGCTATTACGTACATGTGCGCGAGATTCGGGCGGCACTCAAACCTCTCGGATCCGTCGCGCTCATCGGCATGACCGCCGAGGGCTATGAACGGTGGGTATCGCGGATTCCGCGCGTCGACATTCTGTTTCGCGTGCTTCCGCTGAAGCCGGACAACGAAGGCGCATTTGCCGAGCGTCTCGTCCAGGATTACGGCGTAAGTCCGCACGAGGCTCGGTCCATAACCGACCGTACGATACAAGACTCATCCATTCCGCCGTCCCCGTACGACCTTAGCTCGAGTTCAGAATCGCAGATTCGAATTCGAGGGCCGCGCGACGAAGGCATTCTCCGCCTCGTTAAAAAACTTCTTTCCGCCTGATCGGCCGCGCTTCTCCTCCCGCGCGAGCTGCTCGGGCGGTTTTTTAAATCAGGTTTATTAATGATAAAGGTGAATAAGCAGCAGGAGGTGGTGCGTAGGGCGTAGGGGGAAAGAGTACGTAGTTGCGTAGGACGTGGTTGCGTAGGGGGAGCACAATCTTCCCCGAAACCCGTTCCCTTTGCCCTTTGTCCTTGAATCCATACGTCCGTATGTAAGCGTTTTCATCATAAGACTCGAACCCCGATCCTCGTAGCCCGAGACCCGAGCGTTTGTTAATCGCAGAAGAGTGAGATTTTTGCCTAAATTAAGCTATTTTTTAAATATTATGCCAAGGAGACTTGACAAGATGTCAAGTTTATGCTACATTTGTGTCAACGATGCGGGAGGCGAGAATCCCCAAGTCGTCCAAATAATGGATTTTTCGGCGGGCAGAACGCAATAAAGTCCGCCAAAACAGCAAGCAGCAACAGGGAGAATCATCATGAACCTTTCCAAGAATCACAAGATCGGCCTCATTTTCGCATCCATCCTGGCACTCGGTTCGGTCGCGTGCGGCGGATCCGTTCAGACTCCGGCACCTTCTGCTCCGGTCCTCGAGAAGGCGTCTGCGGAAAGTCCGGTGTTTGCCCCCATGCACGGAATCACCATCGTGGAAGGGGCTCCGGCGCCGAATACCACTCGGCATCGGGTTGTCGCGCAGTCCGCCCCGAAGTCGCGCTTCTCTGCGCGAAATCAGGGCTCATGCTACTTCGAGGTTCGCGGCGCACGTTTCGACAGCCGCGACGAGGCTCTGGACTTCGGCCGCGAACACCGTATGAACGGCGCCGTGGTCGAAGAGCGCTGCGATTCGCTCGGCCGTGGCTACTTCGCAGAGTTCCGCGACCGCAACCCCATGGCGGTCGTCACGAACATCAAGATCGGCGAGTAGTTCGTTCGTGGCGGGGATGGTCAGAATGGATCATCCCCGCCCCCGACGCCCTTTCTTTGTCTTAACGATTCCGATGCATTCTTGCATCGGTTTTTTGTTTGCGTAGGACGTAGGGCTTGGGCCATGCGGCGAGCGGGATGCGGGATGCGAAGAGTGCGTAAGACGTGTGGTGCGTAGGGCGTAGGGGGGAAGAGTACGTAGTTGCGTAGGTCGTGGTTGCGTAGGGGGTGCATAATTCTCCCCGAACCCCGTAACCCGTTCCCCTACGCTTATTGAACGGCTTGTTTGATGATTTCGGTATTGCAGGATTCATGCTCACGGCACCAGGCTTCGCACTGATCCGCAAGCTCTTTTGTTTCGTAAAAATGCCCGCAAACGGCGCATTTATACAATTCCTGCCCTTCGATGCGTATAGGTCCAACCATAAGAGCGTATCCTACCGCATCTTGCGCGATATTCTCAAGCTGTTCGTGAGGACGCTTACGCTCGACATGGCCATGGCAAATGATGCCAGAATCGGATTCACAATACCGACCGCGGCGAGAGGAATGAGAACGATATTATAGATAAAGGCCCAGAACAGGTTTTGTTTAACGGCGCGGAAAGTGGTCCGCGCGAGCTGAATGGCATCTGGGGCCTTCATGGGCGATCCTCCCATAATCACGATTTGTCCCGTGGCAATGGCGACGTCCGTTCCGGTTCCCACGGCAATTCCAAGGTTGGACTGAGCAAGAGCCGGCGCATCGTTCAGTCCGTCTCCGACAAAGGCGACGCGTTTTCCATCCTGTTGCATGGACTTGACGATTTCGGCTTTGTTTGTCGGGGAAACATCCGAGAAAACCGTTCGAATGCCGAGCGTTTCCGCAACGGCATTCGCCGTCGCGAGATGGTCGCCGGTAAGGAGCGCGACATCGATGCCGTTTTCTTGAAGTTTTTTTACTGCGGCTATGGCGTCGTCTTTTATGCTGTCGACGGCGGCGAGAACTCCGAGAAGCGTTTTTTCCCGAGATACGAAGATCACAGTTTTCGCGTGGCGACGAAGATCAGCGATGCTCGTTTCGAGATCTTTCGGGATCATGACATTCAGATCGTGCATATATGCCTCGGTTCCAAGAGCCACTCTGTTGCCGTCAAACATCCCCTGAACGCCTTTTCCGGCTATCGCCTGAAAATCCTTGATTCGTTCCGGAACAATCTCCGCGGGCGCGTGTTCTTTAACGTATCGCAGAACCGCGGAGGCCAACGGATGCTCTGATGTCGACTCGAGCGATACGGCAACGCGAAGCAGATCAAGTCGTTTTCCGCCCGGCGCTTCGCGATTCTCGATAACGTCGCTGATGCTCGGTTTTCCCTCGGTGAGTGTGCCCGTTTTGTCGAAAATGACCATATTGATGTCGCGTGCCGCTTCGAGTGCGCTTCCGTCTTTCACGAGAATGCCTCGCTTTGCGCCCGCCCCCGTGCCGACCATAATCGCGGCGGGAGTTGCGAGACCGAGCGCGCACGGGCATGCCACGATAAGGACGGCGACGGCATGGCGGATGGCTTCTCCGGGGTTTTGCGTCAGAAACAGCCAGACGATTAAGGTTGCGGCCGCAAGAAGAATGACCACGGGAACAAAGACGGAAGAGATCGTATCAACCAGCCGCTCAACGGGCGATTTTGTCGAGAGCGCGTGTTCGACGGTCGCGACAATGGCGTCGAGAGCCGATTTTCCGGGCTCGACGGTTACGTTCATGGTGAATGTTCCCGTCCCGTTGACAGTTGCGCCGTATACCTGATCGCCCTTTTCGCGCTCGACAGGAATGGGTTCTCCGGTGAGCATGGACTCATCAATACTCGAATGTCCGTCGACCACGATCCCGTCCGTGGGGATTCTCTCCCCAGGTTTGACCAGACAGGAATCTCCCGGCCGGAGGATGCTTGGATCGACATCCTCAATTTCCCCGGTGGATGTAACGCGATGCGCGAGCTTGGCGTGCAGGCCGAGCAGCGCCTGGATGGCGGCGCCGGCTTTCATTCGTTGTCGTGCTTCTAGGTATTTTCCCAGCAAAAGGAAGAATATAATGATGCCGGCGACCTCGAAATACACTTCCCCGCCGGCGAACATTGCATACGTGCTCCAGAGGAGCGCCGCACCCGTTCCCACGGACACGAGCGTGTCCATGGTTGCTCTGGCATGTTTGAGCTCCCGAAGTGTTCCTATGTGGAATTTGCGTCCGAACCAGGCAACAAGCGTCCAGGCAATGGCAAGCGAGACGATGTCAAACGCGGGGTAGCCGAACAATATGCCGATATCCGGTCGGATGAACATGCTCGTAAGAAGCGGGATCATGAGAATGAGCGCGGCGATGATTCCGTTTCTCCCAATATAACCGTCGTGACCCGTATGCCCTGACCCGCTGGTAGCGTGCCCGGCATGTATCCGTTCCGGCTCCGGGACAGTTTCCATTTCAACGACGTCATAGCCGCTTTCCCGAATGGCATTCTCAAGATGCTCCCGCGCCGCGAGCGATTCGTCGAACTCAATATTCGCTCGTTCCGTGGCGAAATTTACGCTTGCGGCAGATACGCCATGAACGGCCTCCAAGGATTTTTGTATCGTGAGCGCGCAGCTTGCGCAGTGCATGCCACGTATGGGGATGGAAATTCTCTTCATACTAGTTCACGACGGTTATGGTTCCACGAATCATTCCCATTCCACAACTGAAGGGAATCGTTCCGGGCCTGTCCGGCGGCGTGAATGCAAGGATGTTTTTTCCTTTGTTCAGGCGCGAATAGATTCCCAATGACGGGATGGTGATGTCGCTGGCACAACCGTAGATATCCTGCCCCTCGATTTCCCAGCGTACCGGAACGCCGGCCTGGACAATAAGATTATTCGGCTGATATGTGCCGTTGGCAATGGTCATACGGACGAGCTGTTCGCCGTCCTTTTTTTGCGCCGTGGCCGCCGAGGCGTTTTTTGGCGCTGTACGGGAGAGGAAAGTCCCAGGCGTAACGGGCGACCCGAGGAGTGTCAGACCTCCGTCGATTTGTCCGAACGCGAAGAAAAAGAGCATGGCCCCGGCTGCGAGCCGGAATACCTGCTGTTTTGCGACGCCGGCCGCTCGTCCGAATGCTGTGACGCCCGTAAGGACGGGAAGAGTGCCGAGGGCGAATGCTCCGAGCATGAGCATGCCGCTCTCTGCGCTGCCGGATGCGAGCGCGAGCGCCTGAGCGGTTTGCGTAAACCCGCACGGGAGCACGAAGGTCGCGGCTCCTACGGCAAACGGCGCATACGGTTTTTTCGATTGTTGCAACCGATCGGCAATACCGGAAACCCGTTTTGGGAGACGTACGCCGAAAGATGCAAGCGAGGGCGAGAGGTCGAGCAGATTCAGTCCTACCACGAGAAAGCCGATGCCGAGCACGAGGGCGAGCGCGCCGTACGCGCTTCCGGAAAGCGAGGGGAGCGAACTCCCGAGCGCGCCGAGAACGCCGCCTCCAAGGACGAATGCCGCGAGTCTGCCCATATGAACGGCGACGGCTTGAAGCGCCGTTGTCGTCTTTGCCGTATACGCGAGAAGAAATCCACCGGTTGCGGCAAGGCAGGATGATACGGATGCCAGAATACCGAAGAACAGCATGGCGCCGAAGGATGACCCGCTTGAAATAGATGGAATGGACGCGGTGAGCGGTTTCCAGATGAGAAGAGCGACGAGCCCCGTGAGCGCGAGCGCGACGAGCGCTCGGCGTATGCGATGGCGGATCGGGGTTCGTACCGGAATCGCGCAATCTATCTGCGGATACTCTGCGCGTTCGGATTCCGGCGTAAGCGCATATCCATGTTGTTTCAATGTTTGATAGAGATGCTGGAGATTCGGGGTGTCCGCGCCGTCCGAGAAACGGACAGCCGCCCTCCTCTGTCGGAGCGAAACTTCCGCCTCTTCGGCACCCGGAAGCGCGAGGAGTTCTTGTTCAATAATGCGTTCGCATGACGGACATGTCATGCCAGTCACGCGCCAATAAAGAGTGGCCATACGATCAATCGCTTAAGAATAGCAACGCCAAACGCGGGGCGCTCTATTCGCGTTTCACACCATGCCTGCATTCGAATTTCGTATACGTCGGATATGTGCAGGGTTCTCGTGCGGGACGGATGAATGCGATCAAGTTATTCGCAACGGGATAGGAACCTGTCACGGCGGCCGGCACGCGTTCGGATGAAAAAGGAGCCGGGAGAACGCTCTCGGCAACAGGGGCTGGAGAGTGGGGGCGTACGCAACACGTAACTTCCGTGGAAATTGTATGGAATTGCGAAAACGCTGCCACGGTAAGGTGCCGGCCATGTATTTCCTGCGCCATTGCTCCTTTCGGGCATGGCAAAACCATAAGCCCGAAGGAAAGGAGGACGGCTGTTCCGAGCGTCTTTATCACAATATCGCCAGTCTATCGTTTCTTCCTCCGCCGAACAAGGGTTAGAAGAAGCCCGTCCGGATATGCGTCCGGACGGGCTTTGAGATTTAGTCTACGGGGATGAAGGATCTCGTTTTCCGGTCGTTCACGGTGACGCACCAGGAAATGCGTTCGCCGATGCGGCTGCAGTGATCGATGACCCATTCCGGGAAATCGTCTTGGATGTTCTTGGCGTGGGTGAGGAGATTCAGACCGATTTCGGGGACATTCGTCCCCTCCCTCTCGAGCGTGTGCCGAATGCCGCGCGCGTACCGGACGGTGAGCTCGCGCTCGTCTTCATCGTAGGGAACGCTGATGACGACGGGAATTTTCCAGTTCTCATTGCCGGACCGGATGGCGTCACGAAGAAGATTCTTGGCGACGATGGCGAGCGCGATAGCGAAGTCCTTTTTGAGCGCCTCTTTTTCGAAGTCGCCGATGAGGAATGTCGTGTTGTGTTCGCGGGTTTCGCCGGGCCTGCCGATGAAGATGAGGCGTTCCTGGTGCTCCAGAAGCTCTACGGGACGTCCCGTGGACTTCACGTTCCGGACAAACTCGACATTTGCGTGTACGAGGACCGCGAGCTCATGATGGAACGCTTCCTGATGATCCTGCGGCAACCTTGCGAGCGGCTCCCAGCTGTACGGGAACAGATCAAGCAGATGTCCGCGAATCGCCTGAAGGAGATCGTCCCCTTCCATCCGCATGTCCGCGATTTCCGCTGTCTGCAGTTTTCCGCGCGGCGCGAGAATCGTGAGGGCGTCCAGGTCCGTGTCGATGAGCGTTACGAGCGAGACAATGCTTCCGGCAAAGTCTGCATTGAGCGCGGCCGCATGCTCCTGCATGGCGAATTCGGCTCTGCCCGTGTGATTTCCCCACGCGGCGCAGGAGTGATCCGGATGGCTCGCCGAATAATGCACGGTGGCAAAGTGGAGCTGCGACATACGATGCATCTCGCCGTTCTCCAGACGTACAGCCCGGATTTTGCGGTTGAAGTCGCGCAGACGTACAGCGTAAATGTACGATTCGAGCGACGAACTCTTGGCACCGGCGGAGCGATACGGCTTCAGGATACCGATGGGGAGTCCCAGGGCTTCGGAGAAGTCCGAGACCCTCCCGTCCACGCACAAATCCGCGCTCGGGCGGAACAGGTGTCTGGCAAGCCACGCCGATCGGACGGGTTCGTTTTTCACGAATGCGGCGCTTTCCTGTCGCTCCTGATCGAGGAAGCGCAGAATTTCAGGCGGCCAACTCTGCGGATGCGGTGAGACCGGCGACAAAACAGGCGGGATTCCTTCACCATCCTTTTCCCTCTGGATGTTTTCAGGGTTCCGCGAACGGGCTGGGTGTATCTGCATTGCGTTCCGTTCCTTCCTTGTAGGCTGTGCAACGTGCGTTCCGAGTATCCAGTGCTTCCATTTCGGGGAGGCGCAAGACGATACGCTGGAAAAGGCAATGCGTCAAGGGGATTTGAAAATTCAGAGAGGGGGGCTATTGGCAATGAGCAATTGGGAATTGGTACTGGGACCGTTCAAGCGTTCCAGAATTTTAAGGTTCTGGGGTTGGGAAAGGTTGCGTGTCTTTAATAAACAGCGCAGGATCTATGGACTTACGAACGACAGACACAAGAGCAAAGGGAAGGGGTTCGGGGAGAATGATGCTCCCCCTACGCCCTACGCTAATACGTAATTTTCAAAATATTTCCGCAGGTCGCACGCGCAGTATGCGAACGCATATAGCAGATGCGATAAAAATAATCCGTACCCGCCTTTGCGTCCGCGTCCGCGTATGTCGTCATCGATCGGTCGTTTCGCGTCGCGATGGCATCTGTTTTTGGATAATACGGGTTTTCATCCGATGTGGATCGGACAATGACATACGAGACGAACGCATCGTTTTGCGTTCCGTTCCATTCGAGCGATATTCCGTCCGTGAGAAGCTCTGCATAAAGAATGAGCTCCGTACCGGCATGGTCGTATTCCATGCTCGTTTTTGCATCTGCGCTGCCGAGGTTTTCGATGCTTCGGATACGTTCGGTATCCGGTGATAACGTTACAACCGTCTCGTCAGGGGAAGTTTCCGTCGTTCCTGGCTTTTTTTTCTGCTCAATTCCATCCTGAGCGTCCTCATTATCGCCTTGGGAATACTGCGATGCCGCTATTGCCGTTGCCGCTGTTTCTTGATCATCCGATTGTTCCTCCTCGGCTGCCGGCCGCCCCTCTCCGACGTCCTTTGTGCTTTCCGAGATTGAGGTCGGAGCCTCGACGGAGCGTTGAAACTGCTCTGTTGACGTGGTGAAAAATCCGTTTCGTTGCAGGGCATATCCCATGGCGACCAGGGAACCGAACACGAGCAGGAGGGCGAATTGTTTCATACGCAAGGATAGTAATAGTGTTCATCATTCTTGACAATGCGTCGAGTTCCCGTAAGCTCGTGCCGGGACATTTTCATGGAACAGCATATTCTCAGTACTTTCGAGACATGCAGACCCGGCGACTTCTATTTTGTCTACATCGACCAGGGTATCGTTTTTCGGCTGGAGCGCGTGGACGCTTCCCGGTGTAATCCGTTCATCTGCCTCGAAGAGGTCATTCCGCGAGATGCGGAGATTGGCCAAACACTTCGTCGATGCCACGCGCTCGTGCTGGACGTGCTCAATCCGCTTCTTATGGTGTCATGCGGCCTCCGATTCCGCTTCGCAGGTGCTGCGGACATCACCGGTGAAACGGAATGCCAAGACGTTTCGAAGTTCCTCGAGGACCGCATTCGGGACCCTTTGAAGCAGAGCTTCCGCTCAGACGCGTCGTACCGGCTTTACTACGAGCTTGAGGAGTGTTTGCCGTGAATTTTCGCGCATTCTTCGCTGCGGCGCGCCCTGGCCTAGAATATACCGTCGCGGTTGCCGCGACCTTTACGCTTTTCGCGCTCTATCCGCGTGAGATGGTATTGGGGGCAACGAGCGGGGAACTCCTCATTGTCGCCTTGGTGGTCATTTCGGTCATGGCCGGCGTGCGCATTCAGAGATCTCGTCCAAAAAACGATGGCGATCCTTCCTGAAAACCCTCCTTCGACAGGAGGGTTTTTGTTTTTGAGGGTTTTCAGATAGGATTATGGCCTATGGCAGGACGAAAAACGTATTCGCTCATTTCTTGGAATGTCAATGGCATCCGTGCTGCCTCACGGAAGGGTTTTTTGGACTGGCTTCGTACAGAGCGGCCTGATATTGCCGCCCTGCAGGAAACAAAAGCGCATGTGGAGCAGCTTTCGGAATCGCTCATTCATCCGGACGGGTATGAATCCTATTGGAACAGCTCGGACAGAAAAAAAGGTTATAGCGGTACGGTGACATATACCCGTGTTTCCCCTCTTCTCGCCACCATGCATTTCGGGGAGCCGTTGCTAGATGAGGAGGGACGAGTCGTGATGCTTGAATATGAGCCATTCTATCTTTTTAACGTGTATTTCCCGAACGGCGGGTCCGGCGAACATCGTCTGAAATATAAACTGGATTTTTACGAGCGGTTTCTTCGCCTTATAGAGGCGTTTCGCAAGAAAAAGCCCGTCATATTGTGCGGGGACGTAAACACCGCTCATACGGAGATTGATCTCGCGCGTCCGAAAGAAAATGAAAAGACATCCGGCTTTATGCCCGTCGAACGTGCCTGGATCGATGCGCTCGTAAAACGCGGGTATCTTGATACGTTCCGACTATTTCATGAAGGTCCAGAGCATTATTCCTGGTGGGATATGAAAACGCGTTCTCGGGAACGGAATGTCGGTTGGAGAATCGATTATTTTTTCGTGAGCGATGAACTGAAACGAAACATCCGTGATGCGTTCATTCTTTCTGATGTCCATGGCTCCGACCATTGTCCGGTCGGACTCAAGCTTGAGTTTTAGAAATATCTTGCACGAATCAGGAATAATGCAGAAGTCGCGCAGGACGTCGGGGGGAAGAGTACATAGTTGCGTAGGACGTAGGGGGAGCATGATTCTATCCGAACCCCATAACCAATAACCCGTAACACGTTCCCTTTGCCCTTAACCCTTTGCCCTTGGGCCAGTACGTTCGTAGGTCCGTAAGACCGTAGGTTTGTAGGTAAGCGGTTTCATTTTAGACCCGAATCACGTAACCCGAGACCCGTTCCCCTTCCTTTGCCCTAAATCAAAACTCCACAAATCCCTGCCCTTTGGCGCCTTCGTGCATACGCACAATGCAACCGTGCGCTTTTCGTTGAAGGAGGTGCTTAAGGTGTTTTTGGCGCTCGACGGCGAATTTTTTAAGGTTTCCCGCGTGTTTCTCTACAAGCATCGCCGCGTAATTCCCTCCGATATAATGCGGAAGAATGACATAGGTGGCACCCTCCGCATAAAGTTCTTCCGCTTCGGGAATGGTATGACCAAGGGCAATGAGCATGGCATTCGGGTTTGCCTTCCGTACCTTGTTCACAATGAACATATTTGCTTCAAAATCCGGCAGCGTCGAAATGACCAATTCGGTTTTTTTTAAATTGAGGGAATCCAAAAACTCGTTGTCTTCCGCGTCGCCGTATCGGTTCGGAATGCCGCACGCCGCAAGGTGTCGGATGATAGCTGGATCAAAGTCGACGACCAAGAAAGATTTTTTTGATTTTTCTAGCGACGGCAGAAAATCGCTGCCAACGCGGTGACATCCGAACAAAATGATGTCGAATCGCTCCATTGTCCCCCGTTCACGGTGCGTCCGTTTTCGTTCAAATACCCCTAGAATCGGTTCGAAAAATGCATACAGGGATTCCGAATACAGGATCATGATGGTAGAAAACGAAATGGTGACGATGCCGACGATGGTGGCGAGAGAAAGGATTTCCGAAGGGATATGAGACGCTTTGATGCCGAGAATGATGAGAATAAGGGAGAATTCGCTGATTTGTGCGACGGTCAATCCGGCCAAAAATCCCGTTTTTTTGTTGTAGCCGAGCAGGCCCATAAGAACCATAACGATGAGCGGATTCCCGATGAGAATAAAGGCGGAAAACGCGATCGCCGGCCACAGGAACTGATACAGGTTTGCAGGGGAGAGTTGTGACCCGAGAAGGATAAAGAATGTCACGATAAAAAAATCACGCAAAATTTTCATTTTTGCGCTTATTTCATAGTGGTATGGCGAAGCCGCGAGCGTGACACCGGCCGCGAGCGCTCCGAGTTCTATGGAGAGACCTAAGCCATAGAAGATTGCCGCAAGCCCCACTCCCCAGCCGATGGTAAAAAGAAACAAGAATTCCTGGGATTTCGCGAAGACATTTGTAAGCAGGGGGAGAACGTAGGCGGCCATGATATACAGAATGCTTCCGATCAGGATTGCTTTTAGACCGACGTCCATCGCGATTGCGAACATACTGCCCTGTCCTTTTGCCGCGGACGCGAGGATGAGAAAGAAGGTGGCGAGCACGTCCTGGACGAGTAAAAATCCTATGGCGATTTTTCCGTAGAGCTTCCATGTGTCTTTTTTATCGAATAGAAGCTTGGAAATGATAATCGTACTGCTAAAGGTAAAGGCGACGGCAAGATAGATCGAAATAATTGCGCTGAAGCCGAAGGCACGTCCGATGAAATAGCCGAAAATCGACGTAAACACTACCTGCCCGATTCCGGTGATGAGCGACACCTTGCCAACCTCGCGCATGACTTGCGGATTCAGGCTCAATCCGACAATGAAGAGCAGCGCGGTGATCCCGAGTTGCGAAAAAACGGTAAGCGTTTCTTGTGACTTAATGATGTTTAGAACCGCAGGCCCCACGAGTATGCCCGTGATGATGTGTCCGAGAATGAGCGGCTGACGGAGCAACTGGAACACCAGCGCGACAGCCGCCGCGATGACGATAATGAAGCTTATTTCAAAAAACGCCTCCATGGATTTGAAGGGAGTATAGCAGGACAGGGAATGTGCCAGGAAGTAGGGAGTGAGAAGGTAGGTTGCGTGGTTTCGTAGGACGTAGGGCGTGAGTCGTGAGGTATGGGCCATGGGTTATGGGCCGTGAGCCATAAGCCCTGCGTCCCGACCCGTTCCCTTTTCCCTTAGCCCTTGGACAGTAGGTTCATAAGACCGTAGGTCATATGGTGTTCACCACAGATCCTAGATCCGATCCCCAAAACTCGTTCCCCTTAGCCCTTAGCCCTTAGCCCTTTTCTCTCCTCTTTGCCTCTTTGCCGAACGAAGTAATCTAATTTCTGACGGTTTTAAATACCGCCACTGTCCAGGTGGGAGATGCTGCATTTTGAGCTCCCCGATGCGAATACGCATAAGTGAAACGACTTCATACCCGAGCGCTTCCATCATGCGCCTAATCTGACGGTTGCGGCCTTCGCGCACGGTCAGACGAACGGTGCGCGGGCCTGTTTGTGTTGCTTTTGCCGGGAGCGTTCTTCCGTCGTCCAAATCAACGCCATGACGGAGCAACCGAATGCTCCGTTCATCGAAATCGCTGTTCACTTCCACGGCATATTCTTTCTCGTGTTCGAAACTCGGATGCATGAGCCGATTCGCAAGCTCTCCGTCATTCGTGATAATCAGCAGTCCGGAGGACGCCACATCCAGCCTGCCGACGGGATACGCGCGCCTGCTGATGCGTACGAGTTCCATGACATTCTGTTTGCTCCTGCGGTCCGCGGTTGTGATATAGCCGACCGGTTTATGAAGCATAATATACACCGGCCCCTCGCGTTTGCTTTCCGCCCGTCCTTTCACATTGACCTTGTCTCCTTCCTGAACAACATCGCCAAGCTTTGCGGGCCGATCGTTAATCAGCACTTTTCCGGCCTGGATCAGGCGGTCAGCTTCGCGACGGGAGCAATATCCCTGTTCTGCGAGGTATTTGTTGATTCGGACGTCCATAGTTCACGTGTAGTATGTGATATTTTCTGTTTTGGCAACAGGGATGGAAGGCAATATCGGGATCCAGGGCAAAGGGCTAAAGAAACGGGTTACCGGTTATTGGTTATGGGGTTCGGGGAGAATTATGCTCCCCCTACGCAACCACGTCCTCTTCCCCCTACGTCCTACGTACTTTCCCATTCGCAAACGTGTTTTAAAATGGAAAAGCCCCGCCCGACGGGCAAGGCTCTCTTAGGCCGATCCGATCGAGCCGATAGGATCTAAGGCGTAATGCAGGTGACGCAGACGCTCTCCTTTTCGGAAGGGAAAGACGATCTGCAGTCCGAGGGAATCTTCGTAGCAGACCACGGGACCGCGGTCCATCATGCGATGAAGGAGTTTCTCTCGTATCCGGTCAAGAAACGGCTTGTCGAGATAGAACACCGAGAAGGTATGGCAAAATTCACGCGGTGTTTTTTGCTCTTCATCGTGAAACAGGTTCAAGGCAGCGCGCGCGTGCACGTCCTTCCGAAACGTGTAGTCGAACTCCACGTAGAGAACAGGGAAGAATCCTCGCGCCAGGGACAGCTCTTCCGTAAAGTCCGCTGCGGGAATGGGCAGGATCGGCCCGCGTTCGCAATGCGAAATCAGGGCGCGCAGAATGCTTTCTTGAAAAGACGTCTCACCGAATACCAGTGTGTTTCGTCTGTAAAACTGAAAGAGCCTGTCGTGAACTTCCTGAAGATCCATGACGACACCGAAGTTGAACATCATTTCGAATTCTTTGTCAATAACATTCCTGCAGGTTGCAGATGATGAATTATGATACGCGAAAACACTGCAATGAAATTTTAATCAATGTTCCGTAAAGCCCGGGAATATCCCGGGCTTTCGTGCGAAATCAGTAGAGCTGATTCGCTTGCTCTTGCAGAGCTTTGATATCGTTTTCAATCGGTTCAAGCTTTTCTCCTTCAAGTTCGGCTTCTAAATCATCCACATCCGATTCTTGAGTTTTTTCCGGAACAACGCGCTCCGCAACGGGCTCTACAGCTCCGGGGGCTGGCGTCGGCAGGGACTGCGGTTGTGATGAGGAAGGCGAGAGGCACCCTTGTCCTAGGGCGGTCAAAAGACCGGCCACGGCAAGGAATGCGGCGAATTGTTTCATAGAATTATTCTTCATCCCCTTCCGCTGAAGCGTCGTTGAAACTTTTTGCCGCATCTTTCAAGGCCATAAGTGCAGAACGTACGGAATTTTTCGCTGTTTTGAGCGAATCGTTCCGAAGCGCCTGATGATCCCTGTTCATTTGACTCACAAGACCGGCAAAGGTTTTGCCGATGGGCTCCGTGCTATTCTGATCAAGGCTGTACACCTTATCTTTTTGTGCAAGCACGGCCTCCTTAGCATTCGAAATGTCTCCTTGTGCGTTCGCTATCGCGGTCGTGACCGCTGAGATATCGGCTCCCTTGTTTTTGAGGGCTGATGCGCGTTCCTCGATTTTGCCGAGAAGGTTTTCGTTCTTTTCAAGAAAACGAAGCTCATTGTTCGCATGCGTATCGTTCACGGCATTCAGGCGTTCCGCGAGATTTTCCGCAATTACCTGCTTCCGTTCGTCCGGGACGTTCTCAAGCCTTTCTTTGAGGCGTTCCCGCATCGATTGGAGTTTGTCCTGACGTCGTTCTTTTACTGCCTCCCAACGCTTTAAGAATTCTTCGCGGCGATCCATGAGTCGTTCACGAACAGTGGGTGAAGCAACAACGTCCATACCCTGCAGTAGGGTAGGCATTTGAGATGGCTGGCCTTGAATGAGCGCGAGACTCATTACGCCAGCTGTTAATGCTGGTAGAAACATATGTTTGGTTAAGGATATTTTACGTGTGTATTATACAGAATAGTGTTATGGGCGTTACGTTGGGGTTGCGTAGGGGGAAAGGGTGCGTAGTTGCGTAGGACGTGGGCCATGGGCAGTAAGCCATGTGCCCGTAACCCGAACCCCGTAACCAGTAACCAGTAACCAATAACCCGTTTCTCCTAAGTCCTACGGCGCAATAGTCTCCCATCCTTCCGGCACATCGCATGGCGTCGGAAAGTCGCGTACTTCTCCGGTCTCCGGATTTTTCGCAGTCGCGATCACTTGTATGCATATTTGGTCCGACGGTTTTTCCGTGGATGACGTTTTTCCGAAACGGACGGGTATTTCAACCTGTGCATCGTATTCGGGCAATCCGGAGGGGTTATCCTTTATAAGAATGAGCGTTCCTGTTGCTGTTTTTGCATCGAATACGAGCTCCACGGCGAAAGGTACGAAATCTTCGGTCATCCACTCCCCTTCTGCCTGTGCGGGTTCAATGGCAAGCGTTTCCCCGTTTGCATCCAAAAGCTGAACCGGAAAACTGGCTTCGAAATACCATGTTCCTCTCGCTCGACCGCTTATCGTAAGCGGCGATGTTACCGATATACCCGGTCGGGGGTGGTCAATCTGAATCATGTTTGTATACGGAAGTTCGTTTCCGATGTCGCGCGTAAAACTGCGCCCGTCCGGCGTCAGGCATCGTTCAGGATAGCTTTCTAAAATCGGATATCCAGCCGCGGCGCATTCATCGAACGATGTTACGGCCGCCATGGGGTATTGCGGTGGCAGCGAAATCTGCTGGCGTACGTTCAGGGCAATCAGAGTAACGGCGACGCCGATGAGAACGATCGCGGTCACGAGTATGGGGAGGATTGGTTTGAGGGTTTTCATAGGTTACGAAGGACGTAGTTGCGTAGGACGTGGGGCGTGGGTCGTGAGATATGGGTCGTGAGTCGTGAGGTATGCTGAAAGTGCGTAGTTGCGTAGGGCGTAGGGGGAAGAGGACGTGGTTGCGTAGGGGGAGCATAATTCTCCCCGAACCCCGAACCCCGAACCCATAACCCGTAACGTTTCCCTTTGCCCTTCCTAATTGCTAAGAGCTCTCACCCACAATCTTTCCGCGCCTATCCAAGCCATACTCCTGTCCATTTTATGTTCTTCCATCGCTTGAGCTTTTGGAGTTTTCCGTCCAAACCGTACACGCGGCCGGCGCGCGTGGCAATAAAATAGCCGAGGAGAAGCGCATAAATCACATGCGAGTCAACGAATAAACTGTTTGCGTCCGGGTATGGGAATTTTAGGCGCGCAAAGTAATACAGCGCCATAAGCAATATTCCAAAAAAGGACGATAGCCTGACGAAAAGGCCGGTAATAAGCGAGAGGCCGATAAGAAGCAGTCCCCATTCGTTTAGGAAATTCGTTACGGGGAGCATGGCAGGGCTCGCCCACCAGGCAAAAAAGCTCTGGAAGGTTTCGGCCTTTTGCAGGAACCCGCCCGCTGACCAGGTCGGATCAGCGACCTTGGAAATGCCCGCCCAAAAAAAGACCCATCCTAAAGACATGCGGAGGAATACGAGAAGAAGGTTTGGAGTTTTCATATGATTAGCGTTTTTTATGATGTGATGGTTCAAATCTTTCTATACTTCCATCGAGGAGATGCATTATTCGGTCACCAATTTTCGCATACTCCTGCTCGTGATTCACCATCACGATGGTTTGGCCATGATAATGCAAATCAAGAAACGCATCCATTACCTGATCGGAATTTACCGTATCGAGGTTTGCCGTTGGTTCATCGGCGAACAGAATCGCCGGCGTATGCGCAATGGCGCGCGCAATACTTACCCGCTGCTGTTCCCCGCCGGAGAGCTGGCCGGGAAGATTATCGAGGCGGTGACCTACGTTTAGCTTTTCGAGAGCCGCTTTCGCCATTTCTCTTGCCACGGCTTTTCCAAAGCCGCGCATGATATTCGGAACCATCACGTTTTCGATTGCCGTTAAATCGGGGAGAAGCGCGTATTCCTGAAAAACGTAACCGAGATAATTCAAACGGAGTGCCGTCCGTTCTTTGGATCCGAGATCGGTAACGCAGAGTTTGCCGTAATGAATGCTGCCGGATGTCGGTCGATCGAGCAGGGAGAGCTGATAGAGAAGCGTTGATTTTCCGGAGCCGCTCGGTCCGATGACGGAGAGGAATTCCCCCTTATACACGTCAAACGTCAAATTTTTTAAAACTTTCGTGACAATATGTCCGCTTTGGTAGTTTTTGACGAGATGTTTTACCTTGATGAGCGTTTCCTTCATACTTCGCGTGTTTTGCGTTTTCTGATCGTTCGTCCGGCTATGGAATAAGCCTCACGGTATCTTCCCTCCTATTCCCCACTCATCCTACGCCTTCCCTACTTCCCACTTCCTACCTCCCCAAAATTGCATCTAATGTATTTCCATGCACAATGCGTCTGGCGGGAAGATAACCTGCAATGAACGTGACAGCCAGAAGAATGCCGCTTCTGATAAGAATACCGCTCGTTGTTACACTTAAAATTCCGTCGGAAAAAGGGAAGTCTATGGGATTTTTATCGAAATACGGGTCAAGTACCAGGATCATGGCTACACCTACCCCGATGCCGACCAGGGCATAGAAGACAGCTTGAAGGACATACGCGATTTCTATGGAACGCTCGGTAACCCCGATGCCTTTCAGAATGCCGATAAATTTACGGCGCGTGACAGCATTGATAAACGTGATGATAAAGACGGTGACGGCGGCTACGAGCAGCGCGATGCCGCCGATAATATTCGCGATAAGCGCGAAGGTTCCCGTGACTTCCGAAAAGAAACTCCCCATACTTTCGCGCGCCGTTTTTATGCTGGCTCCGCTCCCATAATGCTTCGCCTTCATGCGGTTGACCCAGGCTTCCGGATCCGCGCCCGGCTGAAGTGAAATGGCGATTTCGCCGGCATTCAGATTAAATTTGTCCGTAAGGGCAAGAAGCTGGCGATCGAGGATATAGGCGCGCCTCGCCACAGGGTCGATTTTGCTGAAAACGATGCCGATCACGCGGAATTCGCGCGTGCTCGTTCCGAAGCTTACGGTAACCTTGTCGCCAAGCTCGACATTGCGCAAGATGCCGCGTTCAATCGGTACATCGAAATACTGCTGGAGGAGACGATTGCCAAGCACGATGCCGTTCGTGTCGGTGGGTTCCAGCCAGCGTCCGGCGATAATCTGCTCGTCGAGTTTTGTCACACTATTCTCATTTGCGGGATTGAGCCCTACGATGGTGGTTCCCGTTTCATTAGGGACGTCTTTAAGATTCGAACGCGCCGGCACGGACGCAATGAATCCCGACGCCGTGTACCGTCTTGAAATGGAGGTCACATCAGGGTCATGCCGAAGATCGTTCATAATCTGTTCCGTGTTCTCAACCCGGTCGCGCGTTATAAGCGGAGAAATGAAAATATCGCCCGAATAACTCAAGCGGTATGTGGTTTCCGATCCCTCAATGAGTCCTACGAGGATTCCGTTCACGAGAAGCAGGTTCAGAACCGTTAGAATTTGAATGGAGATAATGAGAAGACTTGTGCCGAGACTTGCGCGTTTTACGGCTCGAATAGCCAGGAACAGGGCAAGAGTAATGTCGCGCGGCAGGGAAAGAAAGCCGTTCTTTCGGAGAGCCTTCCCGTCAAAGGTCTTCATGCGTCATCAGGCGAATTCCGCGCGTTTGGTATATCGGTATTCCACCCAGCGGCTCCAGAGAACGGCGATGCCGAGGATGGCGGCATATATGGCGGCGAAAGCCGTCAAAGACAGCTGTACGTCCTGAAAGGCGTTCAAAACGAACGCGAAATACCATGAGGCAATCGCAGCTGCGCCGAGTCCGAATGCCAACAGCCGCAGCTTTTTCAGTTCGCCGGGTTTGTGTTCGTGTTTCTTTCCGAAGGAGATTCTTACCAGTTTCGGAGAGATGGTGAGACTCATGAGTGTTTCCAGAACGAGAATGGCGAGGATGACGATAATTTCGATGATATATGCGGGTCTCGATATATACACGGACGAATACGGCAGCATGAGTCCCAGGCCGGACACAATGAGCAGTGCAAGCGCGGTCCACGTAACTTGGGACAATGCTCGGAGCATTTCCGCTTCCTTCACGCTGATTTTGAAATTCTTTAAGAAGCGGAAAAAGAAATACGCCGTAATGGTAGCGCCGCCAACCCCGAGCGCGAACGCGAACGCGTGGATGGTTTCGATGATTCTTCGGAACGACGCGAAGAGAAACGTCACATGCGCATCGGCAATGACCATCGTAAGGATGAAAAGCCCAATGGAGAGCGCTTCTGTCAAAAGGCACCATGAACACCACTGCCGCAGAAGAACGAGTTGGATGTAAAAGAGATAGATCGAAAATAATGCCGCCAGCATGGTTACGATGATAAGGGCGAACAATATGCCCGGAGCATGCAAAGCCGGAAATAACAGCCGACCGGCGTAGATAAGCGCGATGAGGCCGAAATATGCCATGCCTATCCATTCTACGTTTACGCCCATGAACGAGGCGTATTCGCTGTGGATGACTTCGTGGCATTTCGCCTTGAGCGGGCAGACAAACGTTTTTTGTTCGCGCTTTTTTGTTGTCAGATAAAACGAAACAAGAAATCCTCCGAAAGCAACAAAAATACTCAATATATCGTACGCGGCCGCTGGCATGGATACAGTATAACAAGTTTTGTATTACGAATCACGTCAAAAAGGGAGAACGGATTACGAGTCCATGGAAAGATTGTAGCTTGGAGATATTGGCAATTGGGAAAAGAGGGCAAAAAGGGCTAAGGGAAACGGGTTATGGGTTATGGGGAAGATTGTAGGTGGGAGCTGTTCGCTATTGGCAATGAGGCCGTCAAGTGTTCCAGAGTTTTAGGGTTCTAGAGTTAGGGTCAAGAGTTTCGTGTTTTTAATAAACAGCACATTACTTACGAACCTACGATCTTACGAACCTACGATCCTACAGACCTAGGGCAAAGGGAACGGGTTACGGGGTTCGGGGAGAATCATGCTCCCCCTACACACCACGTCCTACAGGGCGCGGCATGCCGCGCCCCTACATCCTACTCCCCACTCCCTATTCCGCATCCTACGCAACCACGTCCTACGTACTCTTCGCATCCCGGTGCAGGGCTCTGCGAGCGTCACTGTCTATTGACGTTTTATGGGTATTGTGCTATATTCTTGCCGATCAAATCCCCCGTTCTACGTCGAGTGTGTCAACGTTTCAACGTTCGAACAAACGCGTGTGAGAAGGGTAATGATCTTTATCTAATTCCCCTATCACGCCACCATGAACAACAAGGTTTTCGTCGGAGGTCTTCCGTTTTCTACAGCGGAAAACGAGCTCCGCGATCACTTCGCTCAGGCTGGAAATGTGACATCCGTCTATATTCCGACGGACCGCATGACCGGACGCAGCCGAGGATTCGGCTTCGTCGAATACGGCTCTGACGAAGAGGCTCAGAAGGCGGTCGATATGTTCAACAACACAGACCTCGGAGGTCGCAACATCGTTGTGAACATCGCCCGCCCGAAAGCGGACAACCGCTAAGAGCAAAAAAACATCCCGGTTCGCCGGGATGTTTTATATTTATGAGGTCGGCCGTTATCGGGACGGGGTAAGGAAGGAAGGAGGAAGAAGTAGGGTTGCGTAGGGCGCGGAACTGGTCGTAGTGCGTAGGACGGGTCAAGGCGCGAACAGCATATGGCCTACGATCTTACGGACCCACGAACCTTTCCCCACTTAACATCCCTAATCACCAGCCACTCACCACCAACCCCCCATCCCTATTCGCTTTTGTACATTGCCATCAGCTAGCTGCCAGCTGCAATCTTCACCGTAACCCGCTCCCAAGCTCTTATTCTCACGTTTTGCTTCCCGTCACCTGAATGAATTCCCAAAATTCGTTTTCTTTATCTGTATACCCTTCCGGTCCGTCATCCGTCCCTGCACGGCATACCTCGCAGGTAGTAAACGTATTACCCGCAGAAAATTCTTGCAGGTAACCGCAGGGTACGCAAAGATACCATCCTGTTTTCGTTACGGTTTCTCCCATGCGGAAACGCGTGAGGGCGGTAGCGGAGGCAATCATGAGACACTCCCCTCCTTTTCCTTCCCTTTGGCTCCAAAAAAGAAATCCTCCATGTTCAAATCGGTCAATTGTTCGGTTTTTGATATGATGCCGTACAGGACGAATGCCATCATGAGCGTTATCGGAAGGGCGATGACCGGAAAGCTCAAGGCCGTCATTTTTCCTAACTCCGCATTGAATGCTTCTGTTCCCGGCGCACTGACGACAATCCATTTTGCAAGAAAAAAATTCAAGGCCGCTGAGACAAGAAAACTTCCTGCGAATAAATGATTCGCAAATGTCATGTGGCGATCAAACGCCTCCGTGTTCTTTCGTTCTTCCAGAGCTGTTTGCACCTTATCATAGTCCATGAGCTTTTGTAGAAAACTTTTTACGATCGGAAATTTTGTCTTCATCGATGCAAAAACAGCGAAGGAGACGAGCAGAGGCACGCCCGCCTCTTTGAGCGCGATGTATTGAGGATCAAGTTTAAGCAGCCCGATGCCGCCGGTAAGAAGAACGCTCGCAAGACCCAGCGCGGAGAAAAAGTTCACTTTTTTTCTCCTCCAAAAATCAAGAGCGCCGTATGTTATGGGAAACGAGAGCGCCGCAAGGAGCCCGTAGGTTGGGCCAAGGAGTCCATCCACCGAAAGACGCGTCAAAACGATTGTCGGAAGGACAATATTCGCTATAAGACTGATATAGGGATTCTCTCTTTTCGCCATACGCGAGAGCATATCAGGTATGGAGCAAGTTCCAAATTCTGTAGGAGCTCTTAGCAATTAGGAAGGGCAAAGGGCAAAGGGAAACGTTACGGGTTATGAGTTATGGGGTTCGGGGAGAATTATGCTCCCCCTACGCAACCACGTCCTCTTCCCCCTACGCCCTACGCAACTACGTCCTACGCAGCCACGCAACCCTACTCTCCACTACCGCAAAGGCCGCTCAAAGCTGTATTCGTGCGGATTCAGACAAACGCATTTTCCGCGCTTGGATTCATATATGATGGGCTTCCCTTCCGGCAGTTCCAAAAACGGAATGTCGTGGTCATCGATTTTCTCGAGATATTTCATGATGGCGCGAAGCGTATTTCCATGTCCGGCAAGAAGCACGTTTTTATTTTTTTTTAGAAGAGAGTCTATTTCGCGCCGATAATACGGGAACATGCGTTCGAACGTTTCCTTGAGTGTTTCGCCTTTCGGCGGACGCCCGGTATAGCTCCTTCTCCAATGGAAGAGTTTCTCCTTTCCGTACTTTTTTTCCGCCTCATCCTTATCCATACCCTGAAGGGCTCCATAATAGCGTTCATTCAGCAATTCCGACGTATGGATGGGAATCTCTTTCCCGTTATGTTTATTCGAATGTTTTGTCCATTGATAATATTTACGCTTTTTGTCTTCGTCGTGGAGAAAAATCCCGGTCCGGTTCTGCTGGGAAAGGATAATAAGCAATGTTGATTTTGCCCGTTCCAGTTTTGACGTAAACGCCACATCAAAATCAATCTGTTTCAGATCTCTTGCCGACCGAATAGCTTCATGTACGCCATTTTCGCTTAGTGGAACATCTACCCAGCCGGTAAATTTATTTCCGAGATTCCAGCGCGATTCTCCATGACGGACAAGGACAAGATAGCTCATACGCGTTATGTGGATTTCTCTTCAAGAATAGCGATTAGCTGATTCATTTGTTCCCAATCAATCGACGGTGGCATATCCAGCTCGGGATCGACATAATCGCGCAATTCCTTTGCCGCAACGGAAAGCGGCCTGCCGGCAAGCGCATACGCCGACAAAACATCGTGCACGATCCCTTTTTCGTCTTGCGTAAGCGTTCGTGTGCCGAGCCCGCGCGATTCCTTGAGTTTGGTTACAATGGAATCAGGAACGCGCAAGGTCTCGGGCGGGAGAGTGTTCATTTCGCCTTTCAGTTCTTGCCATGCCCTCCATTCTTTTTCCGCATCATCCCTTGAAACAGAAACGCGTTTGGTGCGGCGTTCCGCTTGTTGTAATTGCTCGCGAACCTGCGCAATGCTCGGTTCGGCTTTTTTCCGTCCTACGGGCGGAACGTGTTCGGGCATATATTTCCCGCGTACATTTTTCAGGAAGAAGTATTTGACCATCAGGGAAATGGCCGGCCACAAACTACTCGTACCGTCGTGTTTTTATGGCCGTGTTTCAGCATATCACATCTACCGTGGGACATCAGCCAAGCAAAAACCCCGATGGACGGGGCTTTTTGCGGATCATTGCAGGGCAGGTCCCGGGGTTCCATCCGGGAATGCCGGATGCGGCATAAACGGAGGATGCGTGGGCTTTGGACTGTGAGGCATTGCATGTCCCCTGTGTTGTTTCGTTCGTTCAAATGCTTCCAGGCTCGTGTCCATCCCGTGTTTTGGGTGCTCATTCATGAGCTTTGCCCATGTGTCATAGTCATTGTTTTTGACGGCATCATGAATCTGTCGGAAAAAGTCGCGTAGCTGTTTTTTGTCGGTAAAACGCATCATGCCCAGTTCTTCGGCGATTTTTCTCGCGCCGTCCCTATCCCCTTCTTTCAGGAGCGCGTGCATCTCCCGCAGTTTTTCGAAGGTTTCTTTGTTAACGACAGTGTCAGCATTCGGCCGGCTGCTCATGAGCGCGGCCCATGCTTCGTAGTCACCGCGTTCTATGGCGTCGTGTACCGCTTTGAATTGGCGCCGCATATCCTTTCTGTTTCGGAATGTCCCGAGCTTTTTGCCCTGCATGTGTTTTCCGATACGCGGAGAAATTCCTGCCGACGGACCCGGCATAGCATATGCGAATGACGGGGAAAGAAGCGCGGCGGTAAGAAGAAAGGAGAGGATAGCGGCGGAAAGCGCGAAACGTTTCGTTCTCTTCATAGCATTTTTCTTGTTAGATGATTGAGCAAACACGTTCCGAGGCAAATATACAGATACGCGCGGGAGTCGTTACGCCGGACTTTGCATGAAAGGGCATCCCCGATACGATACGGCTCATGCGCCTGCCAAAACGCCAATCGCACGAACTTCGACGCGATACGAGTGATGAACCCATATATCTCACACCCGAGGGGAAGCGGAAGCTCGAGCGTGATCTTTTACGTCTGGATACGAAAGAGCGTCCAGAGGCCATTCAGGACGTGTCGCAGGCCGTGCAAAAGGGAGATTTATCGGAAAACGCCGAATACCAGGAGGCGCGTTCCCGTTTATCCCGCATCGAAGCTCGCATACATCGAATCCGCGAAAAGTTAACATACGCCATGATCATCAAAAGACCGAAAAGCGGACAGATTGATATTGGCTCCGTGGTTACCCTTTCGGTCAACAAATCAAAAAAGACATACGCTATTGTCGGTTCCCAGGAGGTTAATGCCGCCCGCGGCCGCATTTCCTATGTGTCCCCGCTCGGATCGGCCCTTATGGGACGTAAAAAAGGCGAAACGGTGAATGTTCAAACAGAGAGCGGGACCGTCCTCTATTCCATCCAAGACGTGAAATGACTTTGTCCGCAGCTGATGATGATCGGATTGATGGGTGCGCTTGCGGTTACGTATGAGGCGCAAGCAAAAAAAGAAACTTTCGTACTCTCTGAATTCTTTGAGTCTCAACGATGAGGGCAGCCGGGCCAGCAACAAGGCCGGCGAATTCCCTCGATAAGCTCCGCGCGCGTCCTCTTGATGCGATGCGTTCGCGTTTCAGGCTTTTTGGCCGATGTGATCCAGCAGATCCACTCATTGCGCGCAAGCGGTGTAATGTCCTCCCATGCCGCTTTTGCCTTCGGAGAAGCGGTAAGGGCGTTCCGTAAATCTATCGGCATGCTATGTACCACGCCGTTTGCGATCTCTTTTTTCATCATGCTCATGTTAGCAATTTCCATGAATAAAGAGAAAAACGGACGTTTTGCGTCCGTTCATCCCATGTGGCTCGCGTGGCGGGCAGAACTACGAACTCTTAACTGGGCTGAAATGTTCCCATATCCCAGCGTTTCTCTCCAACAGATGAGGCAGCTTTTAGCTCTCGTCCAATAAAATCGTATCGGCTGGGGTAGATAGTTCTGCCCTGTTCTTACCCATCTCTCGAAAACCGCTCTACAAAAGGAAAAGCAGACGTTTTGACGTCTGCCTCTCCTGTCTGGCTCGCCCTCCGAGACGATTTTCTGAAGCTCGATTGGGTCGAAATCTACAAGTATCCGACCGTAACCATCAAGCAAATGCGCGAATTGCTTATCGAAAACGGCTGCCCCGATCCGCTGTACCCGAAGCCGCTCGACTGCTCCAGCCCATTATACAAAGAACCGGCCCAACCCGCCGGACGGTAACCCCGAATTTGCCGTTTGTTTGCCCCGGGGGCGAGCTTTGTCCCCGGGGTAGACGTTTGTACCCATCTGCAAACCTGACCCGTCGCGTTGCCCAAAATTGAACCGTTGAAAAGATTTGCTTAATTTCCGAAAAGTTAAGCAAAATCCGGTTTGCCCGGCCAGTCCTGCGCCATCCTCGGAAATATTGCCCGATCCTGTAAAAATTAAGCAAAATTGCTTACGGGTGCGGGGCACTTTGGTTGACGGCCGACAATCAAAAAATCTATGAAAAACAACGTATTATCGTATGCCGAATACCAGAAAAGAATAAAGGAATTAAAAACGCCCGAGGATATCGCGGCGTTCGCGCAGGAACTGATCGCTCCCGCGCTTGCCGGAGCCGGTGCTCCGGAAGACACCGAGGCCAAAACTGTGGAGATGCGGAGTGAATCACCCGTCCAGGCGGAAACACCGCAGAAACGGATTCCGCTTCCTAAGGAAAAGCTCTTTGCCATCCGCAAAGCCGAAGTCGCGGATGCCAGTGTAATCACGCCGTGGTATGACGTGGTCAACAGCGACACCGAAGCGATGGCAATCGGACTCTACGCAAAGGGTCTGACGACGCGCGACATCTCAAGCTACCTTAAGAATATGCACGGGATAGAAATCGCGCAACCGTCAATATCCGCAATCACGGACAAAGTGTTTCCATTGGTTAAAGAATGGCAAACCCGTTCCTTGTCGGCCTGCTACCCGGTCGTATATCTTGACGGCCTGCACTTCAAAGTCCGCGATGCCGGAAAGATCGCATCAAAGGTCGCATACATCGTGCTTGGTATAAACCAGTACGGGCAGAAAGAAGTTCTGGGTATCTGGGTCGGCGAATCCGAAGGGGCAAAATTCTGGATGCACGTCTTAAGCGACATGAAGAACCGCGGCGTGGACGACATCCTGATAGCCTGCGTCGACGGCCTGAAAGGATTCCCGGAAGCCATCAAGGCGGTCTTTCCGCATGCGGATGTTCAGGTCTGCATCGCGCATCAGATCAGACACACCATCATGTTCATTCCGCACAAGGACAAGAAACGGTTCTGTGACGAGCTCAAATCCGTTTACACGGCTCCGACAGAGGAAGCCGGAATGGATGCGCTCAAAGCGATGATGGATCGATGGCCGCAGTACCGTTCCTACCTCAAGAGCTGGGAAACCCGATGGTCTGACCTTGCTCCGTTCTTCGGATATCCGGAACCAGTCCGTCGCATGGTTTATACTACCAATGCGATAGAGAACCTGAACCGGCAATTCCGCAAGGTGACAAAGACCACGACGGTCTTCCCGCATGATGATGCCCTGATCAAACTGCTTTGGCTGGCGCAGGCGGACATAACGCAGGCGTGGGTACTTACAACGAGAAATTGGGGCGAGGTTATGGCTCAACTCAACATTCTCTTTCCGGATCGGGTGCATTTTTAATCACCCCGTCCGCTGACCGACATTAATTAACTTATCCGGTCGGACGCCAAAATCCCGCACCCAAAGTTAAAGCCGCCCAATCGAGCGGCTTTAACTTTTGCCTTCAATGCACAAACTTAAGCAGAGATTCCTCAAGAATGTCCGGCTCGTCGGTACCGATACGATAGATTTTTCCGTTTTTCATGGTGAGCTCGACCGCGTCAAAGCCGGAGATATTAAAAATCCACATCTTCGGCCAGAACCACAATCGGATGCCCCAACCGTAATACCAATGATTTTTTACCTTCCTGACTGTGGCGATCTCGGTGATCGGAAACTTTTTGCGGAAAATACCCCAACCAAAACGGATTCTCAAAAACCGTTCCTCAATAGTGACATTAAGTGTCACAAACGACGCCAGTATAAACAATATGGATGCCATTATGGCGGTAACGGCAAAATTCGCACCAGAATCAACTGAGGGAGGTTCAGCTCGTGCCGTAATTTGCAGCCATGAAAAAAATACCAGTACAGCCAGCGTAATAACCAGCATCAGGTAACCAATTTGCGTGTGTTTGTATCCGGTCATATTTTTCAATTCCCTGATTTGTTACGATGCTCTAATAATTTTTCAGCCGGAGAGATACCGCCGAGGACTTTGTGCGGAAAGTAATTCCAGGCATCACTGACCAGCTCGAGCACATTTTCAATCTCAGTAGCGTCACCACCGCGATCGAACATGGCCACGACCTTCATCATGTCGTCGCTCTCTTTCTCGTTAAAAATAGCATCCCGGACATGATCCAAAGTAAAATCACTTTCGGTTTCCCTGAGCATTTCCACAAGCTCCTGCTCGATCTCTTTCCGCCGTTCCAGAATTTGTTGTTTTGATTCGGCCTGCATACGGGGGGAAATTATATCCCCGCAGCCTGCAGGTGATTCATGATATTTGCCGATTGAACGTAGCTGAACTTCGGCGGCAAAGCATTGCCGATCTGAAGAGCAATCGATGTTTTGCTGGCATCTTCCGGAAACTTATACTCTGGCGGAAATGTCTGCAGCAGTGCCGCTTCCCGGGCCGTGATGGCGCGATTTTCTTTCGGGTGCAGAAAACGACCCTTTGACGGATTCAGGCAACCGCCGGTGATTGTTGTGGAGTAATCATCCCAGCGCAGCCTGCCATACACGTCATTGAATCCGACATCTTTTCCTTTATGACATTCGAGTTCGAATTTTTTGGGCAAATCGTTGCGGCTGCCTCCGTTCTTAGGTGTGGCCTTTATGCGCTCCATGACCGCCTGAGTATGAGACGCGACTATTTTGTGAACAGGATCTTTTGTTTTTGCTACGGACTCTAAATGGCCTATCATGTCCCGCACGGTGACTTTTTCTCCGGTCGCAGGCGCGATATCGATATCCCCGAGCAATGATCCGACAACCACCAGCCGCTTGCGTCGCTGCGGCACACCGTATTGCTGGATGCTTACCGGCTTAAATTTCGGGTTATACCCCAGCTTATCCAATTCCCGGACTACGTATTTAAATTGCGTGTAATTAACCAGACCGGGAACATTTTCCATCATGATCGTAAGCGGCTTCAGTTCCTTTACAAAACGCAGATATTCCAAAACCAGATTATTCCGATTGTCACGCTTGCTGCGTTTCTTGTTGAGCCGGCGCATGGATGAAAACCCCTGGCACGGCGGGCAACCTGCCAAAAGATGAAGCGGGCTTCCGTTCAGGATTTTTTTCACGTCGGCCGTGTTCACATCGCGGATATCGCCTTCAAATACTTTTGTATCGGGATGATTGAGTTTATAAGTCGCAACGGAATCCTTGTCGTTGTCAAAAGCGGCCGCCACTTCAAACCCGGCAGTCCTCAGTCCTTGGGACAGGCCGCCGCAACCGGAAAATAAATCTATTGCAAAATATTTTTTCATACTGCTGTCGGGGTTGACGATGTTGCCGGCTTGGAAGCGACAGCTCCTGCGGCAGTAAAATCGTCAAGAACTTTTTTCAAAATATCTTTCATGTGTTCCGGATAGTCCGGAACACCGTTGCCTCCCATAGTATTCAAAACGTGCTGGATGACGGGAGTAAGAAAAGGTTCCGATATGGTGCAAAGTCTTTCGGCTCCGGACCAATAAGAATATTTCATCGGATCTTCTTTTTTCTGTCTGTCCGTGAAGCTGCTCCATCCCGACGGCAACGTTATTCTGGTCGATACCAGATCTTTCGGGACGGCAATAAAATTTTTTGTACCGCCGTTTAACGGAACGAACGGGAGCACAAAGGGACCTTCGGACAGCTCGCCGATTCTTCCCAACAGACTCGAAATCTTGCCGGGAATTTTATTGGGCTTTACGCACAGCGTAAGCCAATCCTTAAGTGTGGAGTTGGTCTGGTCGATTTCATGCAACGCCACCGTATTTATTATACCAAGATTTTTCTTCCAGAAGTAGCCCAAATCGCAGTCAGCTGACAATACCAGGGCATAATTGCCGTTTATTTTGACGATGTCGCCGCGTCTGACCATTTCATCACCTGTCTGTTGGTGAAAATAAAGACGATACGACCAGACTTTTGCCGCCAACGATTCATCCGGCGCGGGCGTGCCTGCTGCAGGTTCCGGAATTTCATCGACCAGATCATAAATTTCCTTTCCGGCGAGAGAGGTTCTGAACCGCTCAGTGAGAAAATCGACAAAATCCTTTTTACCGCCGTCTCCTACGACGATGTGGTTTTTGACATCGTTCAATGACGCCTTACCCATGTCCGACAGAATCTTGTCGGCGCTTTGTACGGCCTTTTTCCGTAGAGTACTTGCGAATTTGAACGAAAAATTATTCGCATACATCTGTTCGGCCTTTTGAAGAAGTGTATTTGTCTGATCGACTCCGCCTACCGTTTTGTCTAGGTACTCAAGACGTTCCTTGTACTGCTGGAATTCCGGCTTGGCGAGGATGGCTTCGATCTCGGCTTTTTTGTCGGCTTTTGAAAATATAAAAACGAGACAAAATGTTCTGTCGAGAATTTCCTTGAGTATGCTTTCCGAGTCGGTACCGGAACCGGCCTGCGCACCGGGATACTCCCAATCGAACACCACCAGATCGGAACGGAAAAATCCGTTATCTATTGTGTTTATGTAAAATGACGGATTGGTAAAAGCGAAAACTTCCCACTTCGGACTTATGCCATCCGTATCTTTCTGATCCAACAGGGTCTGTGTAAGGTTTTTGATCACTTCATCCGTCCACGTTTCCTGATTCAAGAGAAGCTGCAGGTTTGACGCATTCAAAAGTTCGGAATCTTTTATCCCCGATGCCTGAGCCTGTGTCCCGGCGGCCGGAATATCGTTATCAATAATGCAGACGGAGTAACGCATATGTTTTATTTCTTTTCGCTGATCGGACGTTCGGATGCAACCTTGCCGAAATCAAGGGTAAATTGCGCGCCGGTCATGGCCGATATCCGTTCCCGGTCCGTGGTGAGATAGATGTCTCCTTTCATGCTTTGCATGTAGTGCTTGCATATATAAAGGCCGAGACCGCTCGGCGGCACTCTCAAGGAGTAACCCGGCTGGAACAGATACGGCATTATAACTTCGTCGATTCCGGGTCCCGAATCGGCTACGGTTACCGTCCGATGTTTGGGATCGATGCGGATCTTTATTTTGCGGTTTTTGCGTGCCGCCATTCCCAGCCAGTAAGAGCTGTTGTCGAACAGGTTGGAGAATATCTGAATAAGAGCGCCGTAACGTCCGTATACAGGGAAACTCTCCTTGGCGTTTACCTCAACGTCTATGCCGATTTTTTCAAGCCGTGAACGGAATACATCGACTACGTATCCGATCGGTTTGGTTATTTCAAATTCGGCCTGCGCTTCGTTTTTTATTGCACGGAGCGGGCTAAGCCGTTTCAGCTCGGACTGCAGGGAAGCGGAAGCCTCTTTGAGATTTTTCAGCTTTTCCAAATCTGGCTTCTCGGACTTCAACATATGCGACACGCCTGCATAAAAGTTTGCGGCGATTTTGGCGATTTCATGCACCGACACCGCGACCGCCATGCCGTATCCCGCCTGCTCGGTCAGCAAATCCTGTGCCTCCTGAATCAGGTCAATGCTCTTTTGCAGATTTTTCAGCGAGTTGGACAGGTTGACCAATTTTTCTCCGCGCTCGCTTTTTTTGCCGATCGGATCAAGTATTTTATACGGGTCTTCATCGACCGGATATTTTTCTTTGATCTGTCCCACCAAAGCAGCTCCCTGTTTTGCGTAATCCTTCAGGGCTTTCGGATCACGGACAATGTCTTCCGTCAGATCGTTATATTCGTCGCGTTTGCCTATGAATTTTGTCTCTATGACCGTGGCAACGACGGCGTGTACAAGCTGCGTCAAATCTTTAAATGCCCTGTTTTCTATCAGGCCTTCACGGTTTGTTTTATCGATAAGATCGATGTTTTTTGCCTGATCGACTTCCAGATTCCCCAGAATGTTGTAATAAGATATTCTGAAGCCTTGTTTGATATGCCGTTTGCTTAAATCCAGCCAATCAGTTTCCGCACCCCATTCTGCGGGGAAAATATTGATGCCGTCGCGGAATATGGAAATACCGCCGAATTTAGTCAGGTAATCTATGAAATCCTTTCCTTCGGGTCCTGTACTGCTGATCCACGGGTCCTTGCGGTACCAGACTTCAACGTGCATATAGAAAGGTCCGCATTCCGGTTTACGCAATCCGTCTCCGTCCTGCTTCGCCCAGTAATCGAGTTTCGCTTTACGCAGGTCATAGTTCTTTTCTTCAGTTTCCTCCGCAGACATCGGAACGGTTTTGGGCGGCTGAAATTTCAGAGAGTATTCCATGATACCGTTTTCATCCACCAGGCCGTCAAACGAAAATGTCGCCGGAAATGCGTCCGTCGGATTATCGCTTGGCAACATACCTATCTGGGGGCATTCCAGGTATGCATTAAAACCCTGTCCGGCCTTTGTATTTTTCGGTGACGGATTCGGAGAATTCAGACTTTTGATGGAACGGTGCAGCTCTTCCACGGTCTCCGCATCCCATGTGAATCCGTCTCTGCTGCCGTAAATAACCAATTGTGTTCCTGATCCCTTCTTGCCGTAATCACGCGACGGACTTTGACGTGTCAGACTTACTCCGACGGTTTCCAAATCTTTTGCACCGTCTTCTCCGGCTTCAAACTTATCCCAATCAACTTCAAGCAGATATTCGTAATCGAGCTCACTCACTTTTGTTTTAAGCAATAATCGGCGTCCGAGCCGGTGTGACGCAAATCTTCCGACACCCTTTTCTCCCAAGGGGATCCGGCCGCCGCGTTCCTTTTTTATTTCCGAAACCAGTTTGTCATACGATCCGAGCTTGCCCTCTGCGGCTGCTTTTTGCCGCTCTTGCCTTATGCTTTCTTTAACCGCGGTCTTTATCGTTGAAGCCGGACGCAACCAGCCGTTCTCGATTACATCGCGTGTCATACCGGAACCGTCATCCTCGATCACAATTACCGGGCCAGGCAGGTCCGGGAAAAGATATTCGGATTTGTCGACCGCTTTTAATGAGGGAATATTTTCAATACGTACACGGCAATACGATGCACCAGCGTCATATGCGTTTTTGATGAGCTCCAGGATACCGACTTTTTCCGAAGCGATAAGCTGCTCTCCGAGGACTTTGATAAGATGCGCATCCGCTCTGAAGTTCAATCTGATTTTTCCGTCCAGACATATTTCGTCCAGCAGCAAGGGCGGAATTTTACGCACTGCATTCTGGGCGTTGTAGTGAGGCGATGCCGACTCACGGATTTTTCCCTTATCGTCCTTAAACGGTACCGGCTCGACAAACGGTTTATAGTCGGTAATCTCCACGAAATAATGATCGGCGTCTTTCTTGTCCTTTGTCGGCTGTGCCAGAATTTTACCGTAGCCGAAATAGACGCCCTCGCCGCTCTTTGCCGGTTCATAATAGACAAACTCAACCGGTGTATTTTTGAACTGGCTGATGTACTTACCCGGGAAATGATAAAAGCGCCCGACAAAGTCGTTGTATTCGCTGTTTTCCCTTGATTGTGTAAGCACCAGGCAGTTTCTTTGCATAAATTTATATTCCGCTTAAACCGGAAAATGCCGCGGATAATTTTTCCGAGCATCGGCCGGGGTTACGGTTTATCTCATGACCCCAAAATCTTACGACCTTGATTCCTGATTTGCGCAGTTCGGTGCGTACGGTTTTGTCCCTCGATATATTGCGTTCAATCTTCTTTTTCCAGAAGTTCCGGTTTGTAGCCGGCAAGGAACCGCATCGCGGGCAGCCGTGCCAAAAGCAACCGTCGATAAAAACGGCAATTTTTGCTTTCGGGAAATATATGTCCGGCTTCCCGGCGACATTCGCATGTGACCTGAAACCTTTTATTCCGGAACTGCGGACGATTTTTTTGAACGTCTTTTCCAGGCCCGTATTCTTTCCTTTGATGCGGGACATGTTTTCACTGCGTTGTTTTTGCGTAAGTCTGTCCATAATCAGATATCTTTAACGGCCTCAAACAAATCCTTCGGCTTTTCGATTGCGGCAAATTTCCATGTGCCGAAATTGCCGGTAAGGTTGACGGCGCGAATCCATTCCTCGGCGGCCGCCCATTTGGCTTCATCCTGCTCGGTCTTCTGTCCTTTGACTTCCATCATCACATATCTGTCGCCCTCGAATTTCATGATGAAATCCGGGTAGTACGTATGGACTTTGCCTTTCCAGAGGTAATAAATCTCAAAACCGAGATGATCATTTTTCACCCAGGACACAAGGCCGGGGATGCGGTCGCGTTCCAACTCGAATGCCGTACTGCCTTCCCATTTGCTGTCAATCACGATGTGGCTGATCTGGCTTTTTAGAACCGGCTGCGTCGGCTTGCTCGTGTACCAGACCGGAGCTGTGGCGGTGCTGCGTACCGGACGCACGGAATCAAATATGGCAACCGGATCTTCCGTGCTCGAGCTTTTTATAAAAGCCGAAAGATGTTCAACAATTCGCTGAATGTTGAGCGCAACCACAATACGCCGAAGCAGTTCCGTATGTTCAAATTTCGGAACTTTTATGACGAGCTTCTTTGATTCTGTAAATTCGTCGATCATCCGCAGAAGCTGGCTGATATGGCTGGCCGGATCACCGTCCCAGTTTTTGGCGAACCGTTCGCGCAAACGGACGGCCGCCTGCAATTTAACAGTTTGGAATCTTTTCTCATCGCCGAGTTTCTTCAGATCAAGTTCGGTAAGTTTGGTTAGATCGGGTTTATTGTCGATAACCGGCGCGACTTCAACGACCGTTCGGGTTTCTTCCGGAGAAAGCTCAAGCGGCGTCAGTTTGTCCCAATCAAGCTCAAGGAAATAATTGAGCTTGTAATCCACGCGCAAAACGTGCGGCCAGCGGATTTCGAGAGCCTTCCGATCGGTAATGGGTTCTATTTTGGTCTTGGCAACCGGCGGTCGCGGAGGTCCGGGTTTTTCTTCGACCGGCAGATAGGTAAACGGCACGCCGAATACGGTCACGTACTCCGGCTCGGAAAGGTTGTCGTAGGAAATCCGGCGCAATCCGCGGCCGACAACCTGCTCACACAAAAGCTGGCTGGTAAATGCGCGTATACCGAGAATATGGGTAACAGTCTGCGCGTCCCAACCTTCCGAGAGCATGTTTACACCGATGACACACTGCACTTTTTCACCGGGTTTGCCTTCTTTGCCGACGGTATTCACTTTCTCGCGGATGGATTCGGCAAGCTCGCGCTTATTCTTTGTCATTTCTCCGGCCTCATCCGCTTCAACCTTATCCAGCGCATCTTGGTCAATGCGAAGCAGTCCTTCCTTATCGGAAAGTTCGCGGGTAATTACATGACCGTTTTTTATGGCGTATTCGATCCGCGCTGCCGTATTGGTCTTATTGCAGATCATGATCATGACCGGCGGCGTTTTGATGGTCGGACGCAATTTTTGCCAGTCCTCTTTTTCCTTAAGCCAGTCCGCGCCGAGAATATCGATTGCCTGCGTGAGCAAATCCGGTAATCCTTCCTGCGGATCGACATTGCGGTTTACATCATCTTTGACTTCAGGATAAATATGGAAAAGTTTTGATTTGAAATCAGCACCGATAGACGCATCGTCGCGCACGGCAACTTTCGGAGTTTTAACCAGTCCGCTTTCAATGGCATCGTTCAGCCCGAAATCGCTCACGATCCAGGTAAAGAGCTGCTCACCCTGATTATTCCTGCCGGTCGGCCGGAAGGGAGTAGCTGTGAGGTCGTATGCGCGCAAGAGCCCCCGGGCCCGGTGAATACGGTCAATGCCGCTGATCCAGATGGTCGCTTTTTCCTGTTCCTCTTTCTCCTCGTCGAAAGAAGGACGGTGACAGTGATGCGCTTCGTCGTTGATGACCAAAATATTCTGCGCACCGCCGAAATCAGGCACAACCCGGCGCGTAAATGCTTCGTCGCTTTCCGGTCCCTTCTTCACAACCTTGGGTCCGTAGTTTTCATTGATCGGCGCGAGGGTATGCCAGTTCTCGATGACAATTTTTGCGTCCAAGAGTTCCTGCCACATCGAGGATGGCACGATATTGAATTTCTGGTAAAAGTTATCCTCCCGTTCCGGTTTCAAAACACGCAAACGGTCACGCACGGTAAGTCCGGGAGCGATAATAAGAATATTTTTTGAAAATCGTGCGTCGCCGTTGTTTGCGATCTTATTCAAAGCCTGCCAGGCGATAAGCATGGACATGACTACCGTTTTGCCGGTCCCGGTTGCCATTTTGAGACATTGCCGCTGCCATCCTTCATCCTCAACCGGAATGGTGATACCGGTTTTCTCGCTCGGGGAGGCCTCGGTAAGCCAGATCGCCGTCTCGATTGCTTCAAGTTGGCACCAGAAAAACGGATACTGACGCTGGGTCGTATCGTTCCAGAATTCCAAAAGTTTTCTCGTCGTACCGGTTACATTCGGATAACCTTTTGCTTTCCATTCCGCAACACGAGGCCGGACCTGATTGACCAAAGCCAATTCCACGAATTCGCCGAGATCGTCTGTTCCTTTGCGGCCGACACCGGAGAGTTTCCAGTATCCGGCTTTGCGGCGTCCTTCGCGCAATTCAAATTCCTGTTTTTCGCGCAAATACGCCCAGTGATGCGTGGGCTCGGTGTATGCGTCGTTGACGATCAGTTTGTCGATATGTTTCTGGCTCATAGGTTTTTGATAACAAAGCTTTCAATGCCACGGTCGTCGATGATTTTCACAGCGATCTTTTTATGCTCTCCCGCGGCAAACGGCAAAGACTCGACTCCGGTGAAGAGCTCGATCAAATCCTGATCCACTGCGCCGTTCAGAGTCTTGGCCAGCGCAGTCCAATCGTGCTTCGGGTCTTTCATGGGGAAGAATACCTGCTCGGGCAGGATGCTTTGCTCGTCATAATCGCTGTCGAGCATCCACATGGCAATGCGCCTTGTGTCGCCAAAATCAATCTCTCCGGTTACCGGATTGTAATAATCAAAGCCGCGGACGATGACTTTACATGTGCCGTCTTTATTTTTCACAACCTCAACATCCGGCTGGCCGATAAGCCAGTAGCTTTGATTGGACGACCGCTTCTTTCGCAGATCAGCCGTAAGGAGATCGACACTCATTTGCGCCTTAAGCACCGTAACGCCCGGCCACTGAATATGATCGATGTCTTTGGCAGCTTCCGGATCAAACTGAAATGCGGCAAAGATTATAAAGTCGGGTTTGTCGGCAAGCTTACGCGCCTCATTGACGGCCTCCTCAACCTGCCGCTGCTCGAGCGCGCCGTAATCCGGTCCGAAACTGATGACTGCTTTCTTGTTTGTACCTTTTTCATCCAGAATTTCCGCTTCAGCATGAATAAACCGCGTTCCGGCCATTGGTTCTATACGCGAGAAGTTTATGGTCTTGCCTCCGGTTGCGCGGATACCGCTCGTCTTAAGCTCATCACGCCATACGGCCTGATTGGCCGTCTCGCCGGTCCGCGCGATCTCTTCTCCTTGTGCCGCAACCTTCGGCTCTTTACCGTCAAACGGCTTAGTGCGAAGCGATGGCAGAGCTTCAACCGTAAACGGTCCGGTTACGCGGACTTTGGATTTATCCATAACCGGTTGGTCGTATAAAGTTTCCTCTGCCGCCGGTTCGTTATTGGCGATGCTGCCAAGAGTAATATGCGGAACTTTCTTATACTCGAATCCACTGGAAACACCTTCTCCCTGATGCGCCAGTTTGTAATAATCGAAATATGCCGTCATCAGACGTTGCTTCGCAAGCGCGATTGAGACACGAGATGTATCACAGGAAATCCAGCGACGTCCCCATTTTTCCGCAACAAATGCAGTAGTTCCTGATCCACACGTCGGATCAATGACAAGATCGCCCGGATCGGTAGCCATCAAAAGACAGCGAGCAATAACTTTTTCTGAAGTCTGAACAACATAAGTCTTATTTTGTTCAGACAACTGTTCAGACCAAAAGTTGTTTATCGGATATAAAGAAAAATCATCGAAATATCGCTTATAGCGCAATGTGTTTCCAACGACTACTAAACGATTAGCGTTAGCCAATCTCTGCATACCGTCGGGATAATTTGCCTTCCAATGGGAATTTGGGTTTGGTCGATAAGTTTTCCCCTCAAACTCAAAAGCCTGATCAACGCCGGCCTTACCAGAACTTGTCAGATCTGCTTTTGCAAATAATCTTGAACCTTCCGGGAGTATGCTTGGATTTTTTATTTCTTCTTTTGTCAACGATCTTATTGCGCCGTCTTTCAATTCAACGGAGTCATAACCGGTCGCACCTTCTTCGCCAAGAACCTTTGATAGGTAAAGAGGTCGATATTTAATTTTCTTTTTATCTTTGGCGTACCAGCAGACATAATCTCCAGCTCTGGAGAGAGTACTGGATTGAAAACCGCTCGTTGTGGCAAATGAAATTAAACTTACAAAGTTATCCTTACCGAAAACTTCGTCCATTATTTCTTTCACGTGATGGACATTTTCATCATTTATCTGTACAAAGCAGCTGCCGGATTCGTTCAGCAGTTCTTTGGCCAGCAGAAGGCGGTCGTATAAATATGTCAGATAACTGTGGATTCCGAGCTCCCAGGTATCACGGAATGCTTTGATGGTTTCCGGTTCGGCCGGGATATCGGCGTCGTTGTTGTCTTTGACTTCGCGCTTGTTGATGAATGGCTGAAAATTTGAGTTGTATTTGATTCCGTAGGGAGGATCGATATAGACCATCTGCACTTCTCCGGCCATGCCTTCTTTTTTGAGAAGCGAATTCATGACCAAAAGTGAATCACCGGCGATAAGTCGGTTCGTCCAGTCCTGATCGTGGCTGTAAAATTCAAAAGCTTTGCCGAGCGGCAATGTGTTTTCCTGCGACTGGAACAGCGAAAGTTGCTGCTGACGCGGTTCGGTTTTCTTTTTCAGGAATGCACGAATAACGCGCGTAGAATCTATGCGCTCATGCACGTGCAAACTTATGTTGCGCACATTCACTTCCTGGCCTTCCTTTTTTCCGGCCCAGCTCAAATACGGATCGATGTACGGATCGTGCGCGTACTTGGTATAGCCGTTGAGCTTATCCGTCTGACTCGAAACCAGACCTACCGGCGGATTATTCTTGCGCTTCTTACCGGCATGCGAGTAAGCCTCGATCTTTATTTCCTTTTCTTGTTTTTTTGGCGATTTCCTTGGCATATGTTTGATTTATTTTTCGCTCTCCAAACGGGCTTTCAGCAGAAAGATCGTCTCGGTCCGCAGCTTTGCCCGGGCCCAGTCTTTTTGCGGTTCGGTCAGGAATTCTCCCAGGCCGATCAGAATGTTCTTATTGTCCATTTGTTCCAGTTGCTCTGCCGTGATCTGCAGAACTTCCTTGAACATTTTACCGGAACGCTGCTCAACGATCTCTCTGTTGATCGGCCAATTGTTCTTCAGGAAAAACCAGACATCATACACGTCGCGGCTCGTCTTGCCGACGCGCTCGTGCATGGCCATAAGCTTGTGGGCGAACATATCCTCGCGCACCATAACCAGCATGGAGATTCCAAGCAGGGTTTTCAGTTCGTACTTTGATCCGAAATCACGCCGGTTAACCTCGACTTTGATGTTTTGCGATCTGGTGTCGTAGGAAATGATGTTTATCAGGTTAAACCGTTTAATCCGCGAGTCGATGACTTTCCCGTAACCTGCGACTATCTTCTGTATTTTTTCGAACACCGCCTGCTCTTTGGTTTCGTCAAGCAAATCAAAATCCAGGTCAACCGAATCACGGCTCAAATCGTAAAACAAGAGAGCGGCCGTTCCGCCTTTGAAACCCAAATGCGGCGCAATGGAAGTATCGGAATAGATGTCCTTCAAAATCTGAAGCAGAATATTTTTATGCTTTGAGTAATCCAGTGTCATATTTTTGTGCTTTTATAATGTCCGAAATATTCCCGGACTTTTTTCTCCATCCGCTTGTTGTTATAAACAGGCAAAATTCCGAAAACCTTGTCCCAATCCAAGACATCCAAATGATCAAAGTGATAGTCCTTGCTGATGTAAATTCTGTCCAAAAATGCGCGTTCTTTGCCGGCGATGGAGTATCCTTCGGCGTGCTCGATGCCGGCCGTATTGCTCAAGACATAATCTTTCATCCGGATGAAAGAGATTTTTTGTCCGGGGACTTCGATCGCGCGGGTTACATATGACGCGACAAAAATTGAATCGTAGTACTGAAAATTTATTCCTGCCCGGGTCAAGACCGTCTCAAAGCTGATGTACGAAGGCGTGTAAATCTTGGTCGCCATCTCAAAGCGGTCATAATTATTGTCCTTGGCGTAAATGCCGCGTCTGATGCGGATCAATTTTCCGGCCTTAACGTATTTGTTCAACCTGGCCGTTACGGTCTGCTCCTTTTCCTCACTCCACATCAAAGCTGCGTCTTTGGTCGAAAAGACGGTCCGGGGAGATCGCAATAAAACCTCCAAATATTCACCTTTTACGGGTTTTTTATCCATATATGGACTGGAATAATCGTTTAAGGTTATTTCCAGTTCAATTATATGATATACTTGAGATAAGCACAAGGCCGAGCATGGTGGAAAAGCCATGTGCCAAAAATGACTATGAAAATGAAAAAGGCCGCACTGGCCACCAAGTACAAATTCAACGTCAACCGGTCCGTTGGGATGAGTACCACGATGCGATTTTCGCTTGGCGTTACCAAAGGCATTGTAAAAAAGGCTCTGGAAAATTCGGGTATCCAAAATCCGGATGAAATTATCGAACGCCTTGAGGCTAAGATTGTGGAATTGCAGGAGAGGATCAATAAGACCGATGCCAGACTTGAAAACTACGAAAAAGAAACCAGCAAGACCATCGCCAGATTGAAAGATGAACTGCGAGTCGGCAAGCAGACAGCTTTGCAGATCGGCCGTGACATAGCCCAGGGTTTTTATGAGCAGGGCCAAAAGATACGGTCCAAGCAGGGAGAAAAGAAAACTAAGGAAACCGTGCTCTGTCTATCCCCGGACGGCGATCTGTATTTGGATTCGGATAACAAAAAGTGTTACCCGATGAATAAAGAAAAAATGCGGGAAAAACTTATAAAGGTTTTGTGCTCGAGCAGGGGCTATATCAAGACCGCCGATCTGGCGGCACTGGTAGGCACCACTAATCAGGCCATCAGAAATTCCAAGCTGGAAATAAATAGAAAAGCCAAAAACCGGATCGGCATACCTGATCTTATTATCGGCCGGGACGGAAACGGATACCGTTTGAATCCGCAATACAAAATCAAAATACAATAACGTAACAGTCGGTGTAGTTAATAACTTCAACGGGAGAGCCTTAATTACGGCTCTTTTTTGTTTGCCAACTACACCAGGACATTATTCCAAGAGACGGACACCGACCGGCAAACTGAAATCGTGTGAGAGGAAAATTAATGATGATGAAAATGCCAACATATGGACATCAATTATTTCAAAACCGCCGACCTGGCATTGGTCGCGGTGCTTTTATTATTTATTCCTGATTCTCTTGAGGTCGTGGATCGGGGAAATCCGCACAAGGTGCTCTTCTGCTTCGGCAAGAGCCCGGACTTGGATTCTCTGGTGAAGCGATATTGGAGTCGCGAGCTTACGGTAGAACCGCAGGCGTTCTTTAACCAGCTCAAACAGGTCAAGGTGCGGATTTATGCCGAGGACTAAGACCTGTGAAATTAAAACAAGAAACGATGGACAAACTCCGGTCCATCCTGAAAAACGACTGGGATATGAATCCCACCGATGAGGAGTTGTACGAGATCGCTTTCAATCTGACCGGCCTGGGCGATCTCCTCATGCGGCTCTATGCCGAGGATGCCCGAGCGGAAGGCCGGCCGAAACCATCCTATGCAAACGCCAAACCAGAAAAAGCATAAAGTCCGCGACTACCGCGAGGTGCCCTTTGCCTACCAAGACAAGCCTGCTTTTCGATACATGCGTACGGAACTCCGGCTGAAGCATATAAGCGACGAAATGTTCCGTAATTTGAGAACCATGTACGTAGCACTGACCGAGATTGCCTCCGACCGCGCGAACCAAAACATAGAAGCACCGAATGGCTTGCTCCGGACGTATTCAGGGCTCAAAGATTGGCGGACGATCAAGAAGTGTCTGGATAAGCTCGAGGAATGGGCATTCATATCCGTAAGTAAAAGCCGCGGCGATAATGCCCGGTTCAAGCCCCGAAGCATCACCTTACTCTCCGTCCTACATCTGACGAAGGATGGAGACCGATCAACACAAAATGCCGAACGGCACGGCATGCACACCGCATCGGACGGCGATGTTATAGAAGCTAAGGATTTAAAAGAAATTAAAGAAAATAATAAAGAAATTAACGGCAAAAACCAAGTCAAGAAAATAAACGAGATGAAAGCCGATCTCGTTGCCAAGATGTCGTTCTCATCGAATCGGCATAAACGTAATTACTAAAATCTATGACCAAGCACAAAAAGAAAACAGAGATTGAAATCGCTGATGAGATTATCCGAAAGAACATGCCAAAAGCGGCGGAAGTCCTAATCTCGCTTTTGGAAAGCAAAGATGCAGAGGTACGGGCACATGCGGCCGCTTACATCATAGAGCGGATAACCGGAAAGCCGATTCTCATCGTCACGATCAGGGAATAAAAAGTCCACTAAACTCCACTTTTATGGCCAAGCTGAAACACATAACCAAATACCATGAGCGCGCGCTCGAGCTGAAATATAAGGGCTATTCCTACCAAAATATCGCCGAGGATATCAATCACCGGTTTGAAAAAAGTAGAAAAGCCAAATTCACTGAGCAAACGATTAAAGACTGGTTTAGGCAGTCCGGAACATTGCAGGAAACCTACCGGCTTTATGAGCAGGAAATGGATGCGATTCACCAGGAAACCGTGGACATAATCCGCAAAGCCGGAGTACGTGTCCGTGAGCAGAATTTCCGTCTGGCCAATGAGATGCTGGTCGCTCTTATGGGAAGCCAAAATGACGGAGTGAAGCTGGCCGCCATCAAAGAGCTGCTGGATCGCGTCGAAGGTCATCCGAAAGACAGGATTGAACTTAGTAAGCTGAATTTCAAAGACATGTCGCCGTCCGAACGTTGGGAATTTATCCCATACGAAATGCAACTGGCTTTGGCACGTAACCAATATCCCGATGCCAAAGCCCAGATAATAAACAAATGGCTCGAAACCGGAGAATAACCGCTGTGGGCAACTACTGCTTAGCTTGTGCCGAAAATTAGTATAGGGTTCTGGGTACCAAAGGTCACAATCGAACCATTAACAATTAATAACAAATATGACCATGACAATGAAAGACGAACAAAGCCGTGCCGTGGGATATGCCCGGGTATCATCCAAAGATCAGGAGGATACCGGCTATTCGCTTCCGGCTCAGGAAAAACTCCTTCGGGAGTATGCCGAACGGGGCGGACTCAATCTGGTGAAAGTATTCGCCATCCAGGAGTCCGCAAGCGGCAGAGTCCAGCGGAAAATTTTCCACGAAATGCTGGACCATATCAAAAAAGAAAAAATCAGGGTGGCCATCGTGGAAACCACCGACCGGCTGACGAGAAATTTCTCGGAAGCCATCGAGATCGACAAGTGGGTCGTCGAGGACTACGACCGGCAAATCCATCTCGTAAAAGAAAACTGCATTCTGCAGAAAGACTCGCGGTCCCACGAATGGTTTATGTGGCGGGTGAAAGTCGCCACCGCCGAATACTATATCCGGCTGCTTTCCGAAAACGTAAAGAAGGGACAGAAAGAAAAACTGGCGCAGGGCTGGCTGCCGGCCAAGCCGCCGCTCGGTTATAAAACCGTCGGCGAGAAAGGACGCAAAATCCACGTACCGGACGAGGAAACTTCTCCGCTCGTCATAAAACTGTTCGAGCTGTATGCTTCCGGACAATACTCGGTAAAAACCATCACCGAAAAAATGTACGAACTGGGCATGCGAAGCCGCAGCGGCCGCAAAGTGTATAAAGCCCACATCCACCGGCTTCTGTGCGAGCCGTTTTATTACGGCATGAACAATTGGCGCAACCAGCTGACCCAGGGCAATCACCAGCCGATCATCACCAAAGAGCTTTTCAATAAAGTTCAGACCATACTCCGCAATCTTTCGGCACCGAAACACCGCCGGCACAATCCCTTATTCAGGGGTGTTTTCAGATGCAAGGAATGCGACTGTCAGATTACCTGGGAGACGCACAAAGGACACTGGTACGGACACTGCAACCATTACCGGAACTGCACGCAAAAAGGCAATATCCGGGAGGATCTTATCGATGATCAGGTACTAAACGCGATATTCGGCATCACCATATTCCGGGACGATGATAAAGTCGTGAACCTGCTCTCATGGACGCAGGAAGCCCTCAAAGAGATGCATGCCGAGGAGATCAATTACCGGGATAAGGCAACTGGCGAGCTGCAAAAGTCGCTGGAAATGGTTGTGAAGCGGCTCGACCATCTGTATGACGATAAAATTGACGGCAAAATAAGCACTGAGTTTTATCAGAAAAAATTCGAGCAGTACCAAAAAGAACAGCAGGATATCCAGAACAGCATCGACAGCCACTTAAACGCAAACCTGAAGTACTACGAAATGGGAATCACGGTGATCGAGGTTGTAAAGCACGCTAAAGCGATTTACGAGCGCATGGGTCCGAACAAACTCGAGGACAAACGGATGATGCTTGCCCTTATTTTTGAAAACCTGAAAATCGAAAACGGCGAATTCATGCCTACATACCGCAAACCGTACCAGATGATCGTAAGTCATCTCGGAGCCTTCCAGGCAAAAATCGAGCCCAAAATTAAAACAATCGAACCGCCGAAAAAGCCCATGAATAAACGAGAAAGCAGCGGTTTTGCCGCTGCTTGTCCCACATGGCTCCGGGGGTGGGATTCGAACCCACGACCAATGGATTAACAGTCCACTGCTCTACCGCTGAGCTACCCCGGAATGCGGCCGAATAGTATCGGGTCACGCCCGTATCGTCAAGAATTCGGATATGCGCGCAGAGGCGCATGTGCCGCGCCTCTGCGAGTTCATCGAATTAATAATCGACAAGCCTCTTTACCATCGGGTGCTGTTGGATTTTTTCCAGCGCCTTTGCTTCGATTTGTCTGATACGTTCGCGCGTGACGTCGAATTCCTTGCCCACCTCTTCCAGCGTGTGGCTTACGCCATCCAAAAGCCCGAAGCGCATTTCAAGAATCTTTTGCTCGCGTGGGTTCAAGTCCTTGATAACCTCGTCCACATAATCTTTGAGGAGCTGAAGGGCGGCCGCGCGGTCCGGCGCCACGTTTTTGACGTCCTCGATAAAGTCTTCAAGCGTCGAATCTTCATCATCCTCACCCACGGACGTTGTGAGCGAAACGGTGTCCTGCGATATTTTGATGATATGGCGCACCTTATCCACCTCTTCGCCCATTTCCGCCGCAATCTCTTCCGGTAGGGGCTCGCGGCCGAGATCCTGAATGAGCTGGCGTTCGATTTGCTGGAACTTGTTGATGGTTTCCACCATGTGCACGGGAATGCGAATGGTACGGCTTTGGTCGGCAAGCGCGCGCGTAATGGCTTGGCGAATCCACCACGTGGCATAGGTGGAAAACTTGTATCCTTTGCGGTATTCGAATTTCTTGACCGCGCGAAAAAGCCCGATGTTCCCCTCTTGGATAAGATCGAGAAGCGACAGCGATTTTCCGATGAATTTTTTGGCAATGGATACCACGAGCCGCAAGTTCGCTTCGATAAGCTTTTTTTCCGCATCCTTGTCCCCCTTTTCTTTTCGTTTCGCGAGCGCGACTTCTTCTTCCGCAGTCAAGAGAGGGATTTTGCCGATTTCGCGAAGATACATCTGGATATTGTCGGCGGTCAATTCGAAAGGTTCCGCCTTCGGACGTGACGTATCAATGGTGTGCATTTTTTCCATGATGTCGTGGCGCTCTTTCACGCGGCCGAGCAAGCCCTCCTTTTGTTCGATAATGGGTATCCCGTGGGCATCCAGCCTGTCGATGAACGCTTCGTATACGGGAAGATAGTCTTCCACGTACGGAAAGGCGTACATGATTTCCTGTTCCGTTAAAAAATTGCGCGCGCGTGATTTTTCAAACAACTTATCGAGCGTTTCCGGCGCCGGCGGGGATGATTTTACATACGCCGGTTTGCGTTTTTGCGCATGGCGCGACGCTTGGGCGGATTTGGGCTTATGCTTGGACGGCGCAGAGCGTTTTAGGCCCTTCTTTGCGATACGCTTTGCCTTGCGCATCATTTCATCGCGCCGCTGTGCGGCGGATTTCTTCGCGGCCTTCTTTGCGCGTGACGGCTTTGCCGTACGATGCTTTTTTGCGGACATGAATACGTTCGTGATTAGCGGTGGCGGAATAGGCGCAAACGTCCGTTCCGTACCGTCAAGTGAGTTCCTGGAATCTCTTGGCAAGTTCCAGAATGCGCGTTTTATCGCCGGTACGTTCGGCCGCGCGCATATCTTCTTCGAGCTGCAGACGTTCCGCGTGCCTGCCGAGGCCGCGAATCGTCTGCGTGATGATGTCGTATTCGGCTGACATTGCGTCATCCGAGAGGCCCGAATAGTCCCGGTCCGCCCGAATGGCGAGATAGTTCGCGAGGCGAAGAGTTTCATTGTCCAGGACGTTATTGATGTCATCTGGACTGGTCTGCCCGCTGAATTGTCCGGAATCATAAAGGGTTTTCAGACGGTTGTAAAGCCCGATATAGGGGCTTGCGAGAATTTCAGCCTGTACGGGCTTGGCGCGCTCAAAAAGGGCGGGGCGAAGGAGGAGAAGAGCCAGAAGGCGTTCCGACGCGTCTTCCAGGCGGTTTAGCTTTTTTGGATGGGCTTCTTTTGCCGGAGCAGAGGTTTTCGCAGCCTGAAAGGGACGTACGGGGGTTTTCGCCAAAGCTTCTGACAGGGCATCTGCACTTGTGCCAAGGGCATCTGCAAGTTTCCGCATCCAGTGATCTCGGACAATCGGGTCAGCGATGCGCTTGATTTCCGGGAGGATTTCCTCTGCGATATGTCGTTTCTCATCCGCATTTGTTGGCTGGCGATTCCGGAATGCGGCGTGAAAAATCCAGCCCATAATATCTTCCGCATCCCGGATGGCGCGCTTCCATATTTCGGGATCCTTCATAATGGCCTCGTCGGGGTCTTTTGCGATGTCCGGAGGCAGGCTGATAATTTTGATGGAAAAATCCTGGGCGCGCGCGAGATCCAGTCCGCGGAGCGTGGCTTCTTTCCCTGCTGCATCCTGATCAAAGGCGATGGCAAGATTTTTCGTAAAACGCTGAATGAGCTTGAGCTGTTCTGCCGTGAGGGCCGTGCCGCTCGAGCAAACCACATGTGAGATGCCGATGCGGTGGCTTGAGAGGACATCCATATTCCCTTCGCAGATAACGACAAGGTCCTTGCTCTTTATTTCGCCTTTTGCCTTGTCGAGCCCGTAAAGAACGGCAGACTTTTTATACACGGCCGTTTCCGGAGAATTGACGTATTTAGCCTCTTTTGCGTTTGGGTCGAGCAATCGCCCCGTAAATCCCGCCACATTCCCGTGCACGTCCTGAATGGCGAACATAAGTCTGTCGCGGAAGCGGTCATACACCCCTCCGCGGTCGCTTTTGTTCGCAAGCCCTGCCCGAATCAGTTCTTCATCCGAAATCCCTCGTTGCCCCAGCGTCTTGGACAGCGCGTCCCAGCCTTTCGGGGCATAGCCGATCTTGAACAAATCTCCGGTGAATTCATCAATGCCTCGGGATGCCGCATAGGCTCTTGCATGCTCTGCATCCTGGGATTGTAATAATTGCGCTCGGTAAAAACGCGCGGCCATGTCATTGATTTCATGCAGGCGCTTCCGTTCCGATGATGCTTTCGTATTGAATGTCGGAAGCGTTATCCCCGCTTTTTGCGCCAAATGCTCCAGCGCTTCGCGGAATTCCATGCCCTCCATGTGCATTACGAAAGAGATGAGATCGCCCCCCTGATCGCATCCGAAGCAGTGCCAGGTCTGTCGGGGCCGATGTACATAAAAACTAGGGGTTTTTTCGTGATGAAAAGGACAAAGCGCCTTAAAACTGCCGCTTCCGGCGGGTTTGAGCGGCAGGTATTCACCCACGATATCCGCAACATCTAACTTTGATTTCACCTCCTCTGCGCCATCCATGGGTTTGATTGTTACGCAGAGAGGGGCGTATAGGCAAGGGCGTGAGGGATGTGGTGTGTAGGGGGAGCATAATTCTCCCGAACCCCGAGACCCGTTCCCTTTGCCCTTAGCCTTCTTTTCCCAATTACGAATTGCCACAATCTTCCACACCCGCATCCCCTATTCCCCCGTCTTATTCACTAATAGGCGTTTTGTTCCGAGAAGTTCGCCGTCCACGGATACTTCAAAGATATACTCCCCCGCCTCCGGAAAGCCGAGACCGATGAAATGGTGGATATGCTGGTGATTGGGACCCTGATAGGATCCTTGCACTCTTCCGAGCTCTTTCAAATCTTTTTTCAGAACAATCAAAATATCGTGCGGTCCGTCAAGCGCGGTAATACCCATGGCAAGGGAGAGCTTTGGAATGCCTACGGGAAGTTTTTGTGCGGTAATCCGGTCGAAAATACCGATGACATTCAATGAATTCGTCCCCGCCGTTAAAAACGCGTCATTGCAGATGTGCAGAAAATCAAGACGAGCCATAGATGCCTACGCTAGCAGGGGGCGGTGTTTTCCGCAATTGACGGTACGTTCGGAATCGTGCCTTTGAATTAGAGGGTTGAATACTGTCATTCCTCCTCAAAGAAGGATTTCATTCAAGGTACACGAATTTTTATGAGGCACGAAAGATGGAAGCGGCGGAATCATTTTGTATCTTCGAAAATAGGCGAATGCGAAATCTCAATACATAACCCTATCTCGTTCTCCCATGCCTAGGCTTTCTCATACGGAGCGTTGCGGATCGCGGTTTCCCTTTGCCGGATGAGGTATCGGCCTTTTCGCGTTTTTTAATTTCTTTCAGGATTTCTCCGATTTCGTCGCGCAGAATAGCGGCGAGCTCGAATTCGAGATCCTTTGCCGCCTGTTTCATTTCCGATTCTTTCGTTTTAAGAACGCTTCGGAGATCATGCGTTTCAGCCGTGAGTTCCAGCTTGAGAATTTCTTTGACGTCTTTTTTGTCCACGGACAGGCCAAGCACGCCGCGAATGTCTTTGACGGCTTTAATGATGGTCTGCGGAGTAATGCCGTGCTTTTTGTTGTATTCGATTTGCTTGGCGCGACGGCGATCGGTTTCTGCGATCGCGCGTTTCATGGAGCCCGTGATATTGTCCGCATACAGAATCACGCGACCGCGCACATTGCGGGCGGCGCGTCCGATTGTCTGTAACAGCGACGTATCCGAGCGCAGGAAGCCTTCTTTGTCCGCATCCAACACGGCAACCAGCGAGACTTCGGGGAGATCGAGACCCTCGCGAAGCAGGTTCACGCCCACAATAACGTCATATGTCCCTTTTCTGAACTCGGAAAGAATTTCCAGTCGCTCAATTGTATCGATATCCGAATGGATATACCGCGATTTAATTTTTTGTTCTTCAAGGAATTCCGACAGGTCCTCCGCCATTTTTTTTGTGAGGGTGGTGACGAGCACGCGGTCTCCCAGCTTCACCGTCCTTCCGATCTCCACGATCACGTCATCTATCTGGCTTGGTTCGCCTTTTCGTTTCGAGGTAATCGGCCGAATGAGGACTTCGGGATCCACCAATCCGGTTGGCCGAATAATCTGCTCTACGATCGCCGATGAGACGGAATGTTCGTATGATCCTGGTGTGGCTGATACAAAAATCACCTGTTTCCATTTGTCTTCAATCTCCTTGAAGGTCATCGGGCGGTTGTCGATGGCGCTCGGAAGCCGGAAGCCGTGTTCAATAAGCGTTTCTTTTCTGGAGCGGTCTCCCTCGTACATGCCGCCGAGCTGGGGAATGGTTACATGGCTTTCGTCGATAACGCACAAAAAGTCCTCCGGGAAATACGAGAACAGCGTATCCGGCGGTTCTCCCGCTTTCCGTCCGGACAGATGGCGTGAATAATTTTCGATGCCATTGCAATATCCAAGATTCTCAATCATCTCCAAATCGAATTTCGTGCGGCGTTCCAGGCGTTCCGCCTCCAAAAGCTTCCCCTGCTTTTCAAAATAGTTCAGGCGCTGATCCAGTTCTTTTCGAATTGCTTTGATCGCGCGGACGCGATCTGCTTCCAATGTGACGAAATGTTTTGCCGGAAACACCCACACGTCTTCCTGTTCGCGCTTGAGTTCCCGCGTAACGGGATCGACCGCCATAATTGCGCCGACAGTACCTTTGGGCGCTTCGATGCGATAGATGATTTCTTCATTGGCTGGCATAATCTCCAGAACACCGCCTCGCGCCCGGAATGATCCGCGCACTAAATCCGCGTTTGTGCGCATGAATTGCATTTCGATGAGGCGGCTCAAAAGATCGGCGCGCTTTGCATCCTGTCCTTTTTCAATATGGAGAACGATTTTTTCATAGGCCTCAGGCGCGCCAAGACCATAAATGCACGAAACGGATGCGCAGATGATCACGTCCCTCCTTGTTAAAAGCGCCTGTGTGGCGCTATGCCGCAACCGGTCGATCTCTTCATTAATCATCGCTTCTTTTTCGATGTATGTATCCGAAGACGGGATATATGCTTCCGGTTGGTAATAGTCGTAGTAAGAAACGAAATATTCTACGGCATTTTCCGGAAAAAATTCCCGAAATTCATTCGTCAATTGCGCGGCCAGTGTCTTGTTGTGAGCAATGACGAGCGTTGGCTTTTGCGCACGCTGGATAACATTGGCGATCGTAAATGTTTTTCCGGTTCCCGTGGCGCCGAGAAGCGTTTGATACGCCTCTTTGCCTTTCAGGCTCAGGACAAGTTGTTCAATCGCCTCCGGCTGATCGCCGGAGGGTTGGTATGGCATGCGTATGTTGAATGCTCCCATGATCGATGTATGTATCACGAACAGCCGCTCGATCCAAGATCAGAGAGCCGGGATAGGCATATTCGGCATTCCGTCGCCCTGCGCTCCCGGATCAGCCGGCTCCGGAACATAGGTAAAGATGTACGAGTATTTGTACTGGGCGGCATCGCCCCAATGAATTTCCACATCAATGACGTTTCGTCCGGGATTCAGGAGGATTTTTTCGGCGAATTCACCGGTAATGGGTTTGGGGTACACCATTTCTCCGTGTACGGACACATAAAATCCATCGAGCGTTTCGCGCAAACCCTCGTATTGCCTTACCTTTCCGTACACCGTGAGCACAGGATGCCGAAGAATGTCGCCATTGCCCACGGCGACATGTTCGGAATATGTCCGCATGGGCATTTCCACGCGCAGCGGAGGAGCAAAACTTTCCGCAACAGCATAGACGTTCAATGTCTTATTCAGTTTTAAGAACCACGCCCAGCTTGCGAAAAGCGCGATGCCTAGCAGGAGATTCGTTGCTCCCAGTATTCGGATGATCCGAATAACCCGCTTCGGATCAGGCATTGTGCGCTTCTGCCGTTTGAGCAGGCGATCGGGCAACATGCGGATAGTGTACATGAAGCGGGAAGGAGGAAGTAGGGATAGGGTTACGGGGATCGGGGAGAATTATGTCCCCCTACGCAACCACGTCCTCTTCCCCCTACGCCCTACGCACCACGCCCGACATACTCTTCGCATCACGCATCCCTCTCGAGATCTACCCATTCCTCAAGAATCGTGCTATACGTGCCAACCATGCTCGACTGGAAACAGCTACCCCGACCAATTGTCGCTCTGGCGCCTATGGCAGACATGACGGATTTGCCGTTCTGTCTCATCTGTAAAGAACATGGAGCGCCTTTGGTTTTTCGGGAAATGGTGAGTTCTGAAGCCGTGGTGCGCGGCAATGCAAAAACCCTTGACATGGCGAAATTCGACGAGGCCGAACGGCCGATTATCCAGCAGATATTCGGATCAAATCCATTTGTGATGGCGGAAGCCGCGAACATTATCGAAGAACGGTATCATCCGGACGGGATCGACATTAATATGGGGTGCCCGGTATATAACATTGTTTCGAATTTCAACGGCGCATCGCTCATTCGCGATCATGACCGCGCGGCGGCCATTGTTCGCGCGGTCAAAAAGGCCGTGAGCATTCCCGTGTCTGTAAAAACGAGGCTCGGCTGGTCTCGTGACACGGATTGCCTGGAATTCGTAAAGGTGATCGAAGACGCAGGCGCGAATTTGATTTCGATGCACGGCAGGACGAAAGAACAGGGATATAGCGGCAAGGCCGATTGGAAGAGCGTCGGCAAGGCGCGCGCCCGCACATCGCTTCCTTTTTTGGTAAATGGCGACATTGTGAATGTCGAGACTGCTCGTTCGGCTTTGGCGGAATCAGGGGCGGATGGAATGCTCATCGGACGTGGGGCATTGGGAAACCCGTGGTTTTTTTGTGAAATACGCGCGGCGTTTGATGGCACCATATCCTTTACAAAACCGACGATCGAGGAACGTGTGAAGGTTGCTCTTCGGCATGCAAAACTTCATGCCGAACGTTACGGCGAACGCGGACTGGTAAAACTCCGAAAGCATCTCCCCTATTATTTCAAAAAGGATTTGAAGTCCGACTATCCGTGGATCGACATTATGGAATTGCGAGCGAAACTGGTGCGTATTTCCACGCTTGAAGAATTGGAAGCCGTTCTCCGCGATCTGCCGTATTCTGCACCACGAGAATGAACGAACCGCTGGCAAAATGGCAGAAGGAACAGGGTTCGGGGTTCGTGGGAAGTTATGCTCCCCCTACGTAACTACGTCCTCTTCCCCTACTCCCTGTTTCCTAGAGCCGCACACCAAGACGCTTATAGTCATCGTAATAGTCATAAAAATCATTCGGGACTGCGGGCAAAAATCCTTCCGGCTCAACAGGAATACCGTTTTGCCGTACTTCGAAATGCAAATGCGGTCCATTGGAAAATCCCGCTCCCGGCGCTCCCGGCATGCCTCCGGAAAGAGCGATGGAATCACCTCGTTCGACATATGTGTCGGGCTGGGCGAGGAATTTGGACAAATGGGCGTATACCGTTGCAATCCCTCCAGGATGCACGATCATGGTGTAATTGCCGTACATTCTCCCCGTTTTATTCCAGGCGACATATCCCCCACCGGCGCTTTTTACATCCGTTCCTACGGCGGCGCGGATATCTACTCCCGAATGTTCGAATAAGTGCCGGAAAGGATAGGTGGGGTCATGGAAAATCGCTGTAATCCCGCGGGAGGGGTAAATAGGCCAGTTCAGGAAGTAATCCCCGCGCGCGAGCACATCGTCAACGCTCTTCAGTTTTTCTGCCAGACGCTTTTCTAAATCGGAAATCGTGCTCTGCGTCACCTGCTGTTGTTGTTTGAGCTCATACAAAATACTTTTGAATTCTTGTTCCTTGTCTTTGGTCTCCGCAATCAATGATTCTTTGTAGTTCTTTTCTCCCTGGAGAGCCAGTTGCTCTTTCTTGAGCCTGCTTTGCTCCGCCTTTACCGCCTGTTGTTTTGCTTCTCGATTTTTCTTTTTTTCTTCGAGGTCGCGTTTTACTTCTTTGACTCTGTCGAGCGTTGACCCGAGATCCCGTTCTAGTTTTTTGAGGTCTTCGAGTTCCGCAAAAAACCCGGAGAGGGTTGGACGCGTGAGCAGGACATCGAATGTCGAAACAGAATCCTTTTCGTGGATGCTCCGAATCAATACGGCAATAAGTTCTTTTTGCTTGCCGATACGCAGTTCTTTGGATTCTATTTCACCGCCGAGCAGCTGCAATTCCAACGTTAAGGATTCGATTTCAATTCTGGATCGTTCTACGGAAAGTTCCTTTTCTTTAATGCGGTTCTCAAGGAGGATAATCTGATTTTCAAGAGATTGCGCTTCGCTTCGGCGTTCGTTGATTTTTTCATTATAGGATTTGATGAGCGAATCGATCTCTTTTACCCTATCCTGTCGCTTTTGTATTTCCGTATTGAGCGAATCTACGTCGCTGGATGCTGCGGAAACAGCCGATACGTCTAATACAGCGACCGCGAAAGCCGCTAAAACGCACAGAACGATACCCTTCCGTGTCATGGCTCTATTGTAGGGAATCGATAGCCGCCTGTATACGGGCAAGCGATGCTTCCCTTCCCAGCACATACAGGAGTTCAAAGGGACTTGGCGATTTTTCCCTGCCCGAAAGAGCAACCCGAAGAGGCCACAGTACTGGTCCGTTCTGCCATGCTCGGCGCGTAATCCATTCTTTTATGTGATGTTCAAGGTCGTCTGTCGATGCCCAAAGATAGTCGGGTAATCCCGCCAGCTCTTCCCTGGCCGCCGCGAGTTTTTCCTTCACATCGGCAGGTTGCTGGCCTTTCCAGGGGATTATGGACGGGTTTAGGTTACGGAGAGGGTGAAAATACTCTCCGGACACGTCAGGGACGTCCGACAGGCGAATCAGCCTGCTGCGGATAAGCATTGCCACGCGCTTTTGAAGGGCCTCGTCGCCGCCAAGCTTCCGAAGTTCCGGTAAGACGAGATCCAAATACGCATCCGTGTCCATGGACTTCAGGTATTCCGCATTCATCCAATCCAGTTTTTCCAGATTCAGAACTGCTCCGCTTTTGTTGACTTTTTCCAGCTCAAAGGCAGAGCGCAGTTCGTCGTGCGTATAGATTTCACGGTCGCCGCTTGGATTCCAGCCAAGCAGTGCCACGAAATTCAGTAGGGCTTCGGGCAAATACCCTTTTGCCAGAAAATCTTCAACAGAAACGTCGCCCTGTCGCTTGGAAAGCTTTGTTTTGTCCGGGTTCAGAAGCAATGGCAGGTGGGCGAATATTGGCGGCTTCCACCCGAACGCTTCGTAGATAAAAAGGTGTTTTGGCGTTGAAGGCAGCCATTCTTCTCCGCGGATAACATGCGTAATCCACATGTCATGATCGTCGCATGTTGCGGCGAGGTGATAGGTGGGCATGCCGTCGGATTTGATGATGACTTGATCATCCAGCTCATTCCAGTCGAAGACAACGTCCCCGCGAATTTCATCCATCACCGTTACACTCCCCTCCCTTGGAAACGCAAGCCGGATCACGTGCGATTCTCCTGCCGAGACTCGCGCAGCGCTTTCTTCCGGATGAAGCAGACGGCAACGGCCATCATATCTCGGCGCCATTCCCGCTTTTTGCTGTTCCTGACGCATCTTGTCGAGAACCGCCGGCGAACAAAAACAGACATACGCCTTTCCCATCGCAATGAGTTTTTGCGCATACTCGCGATGCCGTTCCGCGCGTTTTGACTGGAGATACGGAGCATAGTCTCCGCGTTCGATCAATTGGCCGGCTTCGTTTATCCATACGCCTTCGTCCGGCAGAATGTGCATGGCTCGAAGGGAGCGGCAGAGCGATTCCGTGGCGCCTTCGATGTATCGCGCGCGATCCGTATCTTCGATGCGCAAAATCAGCGTTCCGCAGTGATGGCGCGCGAAGAATTCGTTATACAACGCGGTCCGGAGATTGCCGATATGCAAATATCCGGTGGGGCTCGGCGCCATGCGTACGCGAACGCTCATATGATGCATTAGGGTAGCGGATCGGTACTTAATGGTCGAGAGACTGCAGCATACGCAAACGATCTGCGATCGCGAGAATGGGAAAAACGATCACGGCTGTCGCGATTCGCTTCCATCGTTTCGGTTCTCGGTAAAGTCGATAGAGCCATTCCAGACCGGAGCGCCGCATCCAACTGGGCGCTCGGGAAGTTCCTGCCCAATAGTCGAATGTTCCGCCAACGCCGACAATGATTTTTGCCGAAGTAAACATTGTTCGGTGACGTTCGATCCATCGCTCTTGTTTTGGATGCCCGAAGGCAACCAAAAGGATATCCGGCCTGTTCATCGAGAGGATATCAATGTTTCGGGCATGATCTTCGTCACCGTCGCCGTTCTCGTTCACGATTCCTCCGCTCGCGACAAACCCTTTGAGGCGCGGATACTGCTCTACAAGTTTGAGGAATGCGCGTGCAGCTATCCCCTTCCCGCCCCCGATCATGCCCACGGTAAGCCCGTCTTCTGCGGCCCATGCGATAAGCGCCTCTGCCAAGTCCGCGCCGGGCAATCGTCGAATGCGTTTTCCATACAGCAGACCGGCAAGAACGATGCCAAATCCATCCGCGAGTCTCATATCCGCTGCGCGCAGGGTGCGTGCGTACTCGGGGTGTTTTTGCGCATGTACCAGAATTTCAGGGTTCGCCGTGACAATCCACATACGACGGTCAGATGAACGGAGGAACGAAATGAGCGCATCCGGTTCTGCGCTTTCCACGGGAACGCCGAATAGCTCAATGCTTGAAAGGGAATTCATGGAGGGTTCTGTAGATAGGACCTGTTTCTGACAGAGCGCTTTGAATTAGAGCAAATCCGCCGGGCTTCCATGTGACAGGGCCGAAATCCTTGCGCCAAGGAGGCAACATTTCATTCTTGTTCGCTCTACAGAGGGTAATATGCGCATGCCAGGCCTTCTCGTCCATACCTGGCGCATACGGACGAACGGCATTCCGGATATCCTGAACGAATGCATTCCAATCCCCTGCGGGTTCGGCTGATCCGGCAGCTACGATGAGAGACCGGCGATGCGCCGGAAAGGTTTCAAATGAATGGAGAGCAATGGTACCCGGACAGTCCCGTATGTAGGAGAGGGCTTTGATGATTTTTGGAATAGAGCCCTCCACAATGTCCCCGAGAAATGCAACGGTTAGATGCCAGAGAGCGTCATCAATGCGCCTCACGCTTCTCGGCCTGTCCGAAGATGAAAGAGAGGCCGAAAGAAGGTCTCGAAGTTCGTCTGCCAGCGGGATAGCGATAAAGCAGCGCATAGGAACAGTAAAAGCGGAAATGGCAAATCCGTAAAGGAGGCGTGGCGGAACATGCGCCTCTATGCGCCCGTTGATGGATGCATTGACGTGCGAATTCCCCTGCGTCTCGCGTAACGCATGGCAGCTTTGTATCGTGCCAGCTCCCGTTCAAGGTGCGCCGCCGAATCCGCATAACTTATGTCCCCTGCCGCAATTTTTTCTTTCATAACGGCCTCGGCTCTTGCTTTTGCCTGTTCAATGACCTCGAGGGATAGTTCCTCACCTCGCTCTGCCGTATCAGCCAGCACGGTAATGCGAGATCCGTTCAGAACCTGAATGAATCCGCCGCTCACAGCAACCTCCTCAAGCGATCCGTCCGGCCTGCGGAGTTCTGCCACGCCCGGTTTGAGTTTTGATACGAGATCGATATGTTCTGGCAAAATCGTGATTTCTCCGTCTTCCGTGGGAAGGGTTACCGAAAGAACGTCTTCCTGGAAGACAGTGCGTTCGGGGGTAACGAGTTTAAACAGGATATTCATGGTAATGAGTCTCTGGGCGAATAAGGGAACGGGATCTCGGGTTATGGGGAAGATTGCAGATGACAGCTTTTAGTAAATGGTAAAAGGGAACTGGTTCGGGTTCGGGTTCGGGTAGAATGATGTCCTCCTACGCAACCATGCAACGACGTCCTACGTACTCTTCGCATCCCACCCGCATGACTCACGCACTACGTCCTACGCCACCCTACTTCCCAATCTCATCAATTCCGCCCTTCATGTAGAACGCCTGTTCCGGTTTATCATCATGCTTTCCTTCGAGGATTTCTTCAAACCCGCGTATGGTATCCTCGAGCGGTACATACTTTCCGGCATTTCCCGTGAAGACTTCTGCGACAAAGAACGGCTGTGAAAGGAATTTTTGGATTTTTCGCGCCCGGGCGACGGTTTTTTTGTCATCTTCGGATAATTCTTCCATGCCGAGAATGGCAATGATGTCCTGAAGATCCTTATATCGCTGGAGCACGCGCTGGACACCGCGCGCAACCGCATAATGCTTTTCTCCAACGATTTGAGGATCAAGGATGGTCGAGGTCGAATCCAGCGGATCCACGGCCGGGTAAATGCCGAGCTCCGCAAGGGATCGCGCAAGCACGACGGTAGAATCCAAATGTCCGAATGTTGTTGCCGGCGCCGGGTCCGTAAGGTCATCGGCGGGAACATACACGGCTTGCACCGATGTAATGGAGCCGTCTTTCGTTGATGTGATGCGTTCCTGCATGGCGCCCATTTCCGTGGCGAGCGTCGGCTGATAGCCTACGGCCGAAGGAATGCGGCCGAGGAGCGCGGATACTTCCGAACCCGCCTGCGTAAATCGGAACACGTTATCTACAAACAACAGGACATCCTGTTTTTCCTCGTCTCGGAAGTATTCCGCCATGGTAAGTCCTGTAAGACCGATACGCGCGCGTGCGCCCGGCGGCTCGTTCATTTGGCCGAACACGAGAGCCGTTTTGTCGATCACCCCCGATTCTTTCATCTCACGGTAGAGGTCATTCCCTTCTCGGGTACGCTCCCCTACGCCGGAAAAGACGGAAAATCCTCCGTGTTCCGTGGCAATATTCCGGATGAGCTCCATGATGATAACGGTTTTTCCAACGCCTGCGCCGCCGAACAAACCGACTTTTCCTCCCTTAAGGAACGGACAAATGAGGTCGATGACTTTAATTCCCGTCTCCAGCACTTCCGATGCCGTGGACTGTGCCGTGAACGGCGGAGCTTCCCGGTGTATGGGAAAGGTTTTTTTTGCTTTGACGGCCCCGGCTTCGTCAATGGGTTCTCCGATAACATTGAACATGCGCCCCAGAGTTTCTTTCCCCACGGGAATGGAAATGGGCGCACCGGTATCCGTGACAGGTTCGCCACGGCGCAATCCGTCCGTCGAGTCCATGGCGATTGTCCGAACCACGCCCCCGCCGACATGCTGCTCCACTTCGAGAATGAGATCCGGCTTACCTTTCCGTTCGATGCGCAGCGCATGATAAATTGCCGGTAAACCGTCATCAAATCTGACGTCAACGACCGGGCCGATAATTTGTGTGATCATTCCTTGTTTCATATATTTTGAGGGTGAGAAGTGGGGAGTATCAAGATGCATTTCCTATTCAAGCGCTGCTTTGCCGGCGGATATTTCCGAAATTTCCTGCGTAATCCCCGCCTGGCGCGCCTGGTTATACGTAAGGGTGAGTTCATCGAGCATGGTATTCGCATTATCCGTAGCGCTTCGCATGGCGATCATCCGTGCGGAATGTTCTGAAGCGGAGGATTCAAGAAGTCCCTGATACACGCGCATTTCAACGAGTCTCGGGAGCAGTTCATCCAGAACCCGCGAAGGATTCGGTTCGAACGTAATCCCGGAGACGTTGTCGCTTGCGCTGAACAATTCCGTTGTCTCCGGAATAATCGGCAACAGCTGTTCAATGGTCGGTATCTGGCTCATGGCGCCGCGATAATCCATATACACCATAAAAACCCGATCCACTTTGCCATTCGCGAATTCTTCTGTGACATAATCTCCGACGGGTTTCGCCGCAGCGTAACTTGGAGCGCTTGAGATCGCATCAAAAGAGGCTGCAATTGAAAAGCCTGCCCGCCGAGAGGCTCGTTCTCCGCGTCGTCCGACGGTAACGATGCGTATGTCATCCGAGGAACGCGATCGGATAAATTCGAACGCTTTTTTCAGGCTTTGGGCATTAAAACTTCCGCAGAGACCGCGATCCGACGTGCATACGAGGACAAGGGTACGCAGGGCCGTTATCTTGCGCTCTCCTGTTGCATCCATTCGCCCCGTCAGCATTGCATGCGCCTCGGGATCCACCGTATGCATGATTTCGCTCACTAGCGTGCGGACATCGTTTGCGTATCCGCGCGAGGAAATGGTCAATTCAACGGACTTTTTCATTTTTGAAGCAGCAACAAGCTCCATTGCCTTGGTGATTTTTTTCGTGTTCGCAATGGATTTTATGCGTCGTTTGATGAGTCTTGTTGAAACGGCCATAGGGAAGGTTGCGATAGAATGAGGGAGGAGGGAGTAGGGGGGAGAGTACGTAGTTGCGTAGGGGGACCATTATTTCCCCTTAGCCCTTTCCCATGTAACGTTCTCCGATCTTTAGGCTTACAAAAACATCGAATTCCACCGTTCTATCGCTTGTTTTAGGAGGGTTTCCGTACGTTCGTCGAGGACGGCTTTCTCCCGGAGCGTTTCTATGAGATCCTGTTCGCTTGCATCCAGGTGTGCGTGGAATCCCTGCTCCCATTCAAGGACCCGTTCTACGGGAATTACGTCCAGAAAGCCCTTTGTAACCGCATAAATAACGGCAACCTGATGGGACATTTCCATGGGCTGATATTGTCCTTGTTTGAGAACTTCAACGGTTCTGCGTCCCCGCTCGATCTGTTTGCGAGTGGTTTCGTCGAGATCGGTCGCGAATTGTGAAAAGGCCTCCAGTTCACGAAATTGGGCCAGGTCCAGCCGAAGCTGACCGGATACCTTTTTCATGACTTTTGTTTGTGCCGCGCCTCCTACGCGGGACACGGAAAGGCCCACGTTTACTGCTGGGCGTATGCCTTTGTAAAATAAGTCGCTTTCGAGGTAAATCTGCCCGTCCGTAATGGAAATGACATTCGTGGGAATATACGCCGACACGTCGCCCGCCTGTGTTTCGATGATTGGAAGCGCCGTAATGGATCCGCCGCCATGTTGTGCGTTTCTGCGAGCCGCGCGTTCCAACAGACGCGAGTGAAGGTAGAACACGTCTCCCGGATACGCTTCGCGTCCCGGCGGACGGCGGAGAAGCAGGGAGAATTCCCGATAGGACCATGCGTGTTTTGACAGATCGTCGTAGATAACGAGGACATCCTCGCCGCGATCCATGAACCATTCTCCAATGGTAACGCCGGCATACGGAGCAATGAACTGCAGAGAGGCGGGGTCCGATGCGCCCGCGACCACAACCGTGGTGTAGTCCATGGCTCCTTCGTCCTTGAGTCTCTGGACGATTTTCGCCACTTTGGATTCTTTCTGGCCGATGGCGACGTATATGCAATGCACGCTCTGACCTTTTTGATTCAGAATCGTATCGACGGCTATCGCTGTTTTTCCTGTTTGGCGGTCGCCGATAATAAGTTCGCGCTGTCCCCTGCCGATGGGGATCATGGAGTCAATCGCCTTGATGCCGGTCATGAGCGGGCGGTTTACCGGCTCGCGCGTCATCACGCCCGGTGCAACTTTTTCTATAGGATACAGCTCTTTGGATGAAATCTTTCCTTTTCCATCAATAGCCTCTCCAAGGGGGTTTATCACTCGGCCCGTCATCATTTTTCCCACAGGAATGCTCAAAATTCGTCCTGTTGCCTTTACGGATTGCCCTTCTTCAATACCTTCCGTCCGTCCCAGAATAACTGCCCCTACCACGTCTTCTTCAAGGTTCAGTGCCACGCCGACGATTCCGTTTTCAAATTCGATCATTTCCATGGCGCTTGCTTTTGACAGCCCCGAAATCGAAGCAATGCCGTCGCCAACCTGGCGGACCCGGCCTGTTTCTTCTGCGGCCGCGGTAGCAGCGAATGAAGAGATTTGTTTTTTCAGCTGCGCGACAATGTCCTGTGCGTTTGTGGAGAGTTTTTCAGACATAATGATCAGGTCGTATGAAGGGCGAGGCGAAGTCGGTGAAGGCGTCCTTGGACGCTTGCGTCGAATAGCCAGTCATCCAGGGAGATGCGAAGTCCTCCCAGAATGGCGGTTTCCACCATATAGGTGACGCGAACCTTTCGTTTTAGTTTTTCCGATAGGATGGCTTCAAGTTTTTGCTGTTCCTGCTGTTTCATGCGGACGGCGGAAGTCACCGTCGCGTAGCGGAGTTTATGGAGCACGGCGGATTCGCGTGTGACGTGAAGAAGAAACCTGTCTAGATCCCGATGCATTCCATGTTCTCCAAGAAGAAGCAGAACATTTACCGTTTCTTTGGAAAGAGAGGGGCATGCGAGCCGTATGGCCTGCAGCCGATCTTCCACGGGTATGGATGCATCACCAACGAAAGCCCTCAGTTCTGGCACGAAAGCTAATATATCCGTCGCGCGGGAAATTTCCTGAACCGCATCCGTGTGTTTTGGAAGAACGGAAACGTATGCTTCAGCGATACTGCGCAGGCTCATGGTGCTCATAGCTTCGTCTGTTCGAGTTCCCGAAGAGCCTGTTCAATAAGCGATCGCTGCTGGCTCTCCTTCAGCCCCAGAGCCGCGACTTTTTCCGAAGCGTCCGCAACGAGGTCGGCGACGTGCTGCTTTACGGCTACTTCCGTTGCCTTTTTTTCCAGCGTTATTTGATGTTTCGCTTCCTGAAGCTTTGACTCAATAAGTTCGTTCGACGCTTTGAGCCTGCGTTCTTTTTCTTGTTCACCCCTCTTTTTCGCATCATCGACGATGACGGTTGCCTCTTTGCGGGCTGCCGTAAGCACGGCCTGCTGACGGGCCTCGGCTTCCCGAAGAGCTGTTTCTGCCTCTTTGGACTGGCGCAGACCTGTTTCGATATTCTCTCGGCGCTCATCGATGGTTTTGAGCAGTGGTTTGTATACCCATCTATGCAGGACGAACAGGAGAATGCCGAAATTCAGAAGCTGTGCGGCGAGCAATGACCAGTCAACGCCGAACATCCCGAGCACGCTCGGATCCGCATGTTCAGCCGCTTCTTCGGCGGCGTACGCAGCTTCGATAATATTCATACAAGCCGTATCGTTTCCCTATGATCATGGGGAACCTCCGATCGTTATATGGTGAATGCAACCACAAGGGCGTAAATGGCGATAGCCTCCGCAAAAGCAGCGCCAAGGAGCATGGGAACGAAAATCTTGCCGGATGCTTCTGGATTCCGTCCGATGGCTTCCATGGCTTTTGACACAAGCAGGCCAATGCCAAGTGCGGGCCCGATGCTTCCCAATCCCATCGTAATGGCTTTGGCAAGCGGAATCATTGTTTCTGGATTCATATGCGTGCGTGAATGACGTGAATGAATAGATAAGGAATTATGGACTCTGCGTCTCCCTGCAGAATCCGCAATGCCCCATCATGTAAGGGATTCTGTATGGAGCGCGGGTTCGCCAAGGAGCGTTTCCCCTTCCAGCGCTTCCGTGACGGGATCGTCTTTGTGTTCATCATGCGTCGGTTGTTCGGTAAGCATAGAGAGATATACAAGGGTGAGCATGGAAAAGACCGTGGCCTGTACAACGCCGACGATGAGTTCAAGCCCCATGAACGGCAGGGGGAGGATAAAGGCGAGAATTGACGAAAGCACGGTAATCAGGACTTCACCGGCAAAAATATTGCCGAATAACCGCAGAGAAAGCGACAGAACCTTTGCGGCTTCCGAAATAAGTTCTATCAGGCCAACGCCAAGCTCGATGATGGCGGTAAAGATGGTGAGAATATTTTTTGTCTTGAGAGCCTGCCAGAGCGTCCCGAGCTGGATGAATTTATTCCAATGGACGAAAAATCCTACCGTCAGCATACCCACCACATGCGAAGTAACCACGGAAAGCAGAGCGAGGGCAAGCGTGAGGTTTAGGTCAGCTGCCGCTGATCGGAGAATCGGAATCAATTCCACATTGCCTTCATGAAGTTGATAGATGCCGAGCGATCCCGTGCCCGGCAGAAGACCGAGCCAATTCGATAAGAGAATAAAGAAAAACAGCGTTGCGACAAAAGGAAAAAACCGCCTTGTTTTGGCTGGATCACCCGTAACCTGATCGAACGTATTCAGTAAAAGCTCGAACAGCATTTCTAAACCCGTCTGCAGTCTCCCGGGAATGAGAGAAATTTTTGCGCGGAAGAAGAACGCAAACGCTATGAGCGCTGCGCTTAAAAACGTGGCATTAATAAATGCGTTTGTAATCCTGAATCCTCCGATGGAGGCGATGGGTTCTGCGAACAGTGGTATATTCATTGCGTTTCTTCCGGTTTCTTTTTTGCTCCTGTTTCATCCATGCGTTTTGCAATGGAAGCGCCTTTTTTATGGATAATCCTCCATCCGACGAGGATAAGGAGAACGAATCCGCTGACGGTGAATACCCAGCCCGTTCCGTACCGAACATCGAGCCAGCGTCCTCCAAGGGCGAAGAGGAAGGTGCTTACGAGAAGCGTAATGAGCACGTCCCAGACCATGCCGAGCGCCTCACCATAACCGATGTCTTTTTTCCGCTCCGTTCGGTTCTCCATAAAAATGACGCGGGGAGTATACGGTTGATTATTAAAAAAATCAAGGCCGTCCGTGACGGCCGAGAAGCGGAAATTTGGGAGAAAAGCAAGATGTCTTTCGCTTGACAGCAAAAATTCCGTATTTTTGAAAACCGCCCTTGTCACCAGCGTGATTCGGGCGGTCCCCTTTACGGGATGAGATTGAGATTTCTGAGCCTCGCTTCAAGGGCGACGCCCAATTCTTCAGGAAGAATTTCCCTCAAAAAGGCCTCTTTGCGCATCTTCCGCTCCGTCCAGCTTTCGACATACACGAGCTTGCGTTCAATGACAACGGGCCATCGGTTGGATGAGGCTCTGGCCGCTCGATACAGCGTTTCATTCGGATTGAAGCAGATGGGGTACGCGACGCGTTCGAGAACAGGGATGTCGCCCTCACTGTCACCGATCGCAATGGATGACGACAAGTCCACGCCGTGTTCCTTCACGATGATGTCGAGGGCTTCATGTTTTGCCATGGCCCAGACCTTGGGATCGCCCCCGGTGTAATACCCGCCTTCACGGGGATGTTCGGTGCCGAAGACGATATCGACATCGTCTTCGGCTGCCAATGCTTCGACCACTTCGAGCGGTGAACCGGAGATGAAGGCAATCATGAATCCCAGGTCGCGCGCATGCTCCATGAGCTCGCGCACGAACACATGGACGCGGCGGCCTTTTTCTGCGATGACTTGTTTCGCCACCCACTGCGCGTCCCGTACGCGAATGCCCTTGAGGCGCGCATGGCCTTGATACGCTTCCAGTTGGACGTCCAAAAAATCTTTAAAGCTTCCCTGGCGGTCGCGATAGGCCTGAAGTTCTTCTTCGGCCCTCGCCAGGACGAATTTCGGCAGAAACCCAAACTGCACCATACCGGCGATCCAGTCATGGAACAGCTGCCACCGGTACTTCGTCCCGTCGACATCAACGACAAGGCAACGTTTTTTCACGCGAGGCTCCTTTCAATGTGCGTCAAGAATCTATGGAAGGCTGGCGATCCTGTCAAGGCAATGGAAGAGAAAAAAGACGCGCGGCATTTTCGGTCGTGATGCGCCCGATCTCTGCTTCCGATACACCTCTCAAGCGCGCAATTTCGTTTGCGACACAAGAAACATACGATGGTTCATTGCGCATTCCCCGATACGGCACGGGTGTAAGCCATGGAGCATCCGTTTCCACGCATACGCGATCCGCAGGCATGCGTTCGATAACGCGACGAATAGAGTTCTCCGGTTTTTCCGATTTCTTGGGCGGAAACGTGATAATGCCGGTAAACGAAAGATAGAGGCCAAGGTCCAGCAGCGGCTTCGCATCTTCCCATGTTCCCGTAAAGCAATGGACAACCCCTTGTATCGCGCATCCGTTCCTTTGCTCGTTTTGCACAATGCTGGCGAGTTCGCCGAATGCGTCGCGGCAATGCATAATCACGGGCAATCCAATATCATGGGCAATGCGAATGTGGTCACATAGCGCATCCGCCTGGAGGCGCATGGCTTCTTTCCGGCTGCGATCGGCATCGATCCTAAAAAAATCGAGCCCCGTCTCCCCTATCGCGACCACGCGCGCGCTGGATTTCGCCAGTTCCCTGATACGCTTCGCTTGATATGGCAGTGTATCCTGTCCTTCGAGTTCATCATGAAACGAACTCGTCAGATGTTCCGGGTGATACCCCACCGCTGCAAAAACATCTTTCTGACGCTCAGCGAGCGCAATCGCTTCTTGGGATGTTGTAAGAGTTGTTCCTACCGTGATCGCCCAAATGTTCTTCTTCCTCATTCTCAAAAGAACCGCATCGCGGTCCTCATGGTATGTAGGAACATGAAGATGACAGTGCGTGTCGATGAGCGACGGCTTCACAGGAGTTTGACGATAACCTTTTCAAAAACGGTATCGATATAGTCCACAACTCGAAGTTGATTCAATACTTGCGTGCCCTCGATGCCCCCGGATTGCTTTAACACCCAGCTGATACCGCCGATAATGACGACACCTTCGAAAAATCCAAAGATCGCTCCCAGATACTCGTTCAACTGTTTGAGAATCGGAAGTCTTGTAAGGATTTTCAGCACGCGTTCCGCAAGCCTGAAAAGCATGCCGATAGCCTGATCCACGAGGAAAAAGATCGCAATGAACGCGGCAATGTCAGCCCATTGCTCTGGCAAAAAGGACGCAAGGACGTATGACAGCGCGCCTGAATATGCGCGTGCAACGATAAATCCCACGACGGCGCCCACAACGCGTCCAAGGGTTTCAATGGCGCCTGAACGATATCCGTTCGCTATGAACGCGATCAGGACGATGAGAACGAGGATTTCGAGTATCAGCATGAGGCGAGTATAGCGGAGCGAACCGTAACGCGCTATGACGTTGCTTCACGTTTTGGAAAAAGCGGTTTCGGCTCGGGAAGAGGCGTATCCATGGGTAAACCTCCCCATTGGCGCAACTCTTCAAGGGATTTTTTTGATTCAATGTCAAATTTCTGCCCCAGAGATTCGATCATAGCCTTTGCTGTTTCCGGCATGACTGGCGCCAAGAGCCATGCATAATGCCTGCATGCTTCCAGGAGAGCATAGAGAATTTCCCCCACCTTCATCGCGTCATCTTTCACGAGCTGGAACGGTTTTGTTTCTTCCACGAATTTATTCGCCTGCAACAAGCCGGACGCCTTGATTTCTCCCGCCGCCCATAGGCGCTCAAGCGCAAGATCGATGCGGAACTCCTGCATAAAACCGTCATACCGGCTTTCGAGATCTCGAAGGCCTGCTGCGCCGTCCCACACGCTTGCATTCGGGGAAGCGCCGGCGCGCACGAGGTCCACGTTTGGCGTCATACCGTTGAAGTATCTCCGTGACATCGATATAGCCCGGTGCAGGAGATTTCCGAGCGTATTTGCCAAATCAGAAACATAACGTTCTTCGAGTCTTTTGCGAGAGAAATCTCCGTCCTCGCCGAACGGAATTTCGCGCATAAGAAAATATCGGATTGCATCAAGTCCGTATGCAGGAATAAGATCGCGCGGATCAACGGCATTGCCAAGAGATTTGGAGATTTTTATGCCATCTATTGTAAAAAAACCGTGCGCAAACACCGTCCGAGGAATAAGCTTCCCCTCCTCGGACATCTTTTTCAGCAAAGGGTCCGTTTTCGCGGCAGACCAGAGCATGGCCGGCCACAGTGCGCAGTGGAACTTGATGATATCTTTTCCGACAATATGCGCATCCGCCGGCCACCACTGTTCCGTCTCGCGGTCGTCCGAACCGTACCCTGCGACCGTGAGATAATTAATCAGCGCGTCGAACCATACATAGATACGCTGGGAATCGTTGTCCGGTACGGGAATGCCGCTCTCTAGCGATGACGAGGACCTCGAAACGGAAATATCGGCAAGATGGTTTTCTACATAGTTTCGTATTTCGTTGCGGCGCGCTTCCGGCATGGCGAATTCCCGACTTTGCGAGTACAGCTCCAACAGACGATCGCGATATGCCGACAATTTAAAAAAATAGTTCTCCTCTTCGATGGGTTTCAACGGCTTGTTCGGATGAAGAACGCATGCGCCGTTTTCGGTTTCCGATTCCGTTTTGAATGCTTCACAGCCCGTGCAATACATCCCTTTGTACACACTCTTATAAATATCCCCCGTCTCCATTGCGGCGCGCCAGAAGCGTTGGACGGCGTTTACATGGCGCTGTTCCGTCGTTCGAATGAATGCATCGTAACGGATCCCGAGATCATCCCAGGACTGTTTCCACAGACCTGCCATGTTGTCTAAATACCGGGCAATGTCGCTTTCGCCGGCAGCGATCATCGCCTCGATATTCTTTTGGCTGTTCTCATCGACGCCCGTAGAAAACAGCACGCGCGCGCCGAGCATCCGATAGTATCTTGCCAGAGTATCGCAAACGAATGTGGTGTACGCATGTCCAATATGCGGTTTGTCATTCACGTAATAGATGGGCGTGGTGACGAAAAATTTCTCCATAGCATTGGGCGAAAACAGTACCTTGCCACCCGCGTTTCATCAAGGTTTTGGAGATACGACAATAACGAATTCGCCCTTTGAGCTCGACGATGCAAGCCGTTCGAGCGCGTGCTTTGCCGTACCGCGCACATGCGTTTCGTGCAGTTTTGTAAGCTCCCTTCCAACATACAGTGTCCGTTCTCCAAGTACATTCGCAAGATCTTCCAGCGTTTTATGAATACGATGCGTGGATTCAAAAAACACTGTCGCATCGTCGCGAGCGCCCATTGCCGCGATCATCGCCGAGCGCCGTTTCTTCTGCGGAAGGAATCCGACATAGGTGAAACGTTCCATGGGAAATCCGCATATAGATATGGCTGCCGTAAGAGCGGAAGGCCCCGGAATGACCTCCAAAGGAATATTGAGCTCATAGGCCATTTCGACAAGTCGTCCGCCGGGATCATTCACCCCGGGCGTGCCGGCATCGCTCACGTAGGCGATACGAGAACCGCGCTCCGCCTCCTGAAGAAACGATCGCAGGCGCGCGTCCGATGAATGCTGGTGCAGGGACACGCGCGCTGTGTGTATGCCGTAGGCATGCAGAAGTTTTCCCGTAACGCGCGTATCTTCGCAGCCGATGCGATACGCTTCCTTCAGAGTGCGTATGGCGCGGGCGGAGATATCATCGAGATTTCCGATCGGCGTTGCGACGATAGAAAGAATGCCGGGCATATCAGGCGGTACGATGACGCATCCTCGACGCAAAGTCGAGAAACCATGAGCCTCCGTCCGGTAAATCCGCGGCGCGCTCCATGCTAAGCTCGATGAGCTGTTCCGCAAGCGTTTCAACATAGGTTCTTGCGCCCGATGTCACCATAAGATTCTTTGCGTCATTGATGGCCCGGGTGGACGCTTCCGGCTTTCCGAACCCTTTCTCCCATATGCGTTCCTGGGCGGGAGAAAGCCGTCGCATCGTCTCAAAGGCGAGAAGGGTCATCTTTCCCTCCCGCATATCTGCATCCACGGGTTTACCGATGGTGTGCGCATCGCCAAAACTGCTCAATGCATCGTCCTGTATTTGAAATGCGATTCCGAGAGGCTCTGCAATACGCATAACTGTTTCTTCGCGGACGGCAGCATTCGCGAGCGCATAGCCAAGGAGCATGGGACGTCCAATGGTATATCTGCCGCTTTTAACGGCAAGCATATGCATAAGATTCGCACGTGACGGGCGTTTGGCATTCGCGCCGATGGAAACGTCCAACGCCTGGCCGAGGATAACCTCTTCTTTCATGTCATCCCATGTTCTCTCAATGTTCTTTTGCGCTTTTCCCGTCGAGACATATCGAAGCGCTAGATCCGACCACGCCATGAGCAAATCGCCCGCAAGAATGGCGAATGCTTCCCCGAAACGCTGCGCGCTTCCTAGCCAGTGTTTTTGTTCATGATGGGTTGCGAAATACGCATGAATGGTCGCTACTCCCCGCCGCATGTCGGACTGGTCGATAATATCGTCATGGACAATGGCGTACCCGTGAAAAAGTTCAAGCGCGATTCCGAGTTTTATCGCCTCATCGAGCGGTGCCCCGGATGAGGAGGATGATGCATACGCAAGATACGGCCTGATACGCTTTCCAGACGTTAAAAGCATGCTGCACGCTTGCGCAATCAGCTGTGAAACCGCCCGATCCCTCAATGGCATTTTTTGCCGGTGATAGCGGGTGAATTCCTCGAAGTCCCTATTGAATCTTTTACGGAACGCGTCTTGGGAAAGAATACGCTGGTTCATACGGGCACGACTATGGTTTTTTTCGCGTATTCACGTTGTTTCCAAACAAGCCACAACGCAAGAACAAGCCCAAGCCCGAAAGAAAATGCGAGGCCATTTTTCAGAGACACGAGCATAGCAAGAACAAGAAGGAGAAGCATGGTAACGGTAAAGGAGCGCATCGAGTTTGCGGGGACGGGGTTCCGCTTGAGCACGGCAAGAAGAAGCGCTTGCAAAAGAAAGGTAATCATGAAAAAGCCCAGATAATGCTGGAGCGGGATGCCTTGAAAGCCCTGGGAAATCTGAAAAACCTTGAATCCCATGAACGCGAACACGGGCTCAAAAACAGCGTCAAGGAAGGTTGCGAGCAATGCGGCATCGAATGCCCACGAAAAGAGTGAAGCATACGGCTTTTTCTCCGGAAGGGCGACGGGTTCCGTATGCGCAAATGACACGATGGATAGCAGGAGCCAAAAGACAGGTATTGTCCATGGAACAAGTCCTTGGATTTCCCAACCAAGGAGGCCCGTATATGTGAATTGGCCGAATGGCCATGCTGTAACAAGGCCGATGGCAATAAAGGCGCCGCTTAGCAAAAGAACGAGCAAGCACGCCAAAACGGCAAGGATGGTTCCATAGACGTCTTTGAGGACATCAATAACAATGACGAGAACAAGCAGGCCGGCAATGGTGATCCCGGAAGCAAAGCGATTCACGCCCCCGTAAAACAACATAACTCCGGTTATAACAACGAGAAGGGCAAGTCCGCCAAGAGCAATATCTGAAATACGCACGCGTTGCATGGCAAGCATCATAACAAATGACTTGAAACAGCGTAAGAAATATGTATATGCGCCTTGACAATTAGCACTCATCATACTAGAGTGCTAAAATACAAATGTTATGAATCTGAACCCCCAGCATTTTACGACAAAATCTCAGGAGGCCATTCAACTTGCCCATGCCATTGCCACCGAGAACGGCCAGCAGGCGCTCGAGCCTCTTCATCTTCTCGCCGCGCTTCTGAATCAGGAAGACGGCGTCGTCCTGTCTGTTCTCAAAAAGCTGCAGACGGATGTGCCCTCCATTAAATCCCAAATTGAACGTGGGCTCATGCGTATGACGAAGATGGAGGCGGAGGCCGGCGGCATCGGCCAAATATACATATCGCAATCTCTCACGCGCGTTTTCGCGAATGCGAACAATGCGGCCGAGCATTTTAAAGATGAATTTATTTCTACGGAACATCTTTTGCTCGCGCTTGCGGATTCGAATGATGCCGCCGGATCGCTGTTAAATCACTACGGCGTAACGACGGATGCGATATTAAAAGCGTTGAAAGACGTTCGCGGTACTTCGAAAGTCGACAGTCCCGAACCGGAAACGAAATATCAGGCTCTCGAGAAGTACACAAAAAATCTCACGGATCTCGCCCGGAAGGACAAGCTGGATCCCGTTATCGGCCGTGATGATGAAATTCGCCGCGTAATTCAGGTGTTGAGCCGACGCACAAAAAACAATCCCGTATTAATCGGCGAAGCCGGAACCGGAAAAACAGCCATTGCCGAGGGTTTGGCGCAGCGCGTGGTAAGCGGCGATGTTCCGGAGACGCTTCGTAACCGCGATATTGTTGCGCTCGATGTCGGTTCCTTGGTGGCGGGAACGAAGTTTCGCGGCGAATTCGAGGAACGACTCAAGTCCGTTATAAAGGAAATTGAGGCTTCGAACGGAAAGATTCTTTTGTTTATCGACGAACTCCATACGCTAGTCGGCGCCGGTGCCTCCGGAGACGGAAATTCCCTCGATGCTTCGAATATGCTCAAACCCGCCTTGGCGCGCGGCGAGCTCCGTACCATCGGCGCAACGACACTCAAGGAATATCAAAAATACATAGAAAAGGATTCCGCGCTCGAACGCCGCTTTCAGCCCGTGTATGTCGATGAACCCACGATCGAGGATACGGTCGCTATTCTGCGCGGCATTAAGGAGAGGTATGAAACGCATCACGGCATTCGCATAACGGATTCCGCTATTGTCGCGGCGGCAGAGTTAAGCTCTCGATACATCACCGACCGTTTTTTGCCGGATAAAGCCGTTGATCTCATCGATGAGGCGGCCGCCGCGCTCAAAATGCAGGTGGAATCCCAGCCGGAAGAGCTCGACAAGCTCAAGCGCGAACAAACACGCTTGGAAATAGAAAAGCGCGCTCTCTCCAAGGAAAAGGACTCGGAGGCAAAAGTCCGCCTTTCGGATATCGAACGTCATCTTGCCGAAGTGTCGGAACACGCGCATCAGCTCGAACTTACCTGGTCCGCGGAAAAGGAGGTTTTGGTTTCAAATGCAAAGCTAAAGAAGGAAATAGAGGAAGCGAAGAGCGCTGCGGATATCGCGGAACGGCGGGGTGACCTTGAACAGGCGTCCGAACTTCGATACGGAAAAATTCCCGATCTCGAAAAACGACTGCGCGCCGGGGAAGAGGCCCTTTATTCCCTTCAGGGAAAGCGCGGCTTGCTTCGTGATGCCGTAACGGAAGAAGATATCGCGCAGGTTGTGTCGCGATGGACGGGGATTCCGGCAGGACGCATGCTTCAGAGCGAAACGGAAAAGCTCGCAAACCTCGAATCGGAGCTGCACAAGCGGCTGGTGAATCAGGAACAGGCCGTACGCGCCGTATCCAATGCCCTGCGGAGATCCCGCGCAGGCATAAGCGAAGAAAAGCGTCCGATCGGCACGTTCCTGTTCCTTGGCCCAACAGGCGTCGGCAAAACGGAGTTGGCTAAGGCGCTTGCTGAAATCATGTTCAATGACGAAGACGCCATGGTTCGCATTGATATGTCCGAATACATGGAAAAGCATGCGGTTTCACGCATGATTGGGTCGCCGCCCGGCTATGTCGGATATGACGAAGGCGGTCAACTGACGGAAAAAATTCGAAGACGTCCCTACTCCGTCGTTCTATTGGACGAGGTTGAGAAAGCGCATCCCGACGTTTTTAACGCCATGCTGCAGGTTTTGGACGATGGGCGGCTGACGGACGGCAAAGGGCGCGTTGTTTCGTTTAAAAACACCATTATCATCATGACCTCGAATGTCGGTTCGGAAATTATTTTGGACTGGGGAACCGGGAAGCGCGAGATAGGATTTAAGGATGGCGACGATCGGGCATGGAACGATTCGCTGCGTTCCCGCGTGCTTGCGCTTGTCAAAGAACAATTTCGACCGGAATTTTTGAACCGTATCGACGAAATTGTGGTATTTGACGCCTTGAACAAGGATCATCTCGCACAAATCGTGGATTTACAGCTCGCGGACGTTTCAAAACGACTTTCCGCGAAACGGATTCGCATTAGCTTTACCGACGGACTGAAAAAATTCATCGCGGAAAAGGGCTATGATCCATCATTCGGCGCTCGACCGCTTAAGCGCGCCATTCAGGAGCATGTTCTGGACGGACTTGCGATGAGCATTATCTCTGGCGAGATTTCCGAAGGAGATGACGTAAAAATCGATGCGCGAAAAAGCGGTGTGAGTATTAAAAAAATAAAGGCGCCGAAACGCGACGGCTCATAAATCGCGCTTCTGTTCCTCCGCTCTTTGCATTTCCCTTCGCGCCGCCGCGAGCGCGTTTCGTACTTTTTTTCTGGTCTTTTTATTGTCATGAACGCGTAGCTCAACCGAAATATCATACTGTTTTCGCGCCGCATTGAGCCAAGAGCCTGTCTGCTGGCACCATGTGTACATTTCCCGGCTCGTTACGAATACCCTGCCGCGCGAAATGTAGCCGAGATCACGCAACAGGATGAGTTTGAGCACGTCGCTTGCAAGTTTTCGTTTTTGCCCCGGCTTTGGCGATGATCCCGAAGACTCACTCTGGCATATTTCGATCGCTTCTTTCGTTCCCGGATGAAATCCGTCAACCTCGGCCCGCCCTTGGTATGTTCCGATCAGAAGTTCGAAGACGCGGTTTCGTTCATAATCCGGCGGGAGCAAATCCCCTTCCGTCGTACGTAGAATATCCGTATTACTCATGCTAGCGGAGCTTGGCGAAACGGAAAGCTCTGGCGAGATCGATGAGTTCCTGCTCATTCAGGGCCCCGCTGGAATCAATCTGCAAAAGAAACCTTTTCCGATACAGCATCGTCATGCTTCCAACGCCGTTTTTCTGGCCCGTCGCATCGTCCGTATACGTTACCCATCCAGTCTCGTCCTCTACGGGAAAGGAAAACCTTCGAGACCCGTTTGACGAGTATCCCTGAAACGCTTCGAAAAAAGCCGTTAAAACAGGTATTCCTCTCGTGTCGCTGATGGAAAGAAGAATATTTTTGCCCGGATCCGTATCGCACAATAATTCGCGCTCGACCGAAACGTATTCCGATCGCGTTCCATCGGGCAACGGAACAGGATGTCTCTGTTCACGCGTCTCCCCCAACGCGCATCCGCGGGCTTCGGATGGCAGCGCGGCAACCAAAAGCGCCGTATCGAGCTCCGGTGTGATCGTCGCTTCCTGTCCGCCCGTGGAAGCACGGGCGCCCTCGAGAGTCGGTGGTACTGTTATATCTGGGAGCTTCGGCGCTTCGATGTATGCAGTTTCGCGTCCGAATGGCCAGCATCCTGCACCCAAAAAAATAAGTCCGAGCAGAAAGAGAATAGATTTCCTTTGTCGTCGCATCATGCAAATACAGTAACAGGATGCGCGCTCCCCCGCCATACCCCCTATGTCCCCCGCTCTAGGGCTATTCACGATCTTCCGCACGCCACAGTTCGGTGTCCGGATGAGCGACGACCCAAGCAAACCAGAATGATTCAATAGCCGGCAGCAATTCGTTTGTTTCATCATCAATCGCTATAAGAGAATGTAGCTCAGAATCTCGCTCTATCCGTATGCGCTTTCCCCCAAGAATGTCCGTAAACGGCGCCACAGCAAGCGCTTCTTTGAGCGGATATGCTTTTGCATGGCCGTTGATGATAAGAGCGAGCATTTCCGTTTTGTCATCCAGCCTTGGATCACGTATCTTCAACGGGTAAAGCGTTTTCGGGCTTGAATAGTAGTCCCCGTACGGCTCATTCGCATAATCGCGCACGAATCCCGTTTGACGCGACAGAACCTGGACATTCCCCGATGCAGAAAATTGTCTTTTAATGTCCCCCCACCGCACATGGAGCTGCGGGAGTATTTCCAACTCCTGGCCGATGAGGGCCCCGACAACCGCGCGCCCGTGCACTTGAGACCATAAAGACGTGGGGCCGCCATTTTTGTTGTACATAAGGAGATTATTTTCGTAGAGCTTCCCGCTCACGCCGAATGTAAGAACGGATCCGTTCACGATGCGCGAAAAAACGATGCCTGTTTTGCATAAAGGACAGTACGTGACCATGATCGGCTGGCCTTCAATCTCATCATTAACAATTTCGTGCCAGACAAGAATCTGAAACGGGTAGTATTTGGTTGAAGATCCTGAACTCACGAGCATGCCTATCGAATCGTCTGGCAGCCATGCGGAGGCTTGATCAACTGTTTCAAATAATGGACGATCGATGCTGGGAATCCCATCTATTCCGGGGCCCCCTTCCCGAATAAGATCAAGGTGAATTTCCGAAGGGACGTTGGGAAGCCGCCTCAATTCTTCTGACGATACATGAGCAATATTCTGCCGAAAACCGGATTCATCAGCTACGCGGTTTTGCGCACACCCTTGCCCAAATATAACCAGGCAAAGACTAAGTGTTCCGATCGTATTCAATACGTTAAAAAGCATGAACCTTTCTGTCACAAGACGAACGGATCTTGCGTTCGCGCGTTATGTGCGGCGTTTTCCGGTTGCCCCGGCTTGGATCTCGCGCATTTCCGACTTTACGAGATGCCATTTCCCAAGCAAATAGCGTCGGAGGGCGGGTAATTCCGTTTTCGCGATTTGTTTTGATTTGATGTAATACGCCAACACCGTATCGATAGTTTCGGCATACGTGTCTTCCGTAAGCGTTTTTCGTTTTTTTAATTCGCTTTGAAGCCTTTTGTGAATCATCGTCGACTGCTTCTGGAGCTGTTTTGCCATTTGTTTCCCCTGTTTTGAGGACATATAAATGCCGGCAGCGATACCAAAAAGCGCCCCGGCCATAAGCCCTGCTTTAAAATGCGATTTTTTCGGTCGTGGTGTATTCTTCATAGACACATAGTATACGACATCGTATTCCGCGTGGCTACCTCCGTTTGAGAACAACATCGCCCTCGGCAACGCCGCCCTGTATCGCAGCGATTCCTCCATCCCCCCGAGCAAGGATGACCACAGGCGCGTTTCGGATTTGTCCGTTTGGGGCCCGCACCATTACGGTCGTTGCATCTCCTTCCGTTTGGATGAATGCAGACGGGACAAGAAGGGATTGTGTCGCTACCGTGCCCGTCATTCTCACGTTTGCCGTCATGCCCGGCCTGACATCATGCTCTTTCTCCGCCAGCGAAAGAATAGCTTTGTAATACACGGCATCACGGAGAAGCGTCTGATCCGGGTCAATGGAAAGAACGGTCCCTCCAAAACGCGTTCCCTCGCCATATGCATCGAGGGTAAGAACAGCCGTCTGTCCTGTTTTTGCAATGGCAATGTCCGCTTCTGGAATGAGCGCCTCAACGTCGAATGCCTCTTCCCCGATCATGCGTATGGCGGTTTCATTTTCGCGGACGAGTTCTCCGATTTCCGGAGGGACATCCGTGATGGTACCGTTGACAGGGGCGATAATGCGTATTTTTTGAAGATCTTCCTTAGCCTGTTCGAGTGAGGCTTCCGCCTGGGCAACAGCCGCGCGAAGAGGCGCAAGCTCAACGTCCCTTGGCGGGGATTCTTTAAGCGCAAGATCGGCTTCCGCGGAGGAAACTGCGGCTTTTCGCGTTTCAATCACCGATTCGGCCGATTGAATGCTCGTAATGGATTGCGTACGCGTCGATTGAAGCGATATCGTCGCCGCATCTACCGCATCCTCCAGAGCCAGCACGGACTGGCTTTTTTTGAGAACAGCCCGATCTTTCGCCTGTTTTGCTGTGAGAATGGCCGATAATTCACCGCTCACGGATGAAAGATCTGTTTGGATTCTTGTTTTCGCATTTGCAAGATCCGCAGATGTAAATCCCGTCCCGGGAATGGAATATGCCAGCACGCGCTGAACATCATGTAAATATGTCTGGATGAGGAGGAGCGCCTGTTCCACCAGCAAACCCGTATCATCTATCTGGCTTCTTGCCCCCGAAACGCCAAGAGCGTTCACTGATGATTCGGCTCGCTGTTTGGACGTTTTTGCGAGCGTATATGAAAGCCGGGCCTGATCCATGGATCCGCCGCTCCACACGCCAAGGAGATGCTTATACGACTGGTTCGTTGCCGTGTCATCAACGCCGATAATCTGATCACCATCCGAGAGCGCCGTCGTCATAGCGCCGATGGACGACAAGAGTGCCACACGAAGGGTGTCGTATGCGTCGGTGATGCCTGCATCCAATACAAGGGATTCGGAGACGAGTTCGTGTCGCGCTTGCTCCAGTTTTTGCTCCGCCGAAGCAATGTCAATCGACGTTCGCTGGCGGATAATTTCCAAATCCGTTCTAGAGGCCTCGAGCTCCGTTTGCGCTTTTGCAACATTCTTCCTGGCGACGTCTACGGCTTCCTTGCGTTCTCCGGCAAGCGCAAGCTGAAGATTCGCGCTCGCCGCAAGGAGCTGGCTTTGCGCTTTCCGATAGGCAAACTGCACATCTGCATCGCGCAATTCCGCGAGGACGTCACCGGCCTTCACGCGCTCGCCTGCGCGGACGGCAATAGATTCGATGGACCCGCCCCTCTGAAATGAGAGATTGATCCTCGCAACAGGCTTTACTTCGCCCGTAACGCTGATTGTCCGTTTGAGATCGCCCCGCGTGACGAAGGAGCTCTCAAATGATTCCGTTGGATATATGTATGCATACATGGCGTAAGCTGCGCCCGCGGCAGCGAGAATCCCCACAGTAATGACAACCGCTCTCCACGGCGTTTTTGACAAATGGGGTTTTATGGGCGCCAAATCCATGCGCCCTTCGACAACTGCTGCATCTTTTGTTTTTCGCGCCCCTCGTTGACGTCTCATACCATGTTCCGGCGTTTCATCCCCTCCTTCATAATGCGTTTCGATGCCTCAACCCCCGGTTGAGTATATGCGTATACGTTCATAAGCTCTCCCATGATGGACACGGCGATTTCGAAATACATGAATAATGCCCCCAACGAGCGTTCATCTATTCGATCGATCAACAGCGTCCCATTCGGCCTTCCGTCCCTGCGAAGGGATTCCGCCGTCGCATAGCGCTCAAGATGGATAAGATCTTGAAAACGTTTTCCACCGAACGCAGCAAGTTCCTGTACGGCGTCGTCACACATGGGCGTGCGCAACGCATGATCGAATCGCTTTGTTTCAAGAAACGTTATTATTTTATCGAACGGGCCTTCGCTATAGAGCTGAAGCTGCGAATGCTGGTCTTCCGGACCAATCGAAACGACGGGGGTAGGACCCGCGTAGATGACATCTCCGCGTCGATTCTGTTTTTTTCCGAGACTCTCCGCGACAAGCTGCCGTACCCATTTCGCGAACGATTCCAGTCTTACGGAATACGGCATGAGCACATGAATACACTGTTTTCTCCGCTCCATGCCGAGTACGTGCAGTCCTGCATATGCAAGAATCTCCGAGTTGCCGACGCTCTCTTCATGAAACCGATCAAGGATCAATCTTGCGCCGGATAAGATGTCTGCAATGCGATAGCCTGCAGCGGCCGCCGGAAGTAATCCAACGGCTGATAATACCGAAAAACGTCCGCCGACATTCGCGGGAATGGGCAGCGTTGTGTATCCTTCACGCCGCGCGATGTCCCGTAGCGTTCCTTCTTCCGGATCCGTGGTTGCAATAATATGAGATGAAGCGTTTTTCCTCCCCACGGCGTCGATGAGCGCCTTCCGGAACACAAGAAACGCGGTCATCGTTTCGAGCGTTGAACCGGATTTGCTAATGACATTTACGCATGTTCGTTTGAGATCAAGCGAATGAAGGAGCCGATACAGCTCATCGGGATCGGTGCTCGATCCTGCAAAATGGAGATGGAGGCGTTTTCGCGCGCGTTCGCGATACGCGGGTTCCAGAGCCTGAAACAGCGCCCGAGCGCCGAGATCCGATCCTCCTACCCCGAGAACGACTATATCCGAAAACGAACGCCGAAGCGTGGCAGAGAGGCTATTGCACCGTTTCTCAAGGGATCGATCGAATGGCAGGGAGAGAAATCCCCGCTCTTCCGACCTTGCAAGTTTTTGCACTTCCTTTCTCGCTTCGCGAAGACGAGGCGTTATGCGAGCCCACTCCGAAGGATGAACAGCAAATCGTCCGGAGCGCTTTGCGTGCATGTTGGCGTGATCGTAGGTAAGCGGAAAGGTCTTCATACCGACAAACAGTATAACGCATGGACGCAAACGGGTCAGCAGAGCTCCTGCGGAACAGCGAACCTTGTTGACCAGAACGGCTCATTCACGTATATTCGCCGACGCAAGCTCATACGATTCGGGGGTCGTCTAGCGGTAGGACGCTTGGTTCTGGCCCAAGTAACCGGGGTTCGAATCCCTGCCCCCGAGCCATGCAAGCATCCGCATGCGCGGGTGTTTTGCGTTATGTCGGGGAACTGCGTGGTTTGGATATTCCAAACGCCTCATACCTCACGGCCCACGCCATACGCCCCACGTCCTCTTTACTCCCAACTCCCTCCTTCCCACCCCCTCTTTCCTGCTTTATAATTCGCTGACATGAAAAAGAATATCGTCATCATTGGTCAGGGTGAAATCGGCAAAGCTATCGCGTTTCTTTTGAAACGCCAGCGCGCGCATGTCATAGACTGCTGGGACATTGATCCAACACGATGTCCTACGCGCAAAGCTCTGGAAACGATCATTCCGAAAGCCTCAATCATTTTTCTGTGTGTCCCTTCATGGTGCCTGCAGGGGGTGGCCGATTCCATTCGAAGCCTTCTTCGTCATCAAACGGTGCTGGTGACGCTTTCCAAGGGACTGGACAAACAAACGCATCAAACTGTTTCTGAACGCATGCAAACAATTTTTCGCCGTACGCAACCCGTTGTGCTGTTGAGCGGTCCCATGCTCGCCGAAGAGATTGTAAAGGGAAAACGTGCCGCATGCGTTGCGGCATCAAAACATGCGCATGCCCGCAAGGACGTTCTTGGTCTCTTTAAAGACTCGGCTTTGCATGTTCAATCGACAACGGACGTTGTTGGCGCATCGCTTTGCGGTGTGTTAAAAAACGTGTATGCCATCGGTCTCGGCATAGCTGCCGCGAAACAGGCGGGAGATAATTTTCGCGGCTGGTATGTACAGGAGGCTGTGCGTGAAATGTCAATCATTCTTTCACATGCCGGAGGACGTCCGGAAACCGCGTATGGTCCGGCGGGATTGGGCGACCTTATTGCAACGGGATTCAGCAGTCATTCGTCAAATTACTCATACGGGTACGCACTCGCGAAACGAAAACGTTCTGTAAAAAAAGCCGAGGGCGTTGAATCCCTCGCATCCATTATTCACCTTGCCGCCCCAGTAAAACACAAGCTTCCTCTGCTTTGGAAGATTAAATCCGTCGTTTCCGGATCAAAGCCTCCCGCCTCTCTGGTTGTGTAGAAGTTACTCGAGAACGCTGCCGCCAAATGTGTCGAGAACCCTCGTCACCACGTCCGCCGGCGCTGATCCGCGCGCTTCCAAACCGCCATCCTCCGGAGATGAAATTACGCCATCAAATAACAGATCGGGTATGCCGAGAATGTTCCGCCCCGCCTGCTCAAGTAGCTGTTTTGACTTTACATCGCCGATGATTTTTTCCTTGTGAAAAGCGTATTGGAATCGTAATACGACCGTGTGTCCGTACACCCTCTCAGGCCTGGTAATTTTCAGGATGAACGGAAGCGAGCGGTTCTGTTTTTCCACCTCGCGGACAATTGCATTCCATTGCGTTCGTATCTCATGCAATTGTACGAACGACGGTGTTTGGATTTGTGGATTCTCCTCGTTTTCTGTGTTTTCTATTCGTTTTTGTTCGTCATGTGTTTTTGCCGGGCCTTTTAAAGAGTCCCTCTTCCCCTGAGGGGGATCTTTCTCTCGCCCAGGATCTTTTTTTTGCACGGCATGAGGAAGCATGCCTCCGGCAATCGCGAAGATTGAAAGCTCAAGGACGAACACCGGATCCACGCCCGTTTTCATGTCCCTTCGGCGTTCAATGAGCAAGAGCGCGATATCCGATAGCTCATTTTCGGAATATGCATCGAGCAGTCGAAGAACAGATGGTCCGACACGATCGCTCTGCTGCAGGCGGTCGCGCACATCGGGATCCTCTGCCTGAATCGCTTTCCGTGTAACCGCGAGAAGGTCATTCAAAAATCCTGCCGGCGGCAACCCCTCATCCAAAATACCGCGGAGCGCGGCCATTGATGCCCCAATATTCCGTTCCGCGCAAAGGAGAAGCAGATCGGCGGCTCTCGGAAGATTGCTGCGCGGAAGGATAAGGTCGGCCAATTCAGCCGTAATCGTTGTTTCGCCAAGCGATGCAAGCTGATCAAGCATGCTCTCTGCATCCCGAAGGCATCCGTCGCCCGCCTGAACAATCGTATCTATAATACTCCCTTCTATTGTAAAACCTTCTTGTTTTGCCAAAAATCGTATCCGTTTCTTCATGGGTTCCGGTTCGATGCGTCTGAATTCAAAACGCTGGCAGCGCGATTTAATGGTTTCCGGAACTTTATGAAGCTCTGTGGTAGCCAGGATGAAAAACGCATAGTCAGGCGGCTCCTCGAGGGTTTTCAACATTGCATTCCAAGCGCTCGGCGAGAGCATGTGGCATTCATCGATGATGTACACCTTTCTTTTCCATTTGGCTGGAGGGAAGCGTACATGCTCGATAATAGCTTCGCGGACATTTTCAACGCCCGTATGAGATGCGGCATCGATTTCGACGAGATCAATGCAGGAGCCCTTATCAACTTCCTGTACCGCCGGGTTTGCATCAATGGGCTCTCCGTTATGCGTTTCGCTTGATAAAAGCGCCTTTGCGAAAATCCTTGCCGTAGTCGTTTTCCCAACCCCTCTTGGTCCGGAAAATAAAAACGCGTGACCAAGAATGCCGCTTTCCACCTCTTTTCGAAGTGTTTCTGTTATATGCTGCTGTCCGGTTACGTCTCGAAAAAATCGAGGGCGATACGATCTCGAAATTGGCATAGCGAGTCACTAGTTTCACCCTTCCGGCCTCTCACGTCAAATCAGGGAAAGATTGCGCGGAACCTAGGACGTAGGTACGTAGGACGTGGCCATGCTGTGAGCTGGATGCGGGATGCGAAGAGTACGTAGTTGCGTAGGACGTGGTTGCGTAGGGGGAGCATAATCTTCCCCGAACCCCGAGCGGGTCCGTAGGTTCGTATGTCTGTAAGTCCGTAGGTCGTAAGTCGTGAGCCTTGCGCCCGAAACCTGTAACCACTTCACCAATTGCCAATAGCTTCCTTCTAATGCTTAATGATATTTTCAACGGCCGCCCATTTGGATGGGGCAGCTTTCGGAACGAGAATGACAGCATCATCCCCTGACTGTCCTTTAAAAAAGGTAACCGATGCAGTTAAAATATTATATTTCCGTCCTTCGGCCGTTACTTTCCAATCGCCCGTATGTTCGTCACGCGTTAAAATTCCCATTAAACGTTGCCGTTCAATCGGACCGATTTGTTTAAAAAGAAACGCTCCATTCGGCGCAATCGTCAACTTGAGGATGTCGCCTTCAACAAGTTTTGACTTAGAGGCGTAATTCGGGGGAACCAGGTATTGTTTTCCATCCGAGCCCACCATGTGCTGTCCATCGAAGACGCCCTCAAGAACTTTTCCCTCGGCGGCCGGCCCGATAATTTCCCCTTGTTCCGTTCTGCTTCGAATGGTGAGTTCCTCAAACGATGCCTCTTCCGAATCACTGGAAAGAAGACGCTCTAAATTCGCGATCTCCTCTCGAAGATTCGCAATCATTTTTCGCGCAATGGCGAACTTTGTTTCACTGGCCGTGGCGGGTTTTGGCGCGCTGCCCGGATCAGACGCCTGTCGCCCACCACTGTTATTGGCCGGTTTCGTTTCCGGCATAGTTTTATTTTCCGAGGAAACACCGATCCCACCCTTCGAACCAGTGTCGTCCTTAACGGAGCCTATCAGACACCTTCGGAGGTGAAAAGTGGATAAGTTTCAACAGGGAACAGTTTATGAGTTTTGGGTTACGGGCGCATGACCCATGACCCACGTCCTAAGCCCTACTCCCTTTGTCCTATGAAGGGACCGAGTGAGTGGTGAGTAGTGATTGGTTAAGGGGAAAAGCAGGCGCCTCTCTACGTCCTACTCCCTCCTTCCCACTTCCAACTCCCCTTGTCTCATGACCAACGAACTTACAGACTTACGATCTTACGAACCTACGGACTGCTCGGGTATTGCCGTTCCTGAATTTCCGCTTCGACGAGCTCCCGCTTGCGTCCGTATTTATATCGCGAAAGTTCGCGGATTAGCTCCGGCAGCTCCTTGTCCTGGTTCGGGTCTGCGAGAATCGGTTTCATGTTGAACGGTCTTGACGCAGTATTGTCAATGAGAATTTTTGCATTGCATGTATATGCCTCCACGTTCACAAGATCATATTCGTTAAACACGGGCGCGAATTCCTTTACGAGGAATTCCGCGTCATCGGCGCCGACGCGAAACGCGAACATGGAACCTACATTGCCGAAAATCGCATCGCGAATGACCGTATCCTCTTTTCCTTCGAGTTGGCCGATAAACTGGTGAGCCACAACAAGGTCAAGTCCGTATTTTCTCGCTTCTGACAGAATGGCGCTTATGGAATCCGTCAAAAAGTTCTGGAATTCGTCGATATAGAGGTAGAAGTCCTTCCGGGCTTCCTTTGACATATCGGTGCGTGAAAGAGCGGCCATTAATATCTTCCCGACCAGGACCATGCCGATAAGGTACGCATTCAAGTCCCCAAGCTTGCCTTTTGAAAGGTTCAGAAGAAGAATCCTTTGTTCGTCCATCGCTTGCCGTACGTTAAATGCGGACTTCTGCTGGCCGATAATCGGCCGCATAATGTCATTGGAAATAAATGGCGTAAGTTTGGACGTGATGTATGGCACCATGTTCTGGAGCGACGCCTCGCCTCCGGCTTTTTGCGCCTCCTTTTCCCAGAAATCTTTTACGACTTGCGTTTTGCATTTAGAAAGTTTGTATGCGCGAAAATCCTCGTCCGCAAGCACCTTCGGAATTTCCATGAGCGTTGAGCCGCTCTCCGGATGATCCATAATGAGCTGCATGGCGTTTCGCATGTACTGCTCAAACATCGGCCCGCCCGTTGACTTCAGGTCATAAAGCTTGTCGAATATTTTGAGCATCTCGTTAATCACGAAGGTTTTTTGCTCCGGATAGTTTGGGTCATACTCAAGCATGTTCAGCCCCATAGGACGTTCCGTATCCGCCGGAGAAAAATATATCACATCGTCCGCGCGTTCTTTTGGCACAAATCCCAGACAATCGTCGGCGAAGTCACCATGCGGATCCACCACGCACACGCCCCTGCCCTCGCGAATATCCTGCGCCACAAGGCTTTTCATGAGCTCGGTCTTTCCGGAACCGGATTTTCCGATGATGTACATGTGTCTGCGCCTGTCCTGCTGTTTCATTCTGATGATGTACCGATGGCCTCGATATTCCGAATATCCGAGCACGATCCCATCCTGCGGAAGATTGGAGGGCGGGAGCGCTTTTCGCGCCAGTAACCAGTCGATTTTCGGCGTCTCCGTGCTGGGGAGCGGCAGGTGGAACAGCGACGCGAGTTCCTCGGAATTCAGCGTGATTTTAAATTTCTCGTCAAACTGCCGGTAAATGAATGCCTGAATCATTTTTGTTCGGAAACGAGGCATGGCTTTGGCGAAGGAGTTGCCGTACTCGTAGATGTTGTATTGACCGAATGAACCGAGAATATCATTCAAAGCCTGCTGGGCTTTTTGCGGCGTCTTGGTTGAAACGATGACGCGGATATTCACATCAAGGCCTGCTTTCGATGCCTTTTCCTCCAAGCCCTTCACCATCTCCTCTTCGAGAGGAGAGAGCCGGTACCCTTCACTGGTTTTTTGAGTTTGCGTTTTCCCCGCTGCAACCTGCGCAAATTCTTTTCCTACGGATGTCACGAATTTTCCCGCTCCTCCGCTTTGCACTTGCGACAGCTTTTTCCCTTGTTGCATTTCGCGCGCTATCCGGAGCCCCCCGGTACGCCATTCGCGCCGAGCCGATCGAAAAACGTATTGAATCGCAGCCCCGTCTTCATCGCCGAGCTTTGCAAGGGCGTTCGTCACTGAGTTTAATGGGTCGCTTTCGAGTTTCTGATAGGTCTTAATAGGGAAAAAGCTTTGGCGACGCAATGTCAAATAGCTGCCCAATACGACACCTGTCGGGGAAAAGATATTGTAGTCCGGAACATCCTCGATTTCCGCGTCGGAAAATTGAGCGTGTATCTGCTCTTCCACAAATCCTCTGTACGCAGCGGGAACAGCAACGTAGAAGGCGATTTTTCCGCCATCCATGACGATTTCGAATGAGAAATGATCAGATCTGCCGTAGAGCCATGCGCCAATCCCCCGCTGTGCCGTTAAGGATCCGAGCGTTGAAAAAATCGTTTCCATAACGGAAATGTCCTCTTGAATCGTCTGCGTGGTTTCTTCGGCCTTTTCGCCGCCCCTTTTTTCCTTTGGAACACGAATGCGTAAGACCTTCATGTTGAAAGCCGTTTTTGATGACAATCTTCCGCGAAGCAAGCGGCGGAGCAAAAAAAGAATGAGCCCTCCGGCGATGGCAATACCCAGAATCACTGCGGCAATCGCGGCGACGGATGAAAGGAGGGTTCCGGCGGCGGCAAGCTCCTGACCAGCAGGAACAAACGCCTGTCCGGGATCATTCGGAATAATATCGACTTGCAAAAGGGGGAAAAACGCCATCATACTGCTTTTGACTGGTCTTCTTTCCTTGCCTCGACAAGCTCGAGAATTCTGTCCGTCTTTATTTTTGTTTCCTGCTCCAAAAAATACATATTAACGCCCGGAATCGTTTTAAGCCATCTGCTGATAGCGTCGACGATTTTTTTTACGTTTACGCGCATGCTCCGCACCATATCCGCGATAACGCTGGCGGCTTCTTCCCCTTTCTGACGGAACAATGGCTTTGCTTCGGCGGGAAGGTCCGCATAAAAATCGCCCATCCCCTCTTCTAAAATTTTTTCAACTTCGATAATGACCTCATCCTTTCCAAGGGCTTCGGATGAGCCTGTCTGCGTCGACGTATGAGGCGGCACGGCGTTTTGCGCTGCCTCTAGTTCCGAAACGGATTCGGCATGAAGAATGGCGTCTTTTTGTTCCGGAAGATGCTCCCGCGTTTGCTCGTCCGCCTCGAGCGAGGTTATGTCCCGTGAGTTGCGTTCGGACACGGAAACAGCAGCCTCCCTTCCGGACAGCTGTTCAGAAGCCATGTTTTTCATGTCTGGCATTCTCATAGTTTATCACCTTCCCGTCAGAAGACGAAAAAGCGTCCGCTGTATGCTATACTTCACGTGATGCCGGGAGGAAATCGCCTTGAAAGCGTGAAAACCGACCAACTCGAATGGTTTCATGCAACAAGTAATAAAGCCGAGGTTATCGACAAGCTTCGGACGAAGTTTCGATTTCATCCCATCGATCTCCGTGACGTCCAGCCACCAATCCAGCGTCCCAAAGTGGTTGCGAGGGATGGGTATATATTTATGATTCTCCTCTATCCGTTTTTTGACAAGGATACGCATGAGATCAGAATTTCAGAAGTCGATTTTTTCATTTCAAAAAACTATCTCGTTACCGTAAATACGGACGGCCTTACGCCCCTTCGCAAATTGTTTCAATCGAGCAGGGCGTCAAAGGGGCGTCACGTTTGCCTCACGGGCGATATTACTCAGCTTTTATACGCGATACTCAATGACCTTTTAACGTCCGTTTTTCCAAAACTGGTAAATATTAACGCGGATATGGAGTCCATTGAGCGCCGGCTGAATGATCCATATCAAAAACACTTAATCAATGACATTCTCCGCATCAAGCTCAATGTTGTGAATTTTCGGCAAGCCATGCAGGCGCATAAAGCGGTCATGACCAGATTGTTGGATATCGCGCCGTCCTTTTTCCCCTTGAATAAGCTCAATGCATATTTCCGCGAGCTTATTCAGCATACCAAGGAAATATGGGATCAGCTGGAACTCCAGCGCGACGAAATCGAAGCGCTTCACGAAACGAATAAATCCCTCATCGACTTTCGGACGAATGACATCATCAAAACCCTCACGATTTTTTCTGTCATTGTGTTCCCGCTCACATTGCTCGCGGCGATGTTCGGCATGAACGTGCCCGTACCGTTCCAGGATCACGCATACGGATTTCTCATTATCACGGGAATCATGCTGCTCGGGAGCGCCGGTATGATGGTGTATTTCAAAATCAAAAAGTGGATCTAAGTCGGCTTGCATCTCGTCAACAGGAATTCGTAGGGGGTATTCTTTAGACTACGAACGACGATCTATCGATGCTCTCTCAAGGAGATATCCTTCGGCCGTATCGCGCAAGATCCAGCCCTTTCGTTCAATTTCGTCACGCAACGCATCAGAACGATCCCATTGTTTTTTATTTCGTGCCTTATCGCGCTCATCGGCCAGGGCTTTGATGTCAGGCGGAATAAAGAGCGGTTTTGAAACCACGGCATCCAACCCAAGCCCAAGGACTCGGTCCATCGCCAAAGCCGTTGCGGCTTTATCCGCATCGTTCTGATCCCCGTCAAAAAGCGCATGGAGCGACGCCAACGCTTCCGGCGTATTCAAATCATCGTTGATTGCATCCATGAATGCTGATTCGGCATCAACGAGTACGGTCCTGGGGTTCGGAAACGCCCTGCAGACGCGATACATCTTCTCAAGCGCAATCTGTGCCCCCTGGACGGCATCCCATGTAAAATTCTGCTTCTTCCGATAATGCGAGCCGAGCAAGAAATACCTGAACGCGAGAGGGTAAATGTCATGTTCGCGCAAATCATCTATCGTAAACGTATTTCGGAGCGATTTCGACATTTTTTGACCTTCGATGAGGAGAAATTCAACATGAAACCACATGTTCGCGAGCGGTACGCCGTAAGCCGCCTCGCTTTGCGCAATTTCATTCTCATGATGGACAGGAATGTGGTCGATCCCGCCCGCGTGGATATCAAAAGGCTGGCCCAATTCTTTTCTGCTCATGGCCGAGCATTCCGCATGCCATCCCGGGAAGCCCTTGCCCCATGGACTGTCCCATTCCATGTGCCGCTTTCCTTTTTCCCCAGAAAATTTCCATAACGCAAAATCCGACGGATGCCGTTTTTGGGTATTTGCTTCTACGCGAACGCCTTCCTGTTTTTCTGAAAGCGACTGACCGCCGAGTGAACCGTAATGCGCGAATTTCGAAGTATCAAAATACACCCCGTCGTCCGTTTCATATGTGAAACCCTTATCCTCCAGCGTTTTTACCAGTTCGATCTGTTCATCGATATGATCCGTTGCTTTTGGAAGGGCGTCAGGTAAAAGTATATTCAGCGCCGCAATGTCTTCAAGAAATAATCGTGTGTATTCACGGGAAATATCCCAGGCATCCTTCCCCTCCTCTTTTGCCGCGCGTTCCATTTTGTCTTCGCCCGCATCCGCATCGTCCGTGAGATGGCCCACGTCGGTAATATTTACCACATGACGCACGGAATACCCGTTCGCCATAAGTGCGCGCTTTAGCACGTCCTCGAACACATACGCACGCAAATTTCCAATATGCGCCCGCTGATACACTGTGGGGCCGCATGCATAAAAACCCACCTTCCCGGGCTGAAGCGGACGAACCTCTTCAATGGAACGTTTCTTTGTATCCCAAATACGAAGCATATGTGCGAACAGTATACGGAACCCTTGCGTAAATCAAAAGCTCCCCGTATTGGGGAGCTTGTTGCTACTTTGCTTCGAGAGCGTCGAGACGAGCTTTCAACTGGTCATTCTCGGCCTTGAGCTCCTGTATCGCCTTCACCATGTAGGGGATCATCCCCTCTTTATCGAGCGTCTTATAGCCGTCTGGACCTTCGCCTACCAAATTCGGAAGTACCTTTTCGACATCCTGAGCGATAAAGCCAACCTGCACGTCCCCGGTCGAATCCTCCTTCCATTTATACGTAACGGGCCTGAGTTCAATGAGCGTATCCAAGCCCGGCTGCAGCGTCTCAATGTCCTTCTTGAGACGTTCATCTGAGGAGAAATACCATGCCCCTGCGGATGTATTCATGTATCCATACTTGCTTGTCCCGTATACAAGCATTGGGAGGTCATTGTTCGTATACATTGTAAATGTATACGCAGAGGTCGGATTTTGGTGGAGTTGCACCAGCGGATTTTTGCTCGGATTGCCGATAATGAAGTCGTTATTCGCCTGATTCGCCCACGTATACCATTGCGTAGTTCCATTCGTCCGATAATGGATCGCGGGATTATATCCGCTGTCCGCATTCAGCGTCAGCAATGGATCACGCGGACCCTTTAATTCCAGTCTTCCGTATGGCGTACCGACCCCGATACCGATTCCCATATCTCCAGAACTGTTGATAATTGCCATCGTTCCATTCTGTTGACGGAAATAGATGGGCTGTCCACCAAAAGCGTTGATAAACGTTTGTCCGTTTAACCCTCCCAGGAGGTTATAGCGTTGACAATCTTGTACAAAGCTGCTGTTAACTTGAAAACCAGCATACCCAGCACCACAACCCTGATCGCCGATATATACGCTCGCCGTCCCTCCGCCGTACACTTGCATATTTCCACTCACAATAGCTCCAAAACTATTTGTCCCGAGCTGCATCCATTTATTCGTATTGATTGTATTTCCCGCCGAAAGTCCTGCAGTACCACCAAGGAAGAATCCTCCATATACGCCACTTCCCTGAACACCAAACCCGTTGTCATTCTGACCATATACCCCCGAACCTCCGCTCACGTAAGATTCCGTGCCATATGCCTGTATACCTTTCTGTCCCCAGAACTGACCACCTACAGTCGAGGCGCTTACTGAAATGCCCGAACTTATACCAGTAAAAACACCACCGATCGCTCCCGAACCGGCTATTCCCCACTGACTTCCTGTAAACAAGCCGGCCACACCGCCTGACTGATTCGCATTCACAACAACTGCTCTTCCGTTTACGGCCGTATTTTCAAAATATCCTGCGATAAGTGATGACCCTGAGGACAAACCGTATATGGAGTAATTCGGATCAGCGAGAATTACATTATTTCCCGCCGTGTTATAGAACAAACCTCCTTGTGAATTGCCGCCTACATTTTGCGAGGTAACTGTAATGCCGGCACACGGTGTTACGCCTCCCGGACAATATCCGATGAGCCCGCCGACGCGCTGTTGAGCAGTACCGGGTGTATTTGCGGCAAAACCCAATGCACCGTTCGGTCCAATAAATGTGAGTTCCCGGTCCACGTTTCCGCTGCGGCTTCCGTCCATATACGCCGCCCGCCACGATGGCCCCGCTGTATTGTTTAAGCGAATCTGCATGGCATTTTGACCCACATTCGGTCCAACCGCGTCCGTAAAGAATTTGAGCGTTTGCGTTTCTGCAGGATCGGAAAGAAATTCTATGAAGTTATCATATGTACCGTCCCAGCTACCCGTTCGGAATACATTCGTGGATGCCGGCCGCTGAACCTGTAAATTCGAACCCGCCCAAAGCGTTTTTGCGGCGACCTGATGATTTGGAACAATCAAGTCCCCGGTCATGGTATCGCCTGTAACATCCACCCAAATATCCGAAACGGCAGATGCGGTTGGCCACGTTGTGCGGCAAGTATCATTCTTCAAACAAATTTGGGTAACGGCCAGCGTTCCATTTGATCCTCCGAATCCCGCAACATCAATGTTTCCGTAAACGCCAACGCTGAAACCCGTAGCTCCGAAACCCCAGTTGCCCATGTTAAGTACAGTATTTCCGCTTCCGTTTACAACTAAGGCTTTTCCCGAATTTTGAAACGATATGTCACCATATGAACGAATCGCCACCCCGGTAGCTGTTCCAATAAACCTATTCGAAGTTCCTTCACCTGAGATACTAAAATTTCCTGTTTGTTGCGCAGGCACTCCCGGTTGAAGCCATATTGGACCAAGCGTATTGCTTGACGGCGGATTTGAAGGCGCGCCAACCCATGCGGCATAACTGAACCCTGCTGACCCAATGCCGATAACGGCGGCCAGCAAAATACCAAAAGCTCGGAATTTCATATTAAACAAAGTATACCATAAGAAAAAGGGCGGTTCATCTTTCGATGTCCGCCCTTTTGAGGAGAGTCCCCCAAAGCTCGTTACAGCGTGGAGGATTATTGACAGGTCCCGATGTATACGCCGGCCATGCCCGTGATGTTACTGTACGTGGCAGCCGCTACCTGGTTTGAACCCGGGAGGGATGCCAAGCCGGAAGTACCCATGGCGATGCCATCAACGGTCTGTTCAGCCCAGCTGCCGAGACTGTATGTAATCAGGCGGGCAGAGCCAGCCTGTTGCGGACTCGCAGAGCCGCCGGCAAGAGCAGCTCCCTGCCATGGCGACCAAACCGCGCTGTCAGCCTCGGTCACGGTGCTGTTAAACCGCGTCCAGTTCGACAAATCCGTGCTCGTCAGGCGCATGCCGCGGTATTTCGAGCCATCCCAGTAGCTTCCTACCGCAATGATTTCGTTCCCGGCGCCGTGAACGGCGCCAAGCTGTACCGCGTCTCCGGGCAGGGTCGTGATGTCTTTCCACGAACCGTTTCCGTCATAGTGCCACAGCAAGGCTTTTACGGGATTGCTCCCGGAGTCCAGCTGTGTCCCCACCGCGTACACGTCCGAGGATGACTTGCCCCAGATATGTCGCATGAGGATTGACGACGGATACGCAGGAACGGTCATTTGTGCCCATGATCCCCCGTTTTTGCGGAAAATCTTGGCATACGACAGCAACGGCGGAAGGGTGGTGGAAGATCGGACAAGGACAAAGACATTGTTCGCATCTTCTCCCCAAATGGAGAGCACGTAGGCGTCGCCGGCAGCCGTAGGAAGGCTCGAGTCTACGACCCATGCTCCTTTGTTTTGCCGCCGAAGCAAGCGCGCCTTTGGGTTTGTGAATTGGCCTTTGGTTCCGCCGCCGGCCCACACATCATTTGCGGATGGACCCCAAACGGCATGCATTGCCGACCAGCTCTCGCCGCTCACAGCCGGAAGCGTCATGAGGCTCCAGGCGGAACCGTTACGATGAGCGATTTCGCCCGTGCCGTAGAGTCCGGTTGCCACGTAGATGTCGCTCGGCGCCGAGGCCCACACATCTGCCGTCAGGTCCATACCCGACGGGAACGTGTTGTCCCGCGTAAAGCCGGAGCAATTCAGGGCCTGCGGCGATCCGCCGGTGCCTCCCGTGGATCCGCCCGTTCCCGACGTTCCGCCTGTACCACCAGCGTCGCCACCGGTGCCTCCGGTGTTTCCGCCGGATCCGGACGTTCCGCCCGTACTGCTGCCGCCGGTCCCGCCGGAGCCCGAGCTTCCGCCCGTTCCTGACGTTCCGCCGGTGCCTGACGAGCCGCCCGTACCGCCATCCTGGTTTATGCAGGGAGCGCCGGGCGTACCGGTGGTCGTCCACGTCCAGACAGTCCCGTTACACGAAAGCGTTCCGGGCACCTGCTGGCTGCAGTAGCCGCAGCTCTGGATGTCCTGAATGCTGCAGGGCTTGTTGTTGAAGAACGACTCGGGATCGCTGATGTTCGCCGCGCAGTTCCCGCTGTTCGAGCAGTTTGTGCAAAGCGTCCACACACCCGAACCCGTACCACCGGTTCCGCCCGTACCCGACGTTCCGCCAGTGCCGCTGCCAATGCAGACGCCAGCCATGCAACTGGCAGGTGCGCAGCAGGTCAATCCACCTCCGCAAGAAGCGCCGGGCGCTTGGCAGGCTGAGCCGCCAGTACCGCTGCCACCATCTTGTCCCGCGATGCCGCCGGAACCAGAGGTACCTCCTGTTGCCGAGCTTCCGCCCGACCCGGACATGCCACCTGAACCTCCCCCGTCCGGGGGCTCGCCGCCGGTGCCGGAATCCGACCCGGCAATACCGCCCGTTGCGCTTGTGCCGGCTTGGCCGGCAATGCCTCCGCTTCCCCCGCCGCTCGGACTTCCGCCCACGCCTGCTTCACAGCCATTGGACAGGGTGCATTGCGCGCCCCCTGTGCCGCCGCTTGCCGAGCTTCCGCCCGTGCCGCCAACGGAAGTGCCGGCAATGCCGCCGCTCCCGTCCGGTTTCGTCGCATCCGCCGGATCGTCGCCAGAGCAAGCCCAGGCGACCAAGCCGAATGCGACGGCCCAAAGCGCTTTTGCGCTCATCGTCGTCTGGTACTTGTTCGTCACGATTGCCTCCGTGTTTTTTGAAACCTGTCTGTCATTGTGAAGGTAAACCGCTTTTTCGGCGGCTGTCCGGCTTATCCGGATATATCCCGATTGGTCGGGACCCATACCTGCCCCTACTTAAAGGCAGATAGCGCATTTCATCAGGTTTTTGTGAAAATGTCAAGTTTGCCATTCTCACCCCCTGCTACGCATATTCAATATACCATTGTCAAGCGAGTTTGGTAATAATAAATGGGAAATGTGCATAATGGGCAAAGGCAAAGGGAACGGGGTTTTGGTTACGGGTTATTGGTTATGGGATTCGGATTGCGGGGCGCATGGCTCACTGCCCATGGCCCACGTCCTACACAACTGCGTCCTACAGGTCGCGGTGCCGCGCCCTACAGCCTATACTCCCCACTCCCTATTCCACATCCTACGCACCACGCCTATGTACTCTTTTCGCATCCCGCATCCCGCATACCGTATGGCGCAAGGCTCACGGCTCACGGCCACCCCTCCACTCCCTACTCCCTACTTTTCCTGCTATACTATTTTCATATGAACGGCGAATCATCATCCGGCGCATCACGAAAAATCCTTGTCGTGCTCGCGCTTCTTTTGTTTATCGTGGCGTTGGTGCTCGTAATCCTTCAATCGAGCATTTTTAGACAGGTTATTCCTCAGGAACCCCAGATACCTTCAGAAAATCTCAACGGGAACAGAGAGGGTTCTGCAACCAATACAAGTGTAATAATTCCAGATGTACCCCCCAGCCCTTCACAAGAAGCTTTTCAGAATCTGCTCAATCCGCCATCATCACAGGAACCAAGTACGAACGCCGCAGATCCGAATGACCCTAATAATACAATCTTCAAAGAAACCCCTGGGGAACATGGAACACAGCCGTCTGGTCAGCTACCCCCGCCGCCAATACAGGTTCCATAAGCAAAAAACTCACGGCCTAGGCCGTGAGTTTTTTATGCGTTGTTACATCTCCAACGTTTATCGTGTTGTCTTAAGTTCAAATTTATTATCCGGTTCCTGCATAAACAAGGTGCGTATTTCTGAAGACGAACCGTCCATTGGTTCCATGAGCCTCTCGAAAGTTTCCGAGACGGAAACAGATCCCTCAATGGAGGGCTCCGTTATAAAAACTTCCGCCTCCTGAAGCCGTTGTTCAAGATCATTAACCGACGTCGGTGCGAAAGGTTCGATATTTATATCCGCTGGTGGTATGACAAAAACATTCCCGTTTTCAATCCTCCACGGCATCTTCCGCATCATTGCTGCTCGACGAATAAGAAGATTCTCATATGTCCTCCGACGCCGTTCATCCATTTTTTCAATGCGTTCTCCCAAATTTCCGAGCTCCCGTTTCATAAGACGCTCAACCTTGGCATTCTCTCCGTTCCCGCCGGCAGAAAGGACGCGTTCGATAAGCTTGGCATGCTGAAGCTCGGCTTGTGCAACCATTTGGTCATGCTGATTTTGTAAGGGAGGAGGAAGCTTTTCCCCGATATCTATCGCCTCCTGCATGGCGCGCATCATGCGTTCGATGTCCTGCGGACCAATGCGCATTCGTCGTACTTCCATAAGCTCCGCTTCGCGGACGCGACGGAGAAGTATTTTTCGTTCAAGGTTGGCGCGATGGGTATTAGAAAATGCGATGCGCTCCTCGACGCGTTCTAATGTTTGACGAACCGGATAAAGCGGATGGCTTGGCAGTACGTCTTCCGACGAATACGCGTACACACTCGTTCCCGCTCCCATGACCGCAGCAACCGTAAGCATGCCGGCAACGGGCCGAACAAAAACCACATGCCAGGGTCTTCCGTGCGGGTATACCAAACGAGTGCGGAGGCGAGATTGAAAATACCGTCGCGGACGGGCCCGCGCCTCCAGTTTTTTCAGTCTCATTCGTATGTGCCATGTCATAGGTTTCGTTGCGTTATACCGAAAGGGTTTACTTTTGTTTCAGCGCTTTTTTGAGTTTTTTGAGAGTTCTCATGGCTTTTACCCTGAGCGATCCGGGCGTGGAATCCGTTAGTTCGGAGATATCCTTAAATTTCCAACCTTCCAGATATTTAAGCCTTATGAGATCCGCCTCATCCTTGGGAAGCATCTGAATGGCCGCCAACAGCCTTTTTTCATCGTAAGCGATTTCCATGTTCGCCCCCCAGTCCTCGGTATCCCATATGGTATTTTCAACCGCCTCTAAATCCGTCTGCGGGCGTTCCTTTGCCGCCTGATTAATAATGTGATTCCTGGCTATGGTAAAAATCCAGGCAGACTCGCTAATGGCGGGGTCATATCGATCGAACGCATCCAGCGCCTTCAGAAAAATATCCTGCGTATAATCCTCGGCTTTTTCCCGATGTCCGCCTACGCGAAAATATACGAACGTATAAATTCGCTTGAAATGCTTGTCGTAGAATCGCGCGAATTCTTTGCGTTTCATGTGTAGCGCAATATCCATTCAACGCGGCGACGTCAGACGTTCCGCATCAACTATTTCCCTAGCGAGTTGTCGCGTACTTGTCAACCATTATCCCCCGTATGTTTTCGCGATTTCGGCATCATCGCCATAAACGCCACAGGGCCGATGAGCCAGGCGGATTTTCCCCAATACGAGGTGAAGATCTGTTTTGTGATTTCGGTAAGATTGCCGGAAACTTCCTGCGGCACGAATGACAGGGCGATCGAAATAAACAGCCCTACTTGTAAAATGCTGAAAACAAGCGTTTGCAGCATGCCGCCATTCGAGGCATTTTGACCCAGCGTATGCATAAGGCCGGATCGGGAAATAAGCAAAAAAAGTACCAGGAACGTGCCGAGGAAAAACCCGATCTGGAGAACGAAGTTCTCGTTGACGCTTAATTGAAAGGCGTTCAAATCACGAAGCACCGGCGCGTTTCCCACCACCGCGAGCGCCATATATACGGAGACGAGAATAACGATAACGCGATCGCGTCCCATGGAAAGGCCGTACAGGAGGGAGCCGACGAGAAAAAACAGCAGAATAAATAAGTCCCATGTCGGCACGGACCAATTGATGTTCTGAAGAATGTCCATAGTGTTGGAATGATGATAGCACAAGAGTCTACAAGCCCGCATCCCGTAATTCTTCAAGAAGACGCTTTTGTTCGCGCGTGAGTTTTTTGGAAACCACCGGCATTACGGTCACCAAATGATCGCCCCGGCTGCGCGAATGAAGATAGGGCATGCCGCGTCCTCGAAGCTTAAACATGGTTCCCGGCTGCGTGCCTGGTGGTATGGTCAGTGAGCCTGCGCCGTCTACGGTGCGAATGTCTGCCTTGCCGCCTAAAAACAACAGGCTCGTCGGAACATGCTCTACGCTTACCACGTCGTTTCCTTCGCGACGAAAATGGTCATGCGCTCGTACGCGCACATGAACATACAAATCGCCGGCCTTTCCGCCACGCTCTGCCACCTCTCCCTCTCCCTCCAAACGAAGCGACTCTCCGTCCGCAATGCCCGGCGGAATACGGACATTCAGCGTTTTATTTAACGCCGTTACGCCGGCACCGCCGCATACTCTGCAGGCGGTTTCGGGAACAATGCCGCTTCCGCCGCATGCGGTGCAGTTCATAACGGACTGGAAAACGCCGAACGGCGTGCGCTGTGCCTGTTGAACCTGACCTTTCCCGCCGCACAAACCGCACGTTTTCGTTTTCGATCCGGCAGCTCCCGTTCCTTTGCAATCCGCGCATGCCGAAAGCACGCGGAGCGTTATGGGTTTGGTGATACCGCGAACACTGTCGAGGAAATCGATATCAACGCGCGTTTCGATATCTTTTCCTCTTCGCCTTCTTGACGCGCCTCCGCCGCCGAATCCGAACATGCTCCCGATCACATCGCCCAAATCGCCCAAATCCTCCATGTTAATATTCATGCCCTCGAATCCGCCGAATCCACCGTATCCTTGCGCCCCCGATCCTCCGGAAAATGCGGCATGACCGAACGTATCGTACGCGGAACGCTTTTTTGCATCGCCGAGAACCTGAAAGGCTTCATTCACTTCCTTAAAAGACTTTTCGTCTCCGCCTTTGTCCGGATGCAATTCATGCGCCTTCTTTCGGAAAGCTTTTTTAATCTCGTCCGCGGAGGCGGTCCTCGGAACGCCGAGAATATCGTAATAGTCTTTCGGCATGAGCGATGTTCTTATAACGCCGTTTTCAACAAAATATTCTTGCGCACGTCAAACAGATATTCCGTACCGAACAGCCGGAGGCGTACGGCATATGTACGAATATCATCATCCTGTGGTTCCAAAAATACGGAAGGGAGAACCTGTTCCGATACCCTCTGCGCATCCGCGAACTGCGCGACTTCAGTTTTATCCATGCGGAAGGTCGAGTTCCCACGTTCATCTTCAATGCGAATATCCGATGGATATGTGCGTCCCTGCTCATACGATCCTGTAATAACAAGTTTTGCGTATGCGCCGTTTCCGCGAGCAAGCAGTTCAGCGCCATTGTCCATACTGTCAAGCTCGAGCAACAATAAGGGAAGCAGTTCGCCATTATCAAGATTCAGCTGTTTTCGTTCAATACTCGTGTAATTGAACAGGGACCAGGCACTGCTCACAACCGCATGGTTTGAATCAACGAATTCCGAAACGCTCTCAAATCCGGCCAATGCCGATCCCCACATGAGCAGACGCGAACTTGTGGGCGTTTGAAGATACAGTCCGCAATACGCCTGACCGTCCACGCCGCAACTCGCAAATTCGTCCGTTCCGCTTTTTGTGGGCGCGGCCAGCACAAGCTTGTTTTCTGTTTTCGGAACATCGTATGTCACAATAGGAAAAAGCTCCCCGGCGTCAAAGGCGTCTTTGAGCTGCCGTTCGATGAGTTCATCACCCGCCTGTGCCGCCTTTAGTAGCTCCTCCTCTTTAAGGTAGACCGCGGATTCCTCATCCAACGGGTCCATTCTGTCCGCCTGCGGCACGATATCATTACGATACAGTATGCCTGCAATCACAATAACCGCCGCGGCAATGAGAACGGCGAATGCGCCTCCTGGACGAAAAGATTCTTTGGTCATACTCCGTTGCATTGCGCTTGAAACTGATACCAGGGATCGCGCAACACGTCGTCAAGCTGTCTCGCGGCCGCGCGCGATGTTCGCAAAGCCATGGGCAGTACAAGATCGTGCGCCTGTTTCCACCAACGGGGAAACGCCTCTCTCTCTTCGCCCACGCACTCGTGCCACGACCGTAAATTATCCAACGTATCTGCGCATTTTATCAATCGTAACCGGTCAGACCCTTTTGCGATTCGACGCAAATATGCATCATGCGTTTCGCTCCCTTTCCACATGGTTAACCCGTCCACGAGCCGTCCGATCGAATCGCCGAACACGTCTTTAATCTCCTTCACGGTGGTTTGCGTATCCTCAACCACATCATGCAGGAGCGCTGCCGCCAGAACGTCCGCATCTTTTATGCCCCACTCGCCGAACAAAATGTTCGCAATGCGAACCGGATGGATAATATAATCGCTCCCGCCTTTCCGCATTTGCATCCGGTGACGTTCCTGCGCAAACGAAAGCGCTTTTTCCAGTGATGCTGCGTTATCCTGTCCGATTCTTCCTGCAAACGCGCGGAAACGATCAATCTGCCAATGAACATCCCCGTGGCGTTCAATGTGGTACGGATAGAGATTCGTCGGCGGCTGGCCGTTGGAACGTTCGCTACGGCGGGTTCCGGCGGGTGCGCGTGAAACGCGACGAGTTTTAGCCTTGTGTTTTTGACTGTGCGAACGCGCACGCGCCGATGACACAACCTTTTTTCGTACGCGTTTTGTTTTTGCTTTCGGCATAGTACGCGAGATCATGAAGACAGTGAATTAATCACCTTTCGCCGTAAAATCTCCTTCCACGCTGCCATCCTTCGATTCCGCGCCGGCATCAGGGGTCTTGCCCGCATCTCCCGATGCCGCTTCCTGTTTTTGCGCATCGGCATACATGGCGGCCCCGATGTTCTGTGCAGACGTCGCCAAAGCGTCAGCGGATGTTCGGATAAGCCCAAGATCGCTCCCGGCAAGCGCCGCTTTAAGGGCTGTCAGTTTTTCTTCCACGTCTTTTTTAGCATCTTCTGATACCTTGTCACCCGCCTCCTTCAGCATCTTCTCCGTGGTATATACCATGGTCTCCCCCATATTCCGCGTTTCAACCTCCTCTTTCTTTCGTTTATCCGCCTCGGCATTCGCTTCCGCTTCTTGTTTCATCCTGTCCACTTCTTCATCGGACAAATTTGTGGAGGCGGTGATGGTAATCTGCTGTTCTTTCCCGGTTGCTTTGTCTTTGGCTTTCACATTCAGAATCCCGTTCGCATCAATATCGAATGTAACTTCGATTTGCGGAACGCCTCGCGGAGCCGGCGGAATGCCGGACAGCATAAACCGGCCAAGGGAGCGGTTGTCCGCAGCCATTTCTCGCTCGCCTTGCAGGACATGGATTTCCACGGATGGCTGACTGTCCGCTGCGGTAGAAAATATTTGGCTCTTCGACGTAGGAATGGTGGTATTCCGTTCGATAAGCTTGGTGCATACTCCTCCAAGCGTTTCGAGTCCAAGCGAGAGCGGCGTTACATCCAAAAGGAGCAAATCGCCTTTAATGTCTCCCTGAAGATTCCCCGCCTGCACCGCCGCGCCGATAGCGACGACTTCATCCGGATTCACGCTCATATTCGGTTTTTTCCCGAAAAACTTTTCCACTTCCGCTTGAACCAATGGCATGCGCGTCATGCCGCCAACGAGAACGACCTCATGAATATCCGCAGCCGAGAGTCCTGCGTCCTTTAGAGCATTTTTACACGGTTCAAGCGTTTTTCGGACAAGATCGGCTGTAAGCTCCTCGAACTTCGCGCGCGTGAGCTTGATGAGCATGTGCTTGGGTCCGGCCGCATCGCTTGTAATGAATGGCTGATTGATTTCCGTCTCCAGCGCCGATGAGAGCTCGATTTTCGCTTTTTCCGACGCTTCTTTAATCCGTTGAAGCGCAAGGTGGTCTTTGGAGAGATCAATGCCTTCCGCTTTTTTGAATTCGCTCACGATCCAATCCATCAGCACCTTGTCGAAGTCATCTCCGCCCAAATGCGTGTCGCCGTTTGTCGCGCGCACGTGTACGGTATTTTGATTTTCCTCGGCGTCAAAGGCAATTTCCAGAACCGAGACGTCAAAGGTTCCGCCGCCAAGATCGTACACGACGATTTTCTGATCTTTTTTCGCATCGAAACCGTAGGCGAGCGCGGCCGCAGTGGGTTCATTAATAATGCGGAGGACTTTTAAACCCGCGATTTCGCCGGCAACCTTTGTTGCCTGCCGCTGCGCATCATCGAAATACGCAGGAACCGTAATGACCGCCTCGGTGACGCTTTCGCCGAGCCGAGCTTCCGCATCGGTTTTAAGTTTTTGCAAAACCATGGCGGACATTTCCTCCGGCGCAAACGTTTTGCTTCCGTCTTCCAGTTTCAATGCTACGCCTTCGCCCTTTTTCTGAATGCCGTACGGAAGAAATGACACATCATGCTGCACTTCTGTGTCATCCCAGCGGCGGCCGATGAGCCGCTTTACGGAAAAGAAGGTATTCCGCGGATTCACCACGGACTGGCGTTTTGCCTGCTGTCCCACGAGGCGTTCGCCGCTTTTCGTAAATGCCACCACGGACGGCGTCGTTCTGTTTCCCTCCGCATTTTCAATGACCTTGGGCTTTCCGCCTTCGACAACCGCCATGCACGAATTCGTGGTTCCAAGATCGATTCCCAGTATTTTTGCCATACGTGTTAACGAATTATTTCTTGTTCTTCACCTGAATTTTTATGGTCTGCTTCTCTTCTGATGCGCGTTTCGGGAGTTCGATTTTAAGCATTCCATTGTCAAGGCCCGCTTTCGCCTTTCCTTCCTGCACATCGATGGGCAAAGGAATTTGTCGGAACACGGAACCGCTCCGGACTTCCTTGCGGTAATAATTCTTCTCATCAACCTCCGTTTTCCGCTCCATGCTGCCCTTGATGGTCAGCACGCCGCGATCGACGGAAACCTCCACGCGCTCCGGATCCACGCCCGCGAGCGGCGTTTCGATGACCAAAGATGTCTGCGTCTGATACATATCCACCGGCGGAACAATGCCGCTTTGCACCGCGGGAAGAAGCGACCGGTACGGCTGCATGAACACGTCGAATTCCTCGAATAATGGTGAGTATTTCATAGAGGTATGATAATTATTCGTTAGATGGCGAACCTGAACTCACAACCACTTTCGCGGGACGAATGACCTTTCCATGCAGCGTGTATCCATGTTCCGAAATCTTGAGAATATCTCCGTCAGGCGTTCCGCTGCTTGGAAGACGCTCCACGGCCTCATGAAGGTTGGGATCAAAGGCGCCTTCGGCGGCTATGCGCTCAAGGCCAAGCTCGCTCGCCGCATCGCGCCACAATGATCTCACGGCTTCCAATCCCGTCATCCATGTTGCGAATGCCTTGCGATGTTCGTCGGGCAGTGTATCAAGCGATGGCGCAAACTGCATGGCCACCTCAAACTGGTCGATGGCGGGAAGCATCCGGAGAGCGAATGCTTCATTCGCGTATTTTCGAAATACTTCCTTTTCCTTTTCCGTTTCTTTCCTGAGATTCTCATAATCCGCCATGGCGCGCTTCCATCCAGCGAGATACTCGTCCCGTTCGCGCCGAAGCGTGTCGAGCGTTTCGTTGTTGGCTATGCTGTCGCCGTGTGCCGTGTGTTGCTGTTCATCCATCATAGAATCAAGCGTGCATTAAACGTGAAATTTCATACGAGACATTCCGCGCTGTTTTGTAATCCATCCGAATGGGCCCGAGGAGAACGAACACCATGCGTTTCGGGAGCGTTAGAAGCACGGATCCGCAGGCATTTCCAAAGGGACATTCCGAACCGAGAAGAATGCGCGGCTCCGCATATGACTGTTCACGCAAACGATTAAGCTGTTCATCGAGCCTGTCCAGCATCGATCCGATGGATACCACTCTGGACCAATCCCGAAATTCGGGTTGGCTGAACAGTTCCGACAAACCCGTGTAATACGTATCGGAAAGATTCGTACCTACGAGCGCCGCGCTCTTCGTTATCGCCACGCTGCATTTTGCGAGCTGCTTTGCGCGTTCGGGAAGAACGGCAGCATGCGCCGCTTGCGACAACGCGGAGATGTACTTCTCCGGGAGCGCAGCTCCACCAAGTCGATTCTTCGCATACCATCGAAAGGCTCGTTCCGAAGGAATACGACCTGCAGAAGTATGCGGTTGAATCAGATACCCCTCTTCTTCAAGAAGAGAAAGCCAGTTGCGGATTGTCGCAGAACTCACGTCCAGATCATGCGAACGCACAAGATTCGCGGATGCCACCGGCTCGGCGCTCCGAATATAGTCCTCGATGAGATGCGATAGCACTTGTTCCAGGCGGGCGTCCATAGATTAGCAGTCAGGTGAAGGGACTGCTAATATAGAATACGGAGACTTGGGCTTCGCGTCAAGCCTTTCGAGCGGCTCGACGGGGAAGGCGTTTTACAAGCCGAACGAACATATCGCCTCGCTCGAATTCATTGCGGAATTGGTCAAAGCTGGCAGCACCGGGAGAAAGGATGACGCTGTCCCCAGCTTTGGCAAGACCTGATGAGGAAATCACGGCATCCGCGAGATCTCGCACCTGACGCACCGCGCACCCGCGAAGCTCCTTCTCGATTTTATTCGATGCGCTTCCCGGAAGGAGAAAGATACGGAGACGGTGTTTTGCGCGACGGAAGACGCGTCCAAGCTCGCAATAGTCAAGCATTTTATCAGCGCCGCCGAGAATAAAAAACATGTTCTTCGAATGTGGTTTGAACGCATTATATGCCGCAAGCGTGCCATCGGGCGTAGTGGCGCAGGTATCATTCACGTAGCGTACGCCGCGGTACATGCGTACGGTTTCAAGACGATAGGGTAATGGACGAAAACTTCGTAACGCCCTCCGGATCGCGCCGGATGGAACAGAGGCCGCCTTCGCGGCCAGAACGGCCGCCGCGGCATTGGAAATATTATGTTCGCCGAGAAGTTGCAAATCGTTTGCAGCTATCGAAAAGGAACCGGAACGAATCCCTCGTGCGGAATACAAAGCGTCATTGCTGCGACTTTTGCCGAAGGTGCGCACGATGCCGGGCGCTTCCTTGGCCCATCGCTTGCCATACGAATCGTCACTGTTCAAAATAACGATATCCTTCGTTCCCTGATGTCTGAATATCTGCGCTTTCGCCTCCGCATAATCCGTCATGCCCCCATATGTATTCAAATGATCGCGCAGAAGATTCGTTACGACGGCGATATGCGGCGAGTGATTCTGGGGCAACGATTCGCATTGCCAGCTCGAAAGTTCGAGCACCACGACATCACCGCTCCGGATGCGTGAAAGAAATGTGAGCGGCGATACGAGAATGTTCCCTCCGAGCCAAACGCAGCGGCCGCTCTCTTTCAGCATTGCCGCAATCATCGAGCTCGTAGTGCTCTTTCCCCTCGTGCCTGTTACAGCGATGACGGTTGCCGGACACTGTTCGAGGAATACCGCAATATCGGACGTTACAGGAATGCCGAGCTTCCGCGCGAGCCGCAGTTCTTTTGCATCAGGCCGAACGCGCGGGTTTGCCACAATAAGGTCCGACCGGCGGATATCAGCCGGATTGTGGCGTCCGAGCGTATAACGGATATGCCTATAGCGTTTCAGGCGCGAAAGATTTCCCGCGAGATCTTTCGCTTTTTTCAAATCCGTCACAGTCACTTCGGCACCGAGCTTTGCAAAAAACATGGCGGCGGAAATGCCGCTCCCCTTCGGATATTGCCCGAGTCCGAGAATAAGCACGCGCTTCTTTTTTCCGGGAAGGCTCCGGGGCCGTTTCTGCCTCATGACCCGCGCGAACCGTTCACGCTCAAGGTGAAGGCGATCTCTTCGATCTTCCGCAAATTCTGTTTTGCCTGATCGAATTTTTGTCGGGATGCTCCCGTTAAGTTCATGGTAAGCAAGAATGCCACGGCGTCGCGAATCATGTCACCGTATCGTTGAACCGCATCCGCATCCCGTTTGGTCGCCGCAAGAACCGCTGACCGTGTCAGTTCTCCTGTGACATCCGACAAAGCCCCCACATATATTTCCGGATCCTGCGGAATGCCCCGCACTTCTCCGATACGGCCGTGGACCACAGCATGATGATAGAGCGTCGCTTCCGCAAATTCTTCTAAACCTGCGCGCCACATACCTTCCTGCCCCAGTTCCGGCTCCTTTTTGAGAATGCCGTTTCCCTTTTTGATATACCGCAACCCTTGAGCCAGCTCATTCGCGGATTCCGCTTCCGCATTCCGCTGCGTTGCAAAAATGGCTCGCTTGGATGCCGCCAGCAGGTCGGCGGAGATTTGCTGCAACTCCCTGCGCGCCGCGCTCCGTTCGCGATGGTGCTTCGCGATCGCATGATAAAACGTTTTATTCAGCATAGGCCGGAGAATAACGCATCTTCGCTATGCCTTCAAGGATTCGTATACGCTATCGGTCTGCCTGACGATGGAATCCCAGCTAAAATGGAGTTTTACGATGTGCCGGGCTCGTTCGCCGCGTTCTCGCAAAAGCGCCGGTTCCCGAGCGGCGAATGTAAACAATCGCGTGAGGTCCTGGATGTTCCCGACCTCGTAGCTCATTCCAGAATGGTCGATGAGTTCGAGATTTTCAGGAATATTGCTCATAAGCACCACCTTTCCGTGACTCATTGCCTCGAGAACCGCAATGGATAAGCCCTCGCTTCGGCTAGGACATACGTAGGCATAACAATGTGCGAGGAGCTGTTGCAGATCTTCGCCGGTGCGGAATCCGAGCAGACGCACGCGCGGATCGAGTTCTGCAAGAGCATAAAGCTCTTCCGCGTATCGCATGTCATACCCCGGCGCGCCGGCAATGGCGAGACTCATAGCCGTGGGAACATTGCGGAATGCTCGGATGGCGTCGTCAAAAGCCTTATGGGGAATGAGCCTTCCGAGACCCAAAAAATATCTGCCGGGTTCAAGGCCGAGTGTTTTCATACGGTCGCTCCCAATAGATGCCGACGGAATTTCGACGCCATTGGGAATGAAAAACGGCTTCACGCCGAACAGTTTTATACAAAACTGCTGGATCACATGGGAAACGGCGATCGTCGCATGAGGAAAACGCACAGCCGTCCACTCTCCCCAAGCAAGATAGGCGCGCGCAATAATGTTCCATTTCTCGTGGAACTGATCGCGCGAATGAAATGTGATAACCACGCGGCATCGCGGAGCAAAAACGCGCGGAATCCACGAAAGCGTGGAAGGACCGACGCCGTGATAGTGGATAATGTCATACTTTTGGCGAAGCGCATGCAGCGTGGACAAAAAAACATGCACGATTGCTTCAAGGTATTTTCGCCGTATCGTCGGCAATGTCACGAGCGTGCATCCGTTCCATCGCTTGGTGCCACGCGGATTGGCGTAATGACGCACATACACGGTTACCTCATGCCCGAGGCCTGCCAAACGCGGAGCAAGTTGCTCCACATGTCGCTCAATACCGCCGCCGGTTGTCATAGCGGCTGGTACGCCCTTTACCCCGATCATCGCAATACGCATGTCTTGATGAAACGCTTGGAATCTGATAGCATCGTACAGCATTTCGCGTATTCCGGCGACGAATACCCGACCCGGTAGCTCAGTGGTAGAGCAGTGGCCTTTTAAGCCAATGGTCGTGGGTTCGATCCCCACCCGGGTCACCAAAAAAACATCCGCGCACGCGGGTGTTTTGCATTAGGCCATGAGCCATGCGGTATGCGGGTTGCGGGATGCGAAGAGAGTACGTAGGCGTGGTGCGTAGGATGCGGAATAGGGAGTGTGGGGAGTAGGATGTAGGGCGC